>JALYSM010000043.1 GCA_030854785.1 Pseudomonadota bacterium
CGGCCAGAGGGTGATGATGACGATCGAGACGACGAGCATGCAGAAGAACGGGATCGACGCCTTGCCCACGTAGAAGCTGTCCCTTCCGCTCATCGTCTGCAGCACGAACAGGTTGAAGCCCACGGGCGGTGTCACCTCGGCGATCTCCACCAGCAGCACGATGAAGATGCCGAACCACACGAGGTCGAATCCCGCCTTCTGGATCATCGGAATCACGATCGAGGTCGTGAGCACGATCATCGAGACGCCGTCGAGCGCGGTGCCCAGGAGGATGTAGACGATCGTGAGCACGCCGATCAACGCGTAGGGGCTGAGCCCCAGCGATGCGACCCATTCCGCAAGCGCCATCGGGATCTTCGTGAAGCCCATGGTCACGGTGAGGAACGTGGCGCCCGCGAGGATGAAAAGGATCATGCACGAAAGCCGGGTCGCACCCATGAGGCTCGCGACGAGGTTCTCCCAGGTGAGCGACTTCGACTACCACGCGAGGCCGAGCGCCCCCAGCACGCCAAAGGCCGCGGCTTCGGTTGCCGTGGCGTACCCTGCGATCAGCACCCAGCACACCAGGATGATGAGAAGCATGCACGGGATGAGATTTTTCGATGCGCGCAACTTCGCGGCGAATGTCATAGGAGGGTCCGGCGGTGGCGTGCGTTCGGGGTGCAGCAGCGCCCACGCGATGATGTAGCCGGAGAAGAGCGCCATCACTATGGCGCCGGGGATGAAGCCCGCGAGGAACACCTTGATGATCGAGACGTCGGCGGCGACCGCGTAGACCACCATGATGATAGAAGGTGGAATGAGGATGCCGAGCGTGCCCGCCCCGCACAGTGATCCCAGGCAAACCTCCTCGTCGTAGCCGCGCTTCTTCAGCTCCGGCAGCGCCACCTTTGCGATGGTCGCGCACGTCGCGGCCGAGGAGCCCGAAACCGAACCGAAGATCCCGCTCGCGATAATGTTCACATGCATGAGCCGGCCCGGCAGCCAGTTGAGCCACGGCGACAGCCCGGCGAACATCTCCTCCGAAAGCTTGGTGCGGTAGAGGATCTCGCCCATCCAGACGAACAGAGGGAGTGCTGCGAGCGTCCACGACGCGCTCGAGCCCCACATCGACTGGAAGAGATTCAGGTCCGGCGGAGTGTTGGTGAAAAAAGCCATCCCGATCCACGCGACGGCAACCAGCGACAAACGCGATCCACAGCCCGCCGGCGAGGAAGAAGCACAGCAGGAAGAGCAGAAGGATCGCGATCTGCAGTGTCGTCACTTCACAGCCCTTCGCCGAACTCGCCGCGCGTGTGCCGCTCCTCCTCGGCAATGCGGTAGGCGGGCTTGCGCCCCGCGAGGACGGTCACCAGTTCGTCGACGATCGCGACGAAGAGGACCGCCACGCCGGCGAGAAACGAAACCTGCGGGATCCAGATCGGAATGGGGAGCAGCCCTTGGGCGAGCTCCTTCATCCTGAAACTCTCGTAGACGAAACGCGCGACCGCCCAGGTCATGTAGCCGACGACGAGCGCGGCCGCGACGAGAGAAAAGATCTCGAGGAGCTTGCGGCGCGCCTCGTAGAGCTGGTCGAGCAGCAGTCCTACGCGGATCAGCTCACCCGATTTGAAGGTGTAGGCGAGCGGCAGAAAAGCCGCGGCCGCGCAAAGCCACGCGGTAATGTCGTCGGCGCCGCGAATCTGCATGCCGAGCTCGCGGCCGGCGGATTGCGCCAGCATGAGCACGCAGATCGCCGCGAGGAAGACTGCGGCCAGCGCCCCCGCACCGATGTAAAGGCGGTCGAGGAAGCGCCTCATGGGGCTTACTTGCGGTAGGTGGAAAGGACCGCTTCGCCCTCGGCTCCGGCACGCTTGGCCCACTCGGCCTGCATCGTCTGACCGATCTTCACGAAACCGTCGACGAGATCCTTGCCCGGAGGCACGACCTGCATCCCGTTCTGGGCGAGGATCTTCTTGCCGCTCTCGTCATTCTCCTTGCACATCTGCCAGCCGCGCTTCTCCGCGTCGGCGGCGGCCTTGAGGATGGCATTGCGCTCGCCTTCGCCGAGGCGCTGGAACGTCCTTTCGTTCACGATGACCACGTTGCGCGGGTGCCAGGCATTGGTATCGTAGTAGAACTTGGAAAACTCCCACGCCTTCGAGCTCACGCCGGTGGAAGACGAGGTGAGCATCGCGGAAACGAGGTTGGTTGCGAACGCCTGTGAGACTTCTGCGGCCTGGACGGTGGTGGGCACTGCGCCCGCAAGCTCGGCGATGCGCGAGGTCGCGGGGTTGTACGCGCGGAATTTCACACCCTTCAGGTCCTGCATTGTGTTGAGCGGCGTCTTCGAGAACAGCGCCTGGCCGGGCCACGGCACCGTATACAGAATGCGCAAGCCGCGCGCGGCGAAACGCTTGTCGAGCGTGTCCTTGGATGCTTGATAAAGCTTCCACGCATTGTCGTAGCCGGTGGCGAGGAAAGGCAGGCTGTCGAGCTCGAACATCGGGTCCTCATTGCCGAACTGGGAGATGAGGATCTCGCCGATGGGCACCTGGCCGGATGCACAGCGCGCAGGATGTCGGGATGCTTGATCAACGAGGCGTTCGAATGGACCGTGATTTCTACCTGGTTGGCGGTGGCCTTCTTCACGTCGTCCACGAAGGCGCGGATGTTCTGCGTATGGAAGATGTTGTCTGCGTAGGGCGTGGGCATATCCCACTTCGTCTACGCGAGCGCCGTGGGCGCGAGTGCAGCGGCGATCATCGATGCAGCGAAGGCAAGGCGGCGGGCCGCGACAAATGCTTGCATGGCTGTCATGAACGGGCTCCTCTGTTTCTTTTTTCACGAACGGGGACGCTGGCAAACCGCGCGTGCTGCATGTCTCCACTTTTCAGATATTTTATAGTCAAAGTATCGAAGATGCGAGGTTGTGACCCGCTTCCCGATAGCGCGCTCACCGTCACTCGCGCCGCCGCCGCGCGTTGTCCTCGGCGCCGTTGCGTTGCTTGCCGCAACGGGCTTAACCGGAGGTTCCCCAGCGACCGACGGTATGCGGATGGTCGAAACCAGTCACATCGCTGAGATACTTCGGCCGATCCGAGCCTGGTATCGCGCGATCGAATGCCGCCGAAGCCGCGGCAAGCACGCCAGCGCGCGTGTCGGGGTTCGACGCCGCCTGCTCCAGCGCTTCTCGCTCAGTCCATACGGGCCTCCCGGAAACAATACGCAGATAGATGCGTCCGGTATTCTGATCCGCGAAGTTGACCTCACGAAATCTGTCGATGCATTGCCTTAGAAAAGCCGTGTTGTTCTCTGGCGCCAGAAGCCTCGTGTCGCTGTAAAGAAACTCCGGAGCTGTGGCATCGATATTTACCCTGCGGTATCGCTCGACATCGAGCACGCACTTGACGTCCAGGACATTCAACGCGTCATTCCAGCCAAACGCGACCGTGCGCGGGCGCTCCCCGAGGTGCACGCTATTGTCGAGAAATTCGAAATGCACGCGCTTGTCAGCGCGTTGTATCCAGGTAAAAAAAAGCTGCGGCATTCCCGAGTACGCCTCGACGCTGTGCGCGAGCGTGTCGTCGACGGCTTTGTATCGGCCGACCTCGAGCCCTCGTTTCCAGGCGCGTTCCACGAGCGAGGCAGGGGGTGTAATCATAAAAAAAAGATAGACGATCTGGCCGAACCTCGTCAGCAGATTGCTGCCCGCCTCGTCAGAATCGGGGGCGAAGCTATCGAAACGGAACCGATCGATTAGCAGGTGCGACATGGCTCCGCGCTCGGCTTTTCGCGCCATGTAGCGATCCAGTTTCTGATCGACTATCTGCAATTCCTCTCCCGTGAACATGGCGCCGTACTTGTAGACCGGACCAAGGGTGTCGTAGTCGAGCAACTGTTTGCGCCAGATGTCCGGACTGATCAGCGCAAATTCGTTCCAACTCACACCGATGTCGCCTGCGAGCTTTCTTTGCAGCGGACGCAAGCTGCTCTTGCCCGAGGCAGAAGGCCCCTTGGTATTCATAACGACTGGCCGGTCCTGCCGCGGTAGGAGGCTGTAGCCTTCGGTCTTGGCTGCATCTCTCAACCATGGTTCGATCAGCCGGCCGACTTCCTCGCTCCCAAAATGGTTGCACGCCATGTCGGTGACCAGGGACGCAATCAGCCCGCGGCTGCCCCAGACGCGACCGTGGCGGACGAGCAACGCCGATACGACGGTAGAAAGGGCGCGGTATGCGGCCTCCTCCGCTCCATGACTCGACGAGCGCGCCTTTGTCTCCCAGGCCGTGATGAGTTGCCGCTGGTCGCCCGCGCCGGAGTCGGCGAGCGAGCCAAGGGCGCGCCCGCGTCCGAAAAAGCTCGGCAATTCGCGCTTTCGCGCTTGCACCGCGGCGCCGGAAGCCTCGGTTGGTGCGGCAAAAAGTCTCGTCAGCTCGTTCTCGATGATTTCCGAAAGCCTGCGCCTGGCCGCATCGTAGATCGCATCGATCTCGCTCATTCTGGGGTCGATGCACGCCTGCAGAAGCACGCGAGTCATCTGCCGGAAATTGATGCCTAGATCTTCGATGCGCGATCCGTCGGGAACCGAAATCTCAGCGGTCACGCGAACCAAGACTTCATGCAGGGCCATCCGTTGCGGCCGGAAGGCCACGAGCTCTCTGAATTCCAGGCCGGTGAGATCATGCAATTCTCCGGCGCCGCCAACTTCGGTGAAGACGTTTTCCGGTCGAAAAATCGTGCAATGGTGGCGCAGGAGCGCTGGAACCTGCGACTGAATCCCGGGGTTCCAAGGACCGAATTGCAGACCGGTAGCATCTGCGGCCGAAGCCATAGCCAATACTCGATTACATCGTCAAATAGCGGCTCGACCTCAGGTTCGAGTCATAGCGACAGTTCGTCTGATCGCCCGCTGCGTGGGTGCCGCGCGCTGCGCACGGCCAGACCCTGAGACGCGCCAGGCTGTCTCCCGCGACGGTGCTCGATGCGATAGACCGCCGCGGGCGGGATGTTGACGAGGGTCCCACCGATGAGCGTCGCAGCCAGGCCCAGGCGCTCGAGGATCGAGCGGGGCACAGGCGAGCGCGAGCCATAGGTGAACTGGTAGAACGCTCCGCCCGGCCGCAAGCGCGTGAATGCACTTGCAAGGATCGCGCTCACCTTGGTGGCGGACATCAGCAGAAGCGGCAATCCGCTGACGCCCGCGCCGGCACCCTCTCCATGGAAGATGTCGATGGAACCCAGGGCCGCCGCGTCCACGCAGAGGACTTGGGCGTCGGGAAAGCGTCGCTTGAGCGCGAATGCGAATCTCGGGCTCTGCTCGATGAGCGCGAGCTGCCGCTCTGGGATCCCGCGGTCGAGCAGCGCCCGCGTAAATGCGCCGCTTCCCGGCCCCAGTTCGATCACCGGTGCGATCCTCGGTTCGATCTCTCCGGTAATCACCGCGGCCAATGCCTGGCTGGACGGCGCCACAGCCCCAACCTGGCGGGGATCCGTCAACCAGTGCAGAAAGAAGGAAAGCGAATCCATGACCATTCCTTGCTTCAGATTCATGCTCCGCTCGTGACCACCGGGCAGTTGACCGGTTCCCGCCCCGAGGCGGCGGGCTCATGCGTAGCGGTCAAAGAAACATGGCGTTATAATGTATGTTACAGGCATAAGGACCTTGACCACACTCTATAAAGGGAGTTTCAAGCATTTGATCGGATAGTCTGCAATGTCAGCACCATCCACTCCCCGGCAGAATCACCTGCTCGCGGCCCTCCCTCCTGAGCTCTACGACCGGCTGCTGCCGAGTCTTGAGCTCGTTCCGATGCCTCTTGGCGAGGTCATGTACACCTCGGGCAGCGAGTTGCCGTATCTCTATTTCCCCACGAACTGCATCGTCTCACTGGTCTACGTCATGGCCAATGGTGCTTCGGCCGAGATCGCGGTGACAGGATACGAAGGCTTGCTCGGCGTTTCCCTCTTCCTTGGTGGGCTCACCGCGCCAAACCAGGCTGTCGTCCAAAGCGGCGGTGATGCATATCGGGTCGTGCCGAAGATAATCAAATATGAATTCGACCAGGGCGGGCCGCTGCAACATCTGCTGCTGCTCTACACGCAAGCGTTGATTGCGCAGATGGCGCAAACTGCCGTCTGTAATCGGCATCACACGCTGGATCAGCAATTATGTCGCTGGCTGTTACTGAGTCTGGACCGACTGCGCTCAGGTGAACTGACGATGACGCAGGAGTTGATCGCCAACATGCTCGGCGTACGCCGGCAGGGCGTTGTGGAGGCGGCCGGTAATCTGCAGAAAGCGGGCTTGATAGATTATCGACGCGGTCACATCAGCGTCCTCGATCGCCCGGGGTTGGAAGCCCGGGTTTGCGAGTGCTATGGAGTCGTCAAACGGGAATATGACCGTTTGCTACCGCATTGACTCACCCTGCTGACGCCCCTTTCGCCGTACACGCCCGCCGGCCGCACCGTTCACCATTCGAGCTGATATTCCTCGGAGCCCGCGATCGAGGGGAATCCGTGCGCAGCCGCTGGAGCGAGGCTCCGGGTTCGTTACGTGCGCTACCGGACAGACGACACACCTAGGCGACACGCATCATAGGCGTGCCATGAACTGGTCAACGTACGTCCCCAGTAGCTCGACGCTGGTTATTCTCTTCAAAATCGCGAGAGCGCGGTTGATGGCCAGCAGCCACGACGTGGCATTGCTTACGGACGCACGACTCATTTCCGCGACTGAGGAAATGAATAGAATATCGGACGATATCAGCGTGGCTGGTGACCAAATGGGGCGGTTGCAGGCAGAGAACCCCCAACCTGGACGCATAAGGTGGTCCAGTGACGCCGAATCGCCGGTCGCCGACCTGACCATCCTGGCAAAGGTCGCCGCGTGGGCGAACCTCAGGCACGCTGTCAATACTGGAACTGAAGCACCGCATCCGCAGCCGCGCAGCCCGAGCTAGCAGTACCTCACGACACAAGCCATGTTCCAGCGTGAACTGGCTGATCTCCGTGCCTGTCCTCCGGTTTACCTGCCGTCCCTTTACCGGGCGCCAACGGCCGAGACTCGCTCCGATGCGAACGGCTGTCGCAGGGGGGTACCAAGCAACTCCGCGAACTCTTCGGCGGCCACCGGTCGGCCGATATAGTACCCCTGTCCTTCGTCGCAGAATCGCGTCCTCAAAAAGGCAAGCTGCTCGCGCGTTTCCACGCCCTCGGCGATGACCCGTTGCCGGAGGCTCCTTCCCAGACTGATCATGGCGCTGACGATGGCTGCATCATTGGGATCGATAGTGCTCTTGTGCACGAATGTTTGGTCGATTTTCACAGCGTCGATCGGAAACTCTCTCAGGTAGTTGAGGCTGGAATAGCCGGTGCCGAAGTCATCTACGACGAGCGACACCCCGATGGACTTGAGCGCTTGCAACACGGGGGCTGTGGATTCGACATCGTGCATGAGGATGCTCTCGGTTACCTCGAGTTCGAGATAGCGGGGCTCCAGACGGGTCTCCGCCAAAATCGCGCGAATGCCGGCGAGAAAGTCCTTGTGCCGGAATTCCAAGCCGGAGATGTTGACGGCGACCGGCACTGGCGGCAGGCCGGCCGCCTGCCACGCTTGAGCCTGTAGGCAAGCTTCACGCAGCACCCATCGACCGATCGGCACAATGAGACCGCAGTCCTCGGCGATGGGCACCAGATGCGCCGGAGGAAGCAGCCCGCGCTCCGGATGCGCCCAGCGAATGAGTGCCTCTGCGCCCGAGATGGCGCCGGTCTCGAGATTTTTCCGCACCTGGTAGTGCAGCACGAACTCCCGTCGCTCCAGCGCGTGGAACAAGTGGGCTTCGAGCGATTGCCGCTCTGCCGCCCGCGCGTTCATTTCGGGCTTGAAGAACTGGTAAGTGTTGCGTCCATTTTCCTTGGCGTGGTACATCGCGATGTCCGCGCCCTTGATCAGCGTTTCGGCGTCCTGCCCGTCATCGGGAAAGATGCTGATACCGATGCTTACGTCAACCTGCAGATCGTGCTGCGCTATGGCATGCGCCGGCGACAACGCCGCGTGGATCTTTTCAGCATGCCGCGCCGCATTCGTGGCGTGCTCGACTTCGGAGAGCACGACCACGAATTCATCGCCGCCCTGACGACTGACGGTGTCAGACCCGCGAACGGCGGCCACCAGCCGCTTGCCTACCGCTTGCAGCACCTTGTCGCCTATCGCGTGCCCCAGCGAGTCGTTGATATGCTTGAAGCGATCCAGGTCGAGAAAGAGCACCGCCACGTGTTTTCTGTGACGCCGGGCGAATGCGATCGCCTGATTGAGGCGGTCGTGCAACAGCATCCGATTGGGCAGTCCAGTGAGAGAGTCGTGCTGGGCAAAACGAGAAAGCTTCAGCTCCAACACCCGCGCCTCGGTTACGTCGCGGAAAACCATCACGGCGCCGATGATCTGTCCGTCTTGGGCGTGGATCGGCGCGATTGAGTCTTCGATCGCCGATTCAAGGCCGTCCCGCCGGATGAGCAGGGAGTTGACGGCAAGGCGGACAGTATCGTTCCCCTGAACGGCCGATTGCATGGGGTCCGGAGCCGGTTGGCGCGTGTCGCCGTCGATGCTACGGAAGACTTCGGAAAACTTCCTGCCGACCGCCGCTTCGCGCGACCAGCCTGTCATTCGTTCCGCGACCGGATTGAGATAGGTTACCTTGCCCTCAGTGTCGGTGCTGATTACGCCGTCGCCGATGGAATTCAGCGTGACTTGCGCTCGTTCTCGTTCCACAAAGAGCGCGTTGTCCAGCGCCGTGCGTTCCAGCACGTGTCGCAGAACCAGGGGAAATGAGGATCTGTCGACGTGCTCCGTCAATACACGATCCTTTGCGCCGCGCCGGACCGCTTCGCGCGCCGTGTCTTCTCCGTCCAAGCCCGTGAGGACCACGATCGGGACTCGGCGGGCCGCCACGAAAACCTGGTCAAAGGTCTCGATGCCCTGGCTATCGGGGAGAACCAGGTCTAAAAGAACGGCGTCTATGCCCCCCTCGCCCAGCCGAACGAGTCCGCTGGCGAGGTCGCGGACCCAGATGATTACATGAGGATTCTCGGCCGGTGCGGCGAGGGCCGCACGAATCGTCGCCGCGGTAACGGGATCGGTCCCGATCAGAAGAATGGCATGAGCGTAACCGGTCATGGCTGGCTTGCGACGCTACAATCCGGGGGGAAGAAGGTCTGTCCGCTACCGTACATAAGAACCCAAAACCCCCCGCTTGTGGCGCGCGCACAACACATATAGGTCCGGCAACGGACAGACAGATAGGCGCCTGATTATTAGCGTATAGCTCTCGGACTCTTCTGAAAGAGTGTCCTCATGTTCCTGGTTTCCGGTTGGTGGTTGTTGGCCGTTTTTTGGACAGGCGGATGCCTGGGCATCCTGCTTGCAGTGCTGCTCCATATGACGCGCGACCGTGACGATCGGGAGAAACAGTTTCGATCAGGCGCGCTGGAGTTCCTTGGAGATAACCAAACGACTCCAAATGTCTATTCCGATTGGGCCCGTGGGGTGGATCGGCCAGGAAGGCCTTTGCCTCACGCTTAGGCAGCGCGTCGAACATCCCAGAATGGATGCGGCCCGCAGCGATGCGGGCCGTTTACGTTTCTCCGCCACAAATAACGCGTTTACCCGTGCTGGAATGCTACCCGTTAGCGAAAACGCCGAGAAGCCTAGGCGGCAAGGGCAATGCGAATGGCGGGGAGCATCTTTGCAACTGCCTTACGCCCTTCGGCGATCGCCAACGCGGCGCGGTAGTACTCGAAGGGCCCCATGAGTCCCAGGCGCGGAGTGAGCAGCACGTCGGGCGGCTCGATCGCGAGACGCCTTTGCGCGATCGCTTCCTGCATGATATCGATCGCGCCGAGCATGGTGTCGGCCATGGAGGGCAACGGCAGCACGGCGCGATGCTTCAATACGTCAGCGCCATTGCCGCTCCAGGGCAGCAGCGCGCCGATGAGCCGGTTTCGACTGGGGTCGATCGGCACGACTCGTTGGTCAGGCACAAAGCGTCGCTCCCTGGACGAACCCAGGCTGACGGCGATCACAATGTCCGCGCCCATGGCACGACAGAGCGAAACCGGGATGGGGTTGACGATGCTGCCATCGACGAGATAACGCCCGTTGTGCAAGACGGGTTGAAACAGTCCCGGCACGGTACACGACGCGCGCACGGCGTCCGAAACCTTGCCGTCGCGCAACCAGATCTCTTCGCCGGACGCGAGATCGGTAGCAACCGCGGCGAACGGCAGCGGCAGCTCGGAAAACTGGCACGCGGCGCACTGCCCACGAAAAAAATCGAGCAGGCGATCGCCTTTGATGAGCCCGCCCCGCAATCCGATATCGAGCAGGCCTACGACACCTTTCCACTTGAGGGCAAGCGCCCAGATTTCGAGCTGCTCGATGCGTCCTGCGGCAAAAGACGCTCCGATCATCGCCCCCATGGAGCAACCGGCGACGAGATCGGGCACGATGTCCTCGTCGGCAAGCGCACGCAGGACGCCCACATGCGCCCAGCCTCGCGCGGAACCGCTTCCGAGCGCTAAGCCGAGTAGGGGCCGCTTGGCCATTTCCCGGCGCTGAACGATTCAACGACCCCTGTGCCCATGTCGCGTTCTCCGTGAAAATAGGAAAGGCGGGCTGTGCCTGACCGCCGGAGCGTCAAGGAGAAACACGAAGATCAGAGGAGTACCGCCGAGGCGGCTGCGACGACTGGCAGTTCGCTTGAGGAGCCTGCTCCTCTCTTGTACGCGCATCCCTCCAGTGCGTCAAATCGCAAGCTTCGCGATGGTGTCCATGTGCATTACAGAAGGTGCCTGTAAGCCCACCACAACAGCACGCTTATCCCGGCATAGAGCAGAAGCGAAGCGCCGCCGAGCTTGATGTCCTGGAACGAGGGTAACGCCGCGAAAAGTGCGGTTGCGGCCAAATAGCCGGCGAGCAGCCACCATCCCCATTGGCCTCGATCCACAGCGGCACGAGAACGTGAACGAGGCACAGCCACGCAATGGGCAGGAGCAGCAGCGGAGCGAGCGCGACGAACGCGCCGTTGAGAAGACCGATGTTGCGAAAGGACACCGAACCGAGCATCCAGGTATTGCCACGCGGTTGCGGCCAGATTGAAAACCCGTGCGGCTTTGCATGAACAAGGAAGCCGACGACAAGACGTGTCAGCTCGTGGGCGACCGTGCCGGGAAGCGACAGCAACGCGATACGCCATACGGAGTCGCGCACGCTCCGCAGCAGCACATAGAAGATGACGACCAATCCCACGCTGGGCACGGAGCCCGCGTGATGCAGGTAAGACCGCAGGTATTCCACGCGCCCGTTGTGCAATACGGTGGGCGCTTCCGGAGGGTCAGGCCGCGCGCTCCATCTCCGGGCTCCATTTGCCGTGACGGGCCAGGCTGTTCATCTTGATCCGTCTGGAAAACGCCTGTTGCGCCGCTGGCGCGTTCTCCGTCCGGCCCGCCCAGGAATGCATTACCGGGTCCTGCAATGCACGCGCGTAGGAGAATGACAGCACCCACGGGGCATGCGGGTACGCAACATTGATCGCGTTGAGATTGGCCGTTGCTTCCTCGGGAGCCTGACCGCCGGAGAGAAAGTTGATGCTGGGCACGGCGGCAGGGACGGTGCGGCGCAGTACCTTGACCGTTGCCGTTGCCACTTCCTCCGGGCTTGCCTTGGGCCGGTGGTCCTTGCCGGGGAGCACCATGTTGGGCTTGAGCACGATGTATTCCAGCATGACGCGATGCCGATACAGTGCGTGGAAAACCGCGTGCAACACCGCTTCGGTAACTTCATAGCAGCGTTCGATGCTGTGCTCGCCGTCGATGAGCACTTCCGGCTCGACGATGGGGGCGATGCCTTCTCCCTGACATATGGCGGCGTACCGCGCCAATACTTCCGCGTTGGCTTTGATACCGAGCGGCGTCGGATTGTGGTCGGTGATGCCATAGACCTCGCGCCACTTGGCAAAGCGCATGCCTTGGGATTTGTAAGCCTTCAGCCGCTCGGCCAAGCCATCCAATCCCTGGGTGATCAGATCGCCCGGCGCGCCGGGAAGCGCTGTCGTGCCCTTGTCCACCTTGATACCGGGCATGATGCCTCGGCGGACCAGGACCTGCGGCAGCGGCGTGCCGTCCTCGGCGCTTTGTCCGAGCGTTTCCTCGAACAGAATCACTCCGCTCAAGAACTGTTCGGCGCCGGGAGTCGTTATCAGCAGCGACCGATAGGCGCGGCGCGTTTCGTCAGTGCAATCGATGCCGACAGCCTTGAACCGCTTGGAAATCGTAGGCAGGCTCTCATCCGCCGCGAGAATGCCCTTGCCGGGTTTGGTCATAGCAGCGATCGTCGCCTGGAGTTCGTCTTCTGCCTTCATGATTGCATTCCTTGAGCTTGGTTACCGGTGCCGGTTGGAGTTTCATACGTGCAGCTTAACGCTGCTCTTTCGACAGCGCACGAGCGCCGCCGCGCTGATCATGTTTTTACGGGACGCGAAAACCCCGTCGGCATGCACCGCAGCCCGCGAGTGCCGGTCGTTCGCCGATCTGGAGCTAATGGAGACGCGGTGATCTGATCCGATCGAGTTTCGCCGCATACAGCTCGTGTTCCTTGCGGGTCGTGCTGTTTCCCAGCGCGATAGTCAGTTCTCTGCGTGCCTGCTCGATTTCGCCCAGGCCGAGGTACGCAGCCGCAAGCCAGAAACGGAATTCGTGATAGTACGCATCGCGATCGACTTCCTTCGCGAACAGATCTTTCGCCGCCTTGAAATCGTCGTTGCGCATGGCTGCGAGGCCAAGGTTGAAGAAATGGAAGGGTGGATAGGGCTGCAACTGCTCCAGCTTGCCGGTCAGGGCTTGGGATTCCGCGACGCGCCCTTCGTCGTTGAAAACCAGAGCCAGATTCGACATGACCTCGGTATTCGCGGGTTCCAATTCGAGAACGTGGGTCAATACCCGCTCCGCCTCCTGCAGATTTCCGTGGTTTCGGTAAACAACGCCCAGCGTGTTGTACGAGCTCAGGAATCTGGGGTCGTGCTCGACGGCCCTGCGCGCCCACCAATAAGCGTTATTCAGCTGCCCCTGGGCGAGCGATTCGGCCGCCCGGTTGTTCATATACATCGCGACGATGGTGTCCTCGCCGAGCACGCGCAGGCGCCGGCCACGGATACTCTCCGGCTGAAGAAAATCAATGGTCAGCGGGGTACTGTCGTAGTCCAGAATTCGGTCCGCGATATGGCCTATGCCCAACGTCAGATTGACGTGCGAGCTTACAAAATACTTGTCGCCACTGCGGCTCCAGGTGTCGTCCACAAGCACCCTTTGGTAGCGAACCGGAAGACCGATCTCCTTCGCGAACGCGGCGGTCATGATGACCAGCGACAGACAATTCCCGGCGCGTGCGGCGAACGTCTGCGCTGCATTCCGGGTCTTTTCCGCGTCGTAGTCGAGCTTGAGCTGGGTCTTGTCATAGAGCGCGTCGATAAGTCCCCGCTGCGGACCTTTGGCGCGCAATTGACCGGCGATCTCCGCGCTCAGGTAGCGTTTCATATCATCGCTGAGCGCAAATACATCATCGGCGCTGATGCGCTCTGATGGAGCGGCAAACAAATCATCTCTGAACAGCTGCTCGGTTCGCGTCACCGGGGCGGTCGCGCAGGCAGCAAGAGTCACCGAGAACAGCAGGACACCCCAGTTCTTCATCCGACGTCTCCTTTACCGGTGAGGCCTGTTGCAGGGCCGAGCGCAATTCATCGCGCTCACCGCCGCTGGCCCTGGGAGCGAACCGGGTCCCCTGTGCGGAGCGTCTCGTCGCCCATGTTCCGCAGCACGGCCTCGTCGAACGCGGTCATCCCGGCGAGTATCTTCGTCGCTGCACGAGCGGTCAAGCCGCCACCCGCAACAGGTCATCGTTCGGAGGCGTTCGCCGTTGGCGCTGGCGCGACCTCGGAGTCGGCGACGCGTCCGAAATCGGCCAACGTGACCTGAGGAAAGTACCACCCCGCGAGCTGACGTACCCACCACTGACCGGTCGCGGCGCGGGTGCTCCGGTCGGCGAAGCGATAGTCGTAGAGCTTGGCCTGCACAAACTTCGGAGGACCATCGGGAAACGGATTGGAATCGAGCAGCGCCAGCACCGTGGGACTGCCTTCGAGCAGACGCAGCATCAGGTTTTGAAACCAGGGGTTTGCCCGCGCATCACCGAGCGCCGCGAACCACATCTGCCAGTCGAGACGCGGCTGGTGCGGAATGTTCCACAGCGCGGGCCGTGTCAGCGGGCCGGGTTTGTAACGGAAGACGTACTCGCGCCAGGCCTGCCCGTCGGTCGAGCCCTCGATCACGATCTCCGGCCGTTCGGTCGTCATGACAGCGAACAGGCCATATCTGTTGACGATTTGCAGAGGTGACAGGGTGTCAGAGATCACCCCGGCCACCGGCAGCTCGGCGCGCGTGAAAACCTCGCAAATGCGGTTCAGCCCGGCCGGCACCACGACCAACGCCAACGCCGTTGCGATCGTGGTGGCGGTGCGCGTTGCGGCCGGCGCGCGGCTTTCGGCCCGCGATGCAAGCCACTGCGGAACGAGGCCGCGCAATGCCGCATCGTCAAACAGGGAAATGCACATCGACATGCTGAGCAGGTTGAAGAAATTGTAGTTTCCGGTAAGCAGGATCAGCGCTTGGAACGCCAGTAAACACCACGCGGCAACGACCCGTGGGCGCCGAGGCAGAAAGATGAGGACGACGCTCCCCAGTTCGACGGCGAGGGTCGCCGCTGTGCCGGCGGCCAGGAGCCAAGGCGGCAGCTGCGCGGCGTACCACGCCAGCGGGGTTGGCAGGGGTTGCGTCCAGAAGTGGTGCTCGAGCGCCGTCAGATCGTGCCACGTCGGATCGCCCGAGAGGAGCTTGACCGCACCTGCCAGAAGGAAATAGCGGAAGACCAGCCAGCGATAGAGCCACACTACGATCCGGGACCCGCCCGTAAGGAATATGGCCAGAAACCCCGTCTCCAACAGCAGCAGATCCCACTGGAAGCTCATGAAGTCCTGGCCGCCATAAACATACGACAGGTACAGCGCGAACAAGCCGACGAGCGCGGGCCGCGTCCATCGATCCAGGATGACCATCAATCCGAGCAGTACGCCGACAATGGTCCCCGCGATCAACGCGATATCGCCCGAGTTGAGCCAGAACAACGTGGGCACGAGTCGATAGGCGGAGCTGCCGAGCGCGTGGTGAGCCGCATCGAGGTAGTTGTCCAGCGGCAGGATTCCGGCGTGGCCCACCAGCCCCTGTATCTGGACCGCGAGCGACGCAAACGCGGCAACATAGATCCCGCCGAGTAGCCGCAGGAATACCCAGCTCACCAGCTCATAGCGCTCCGGCTCGAGCGCGCGGCCCCACAAGAGCTTGGAGAGGCGATCGAGCCAGCCGCGATGGCGTGCGAAGAATGCATAAGCCCATTCGCTTGCCATCGCGAAGCCTGGCAAGCGTGCGTACAGCCACCACCAGACGGCACGACCCGGAGCATGCCGTAGCACGCGGTAAGTTGCGGCAGCGCCCGAATACACTTGCCCGTCGGGCTCGATCAGCTGGACAGCGTGCGGAAATGCTTCGGGCGGAATTTGAGGGAAATCCGCCGCAGCCTCCTGGTACGGGCGGTAGCGGACGCGCGTGCCCGTCAGACCCTGCCAATAGTTCACCCAATAGCGGCAGATGCCACAGTCGCCGTCGTACACGAAGGTAGGGCGCGTTTCCGGCATTTGTCGTGGCGAGATGTCGATCGATCGGCATCCCGTCTCTTCGTACTATTGTGAAGGGCAATGCCGGAGGAAAAAAGTGGCTCCGCGGAGTGGCACACCCGGTGGAATTCTCGCTCTGCAAGAGTTCGTTGTCGGCGTCGATCGACTTGCAGCCGAGCGCGAATCAGGTCACGCGACGACCACGCCCGTCCTGGCCAACCTGATGATTAGGTTTCCCGACAGGCACGCGAGCGGTGCGCTTCCACCGGGCATCCGGTGGAAGCAAAAGGAGCTATCGCTGGGAAAGCAAGCGGCGTTGTCGGCCGCGTCGGAGTCGATGCCTACGGCTGACCGAAGTCACCGGCGATGAGACCGACCAGAAACTCCGCGACCCAGGCTCTGCCCGGTCCGCCGAAATAAGTCGCAGCGCGTCCATTGCGCACGTTTTCAACTCGAACCGCGAAAGTGGCGCCGTTTGATACGGGAGCGCTCTTGCCGCGTACCCGCTCGACGTCGAGTGCGAAATCATCGGGAGCAAATCCGAAACGCACGACTTCTGCCGCGAACGCGAGCTGGTCGCCGCGAGCCAGGAGGTAATGGCGGCGCTCGCCCCGCAGAGATGGTTGTCGTTGCTCGCTGAAACTCAGGTGGACCGGCTCAGTCTCCACCGGTGCGATCTGGCGCTCTGCTCCCATGACTCTTCCCCGAAAGCTTGTAGTAGTGAGGGGTACTGAAGCAATCCCCGAGCCATTCATGCTTTCTTGTTATCCTCCCGCGCGTTAGCCCGACGCTCACGCGTCGGCATGCGCGGCACTGTAAGGAATACCGTCATTTGCCAATTCGATCCGCAGCCAGAACGGCTGGACGGTCGCCCAGGAGCACCAGACGCGAGCCGCTTGTTCGCAAGCCGCGCTCCGGGCGAGATCCATGAGCACGTACGGCAGCCGGCGTCCGGCGGTCTCCAGGGCGTTCAGTGGCGCGCGCTCTTGCAAACTCCCGTGCAAATCGAACGGCGCTCGAAAAGGGTACTACGCCGCCGCACGCACTTTGCGCTGGTTGAGCGCCACTACGATGCCCGCACCAGCGTCCATTGCGTGCGTTCGGACTTGTCTTTGCTGTTCGCGGCGAATCCTCGCGAAGGTCTTGCGGAGGTCGGTGTCGACGCTCTTCGTGTAGCGAAACGAAGGATCGAGGATAGATTTCACAAGGTCTCCTGCTCTCGCTTTGTGCGATATACGCATTCCTCCTCGGCACCAGCATGCAAGAGTTGTTCCCGGTTGCACTCGCCGCGAAGCTTCAGAGGGTTACGCGCAAGTGTCATGTGCCAGCACAGCGCGACTGTAAAGTGGATCGACACTTTCACGCACCGCATAACACAGACAAATTGTGCTCCACTGTCTGGCTGGCTGCTGTGCGGCTTCGATGTAACGACGAATGGTAGACGGCAAGAGATCATCGTGTGGTATTTGCTGCACAATTGACGGATGTCGATCTATCGCAAGTTCGAGAGCGTGCCTCGCGACGATGCGCACTATTTTTCGACGCAACGCACTCGCTCGCATGAACGCACTCCGCAACCCCGGATCGAATGGCTGGCCAGACGCAAGGCGAATCCGTGCGAACAGTTGCTCACCACGACCGCCAGGTGGTACGCGAGCTTGCCGCGGGTTGTCCAGCCGCAGGCACTTCGCGCGCGTCTCCCACGGATTGCCAATAGCCTGGCGGCCGGATGGCACGATCGCCATACCACTACGCGCTACTTCGATGATCTGCTAACCGACAGAAGGGGCGACCGGAAAGGCTTTCCCGCGGATTTGCTCGACGAACTGCATCGGCTCAAATCTTTCTACGAAGTGCTCGAGCCAACTCCCGATGATATTTGGCGCTCCGCCTCCCTCAGGAAGTAAGCGCGCGGCTTCGAGTAGTGGCTCTGTCCACGACATTTCTGCCGTCCGCGCGCTTCTGAGGTCTCGAGCGTAAGCAGGGAAGCGATCAGATCAATCTTTTTCGTCGGCCGTAAAGCCGATGCCGAACTGCTCGTTGTAGAAACCGACCACCGCGTGCGCCTCCTGCGCAGAGCGAAAGCCTATACTCACATCGTCTTCACTTAACGCAAAGGGGACCGAATGATCAAGACCCTGACTCTTGTCGTGGTCGCCGCATTAACCGGCTACACCTTGCACGTCCTGGCTCAAACTCGGGTCGACACGCGCGCCGCGGTGACACCCATCGTGAGCTCCTCCTCCAATGGTGTTTCATTCGCCTGGTTTTATGATCCGGCAGAGCGCGCCGTATACGCCTGCCGCGTGGGGCAAGGCGGAGCAGACACCGTTGAATGCAAGGCACGAACAGCGCTCCCGTAAGCCGCACACGGCTTCCTGCGGGTCCGCGGTACGCAGCGGCTTGGCACGCTGCACTGGATGACAATCAGAGGAGGTACTCGACGGCTGATCCGTTTTCTACTACGGTTATCGTCGTGCCCGCCAATCTCTCGCCCGAATACAAGGCGGCCGAGGCTGCCTTTCGCAAATCCCGCGACTCGCGGGAGCGCTTGGAGTGGTTGCGCGAGATGTTGCGCGCCATCCCGAAACACAAGGGAACCGAGCGCCTTCAGGCGGATATCAAGGCGCGCATCAAGGACCTCACCGAAGAACTCGAAGGCGGCAGAAAAGGCGGTGGACACGGTGGCCCGCCGCTGGCGATCCACCCTGAAGGCGCCGCGCAGATCGCGCTCATCGGGCCGCCGAACGCAGGAAAATCCTCGCTGCATGCGCGACTCACGGGATCCGGGGCGCCTGTCGCGCCGTATCCGTTTACGACGCAGTATCCGGAACCGGGCATGATGCCGCACGAAGATGTCCAGTTTCAGTTGATCGACCTGCCGGCGATAGCACCCGAACATCCCGTGCCGTGGCTCGCCGGAGCCCTGCAGACGGCTGACGCGGGCTTGCTCGTCGTCGATCTCGGCGAGCCCTCGTGCCTCGAAGCGCTCGAGGGTGTGCGGTCGGTCTTGGAGACGAAGCGCCTGACGCTCATCGAGCGCTGGGAAGCGACGGAAGCACCGCGGGTTAGCCTAGCGCAAAGCGACGAAGACCCATTCGCGCTGCGGCTGCCGACTCTGATGCTCGCAAACAAGGCTGACCGCATTCCGGACCTGGATGCGGAACTGGAGGCGCTGCGCGAACTGACGAGCTTGCACTATCCGGTGCTCTGCGTTTCCGCAACGACGGGTCGGGGTCTGGGGGAGCTCGGACCGTGGCTATTCCGGAACCTCGGCATCGTGCGCGTCTATACCAAGACCCCCGGCCGGCATCCGGAGAAGAACCGGCCATTCACGCTGCGTCGCGGCCAAACCGTCGGAGACGTCGCGCGGCTCGTGCACAAGGATCTCGAGCGCGCGCTCCGATACGCTCGTATCTGGGGCCACTCCGGATTCGAAGGCCAGCAGGTCGGCCACGATCATTGCGTCGCCGATGGCGACATCGTCGAGCTGCATGCCTGAGTCGCCGGCGGATGCAAATCCGGGTGCGATGTTACGCCGGCCACCGTGGTGAAGAGGAGCCGCGCGCCTTTGACCTCGGCGATCGACGCCTCGAGGTTATGGAAATCGTCGACCGCTGGCTCGCTCCCGATCACCGGTACTTCAAGGTCCAAGCCGACGACGGCAACGTTTATATCCTGCGCCACGATGAGGCAGCGGGGGAGTGGGAGATGACGTCGTTCGCAGCGCGGCCGTGAACGACCGGCGTCGGACATCGGCAGGTCGGCCCGACGGGCAGCGCGCTGCCGCTGCACCGGTGGCAAACCTTCACTCGCTTGGAAACGTGGCCACGAGTTCCGTGAGCCGCATTTTGGCGTCGTGGAGGATCGACGCGCCGTCGCCAAACAGAAGCGTGTCAAAGTCCAAGTCGAGAAGCTTGCGCACGCCACGCCTGAGGCGCGCGGGATCGTCCATCACCTTCTCGCGCAGCAGTCCGCAACGCCCCGGCGGATTGCCGATCACCGCGTCGCCTACGATCAAGAGCTTGCGCTCGGGCCAATGCAGCGCGACCTCTCCCGGTGATTTTCCCGGGACGGCGACGATTGTCAGGGGTCCGATCTTCTCGCCCACGCTCATTGCTCCATCAATTTCAGCCCCTTGGCTTCGGGCATGGACGGCGTCGTCCGGGTGAATGAGGGTGCGGGCGCCGGTGCGGGCGCGTACGACGTTTGCCGCCCGCGAGTGGTTGCGATTGGTGAGAAGAACTTTCGCAACGCCAATTCTGGCGATTTCGGCAAGGCACTCGTCGCTCGGCTGTACCGGATCGATGCAAAGGTTTTCCTCGCCGTGACGAACCAGGTAACCGTTGAAGTTGTAACCGTGCGGCTCGGAAAACCAAGCCCAGGTAAAGACATCGGTGACGATTTCATGCATGCGTGGACTCCTCTCAATCACCGTCCGTTTCGTGGCGGACGCCAACATACCGCCGCTAGCGCAGCATCTTGTAAGCGCCAGCCACGGTCACACCGAATGCCATATGCGTGACGAGCGTGATCCAGTCACGAGCCGCTTCGAACCACGGGAAAAGGGTGGTAAAGCCGTACATGTTGATCGCGTATAGCAATACGCCGAATGCGGCGCCGGCGAACAGGGCTGGCAGGATGCGCAGACGCGCTGTCAGCGGGGAAAGCGCCAGGCCGTAGGCGATGGAAAGTGCGAAGTGGACCAGGGTTGCGACAAGCATCGTTTGCCAGCTGAAGCTCGCGGGTGGCGCTAACACCCCCTGACCCATGACGATGGCGGCGGCGAAACGTGCATCCCTGAAAAGGGTAGTCGAAAGGGCGTCGGTAAAGACCGACCACAAGGCGATCTGTACGACCGCGGCGAGGATGCCGGCGATGGCGCCGGCGTACACTGCGGCGCTCCAGTTCATGGAAATTTGGCGTGATCAAAGCGCTTCAAGGCTGAAACTCATAGGGCGGCAAGGTGGAGAGCCGGGGATCGTCGACCGCACCACCCAGCGTGAAGTGATACAGGCTTTGCCAAGAGTAGTCGTTGATCCCGAGCAGGGCATGCATTTCGTCATCGAAGAAGCAGCCAATCCCCGTAGCGCGTATACCGGCAGCCTCGGCCTCGAGATAGAGGACCTGTCCGAGCATGCCGGTTTCCCAGAAGAGGTGGCGATAGCGCCAGGGCTCATGCAAGGCGATTTCTAACTTCGCCAGCATACCCAGCGCAAAGCACGAGTCTGCGCCGATGTCCTGATAGCAGCACACCGATTTGGCTGCGTCGCGCAAATCATAGGGCAATAGCAGGTACAGCGGCAGATGCTCCGGTCCGATTTTCTGCCATAACCATTCACGGCGCATCGATTGCTTCAAACCGGGCAGGGCGTCCGCGTCTCGAACAAACAGGTACAGACCCGCATCCAAGCCGTCCACACGGTGCACCATCAACGCCGGATGCACGAGCGCGGGAGCTGGCCAGGCATTCCAGGGCGGCGCAGCGGCGTGCACCAGCAGGCATTCGAGCATCGTGAAGAGACTCGCGGCAGTGATACGCGTGCGGCCATCGAAGTCCACGGCGCTGCGACGTTGTCGTGCGAGGCCGGCGAAGGTCAGATCAAGATCGGGCGCCGAAGGGGGCGGCAGCACAACCGATCCCCGCACGGGTGGCTCCGGCGTGGGAGGCTTGCGAGTGACGCGATGAATCAAATCGATGTCCGGCCATCGCACGTGCTCATGGCTCAACGGGTTCGCGCGCCCGTACCAACTCGCCGTGCCGAGGCTGACCAACAGGCGCCCGATATCGGGCCGCGCGCCGGGGTCACCGACCCAGAGGAGAACGTCCGGGGCTTCTGCTTCCGCAGATCCAAAATCCGCGGGGCGATCAATGCCAAGCAAGCTGGCAACGGCATCATCTGCAGCCGAAAAAACCAATCGAGTCTGCCAGCCGAGGGCCGCCGCGGCATAGCTCACCGCAGCAATGGCGTGGCCGCAATCATGCTGGCAGTAGCGCCACGCCCGGATGCCATATTTCCACGCTTCACGCCAATAGATCGAGCTGATGCCTATCAGAACGCCGTCGCCGGAAAACGCCTCGGTCCAGCGCGGATCATCCACCGAGGCGCGTTCTCAAGCACGTGATCACGGCTCAGGTAGTGGTAGATCCCCGCGGACAGGCCGGTGAGGCGTGGGCACACCAGATACCCCTCGGTTGGATGCAGGTTTCCGCTGGAAGGGTTGCAGCGCAAAGCCCAGCGCTTGCCGCCGTACGATTTCCACGCCGACAGACCGAGCGAAAGTTCGAACAGAATGGCGAGGTGATCGAGGTCGAATCGGCGCGGACGCGGCAGGCTGCCGCGGCGCAACTCGTTGTAGCGGGTCCCGATTGAATCTTCTGCCAGAGGCAGCTTGAGCTTCGCCGCACCGTTAAACTCCCGGAACGGGTCCGGCTGGTTCGCCCAGTCGAGTCCGGTCGGGCCGGGGGCGTAATGGTTGACGCGGTGCTTGCTGCGCTCGTGATACTCGGACAACTCTTGCGTAAGCCCGGCCATGTTGTGTCCGAGTGAAGCTTATCGCTTATCTTTCGCTGCGCACAGTCCGAGCGCCACGGCGGCGGTTGGTGCACATCGAGCACCGGCGTAACATGGCTTTCTTTCTAAAGCGTTGGCCGCAATGTCACCCGGCGTCGCTGAAAAGACTTCCGTGATCGCCGTCGTCGGCTGCATCGCGGCGGTATTCGCCCTGTTGTTGGTCGCCGGGTCCGGCCCCGCCTATCGGCTGAGACTCATCGACTTGACCGACGCGTTTACTCTCTTACGTTGGGGCGCGTGGATGGGTCTTGGTGCCGTTTTGGTCACGCTTACCGGCGCATGGATCACGAGGCCTGGCGCGGGGAAGCGCGGTTTCGCGTTGGCGTTGGTCGGCGCCACGATGGGGGCGGTCGCGTTTGGCGTGCCGTTCGCCATGTTGCTGAGCGCAAAGGCAGCTCCGCCGATCCACGACATCACGACGGACACTGCGAATCCGCCACGATTTGTAGCCATGATTCCGCTACGGCAAGGTGCCCCCAACTCTGTTGAATACCCAGGGGAGGCTCTATCCCGGCAGCAACGCGTGGCGTATCCAGACATTCGGCCCGCCACAATTGCGGAACCGCCGGATGCGGCGTTCACGCGGGCGCTAAAGGCCGCCAGCGACGTCGGCTGGCAAATTGTCGCCGCGGTGCCGGGTGAATGGCGGATCGAAGCAACCGATACCACGATTTGGTTCGGGTTCAAGGACGATATCGTCATTCGCGTCACTCCCACCGCCGGGGGCAGCCTTATCGATGTGCGTTCGGTCTCGCGCCTCGGGGAGGGCGACCTTGGCAAGAACGCTGCGCGCATTCGAGCATATCTACGGCGTCTTCAATCGTGAGGCGCGGGCCGCATCCCTGTTCGTCATTCTGAGTACACTATTGCTACAACAGTAGCGCTTCGCCGCCAAGGACGAAAGAAGAAATCCCGAGCCATCGTATGCACGCGACTTTTCCCCTTCTCCGAGATACCGATTTTCCGCACATACGCCGTCGGGAACTGGAAACGCTGCAAGTCAACCTCGGCTATCGCTGCAACAAGACGTGTCAGCACTGTCATGTCAATGCCGGTCCGGCGCGCATCGAAATGATGGACGCCGAAATCGCGGCGCTCGTGATCGAGGTCGTGCGTGCGCGAGGCATCCGAGTGGTCGACTTGACCGGCGGCGCACCGGAGTTGAACCCTTATTTCCGAAGCATGGTCGTCGCTACGCGGGCAGCCGATGCGCGCGTGATCGACCGTTGTAACTTGACTGTGCTGTCGGAACCGGGACAGGAGGGGTTGAGCGAGTTTCTCGCCCTGCATCGAGTCGAAGTGGTCGCGTCGTTACCGTGCTATTCCAAAGAGAACGTCGATGCGCAGCGCGGGAACGGGGTATTCGAGCGCAGCATCGATGGGCTGCAACGACTGAACGAGCTTGGCTATGGCAAGGCTGATACCGGCCTCGTCCTGAATCTGGTCTACAACCCGCTCGGCTCGTACTTGCCGCCCAGCCAGAATGACCTGGAGCGCGATTACCGGCGAATATTGGCGGACCGTTTCGGTTTGGTCTTCAATCGGCTTTTCACGATTGCCATTATGCCCATTCAGCGCTTCGGCAGCATGTTGATTTCAAAAGGGCAGTTTGGCGCCTATATGCAGTTGCTGCGCGATGCCTATAGGCCAGAGAACCTCGCCGGCGTCATGTGCCGTAGCCTGATTTCCGTTGACTGGCAAGGTAATCTGTACGACTGCGATTTCAACCAGATGCTGGGGCTACCGCTCGGGGGCCGATCTCCGGCATCGCCGCGCCGCCACTTGCGCGACCTATTGTTAGACGACGACCACGACTTCGATCGCGCCGCAATCGCCGTAGCGGATCATTGCTACGGCTGTACCGCCGGGCAGGGCAGCAGCTGTGGCGGGGCATTGCGAGCTGCATGAATCAAATCGTCTGATCGAGCACCCGTGTCCACCGAGCC
Source organism: Pseudomonadota bacterium (assembly GCA_030854785.1). Lineage (GTDB taxonomy): Bacteria > Pseudomonadota > Gammaproteobacteria > Burkholderiales > Casimicrobiaceae > PALSA-1003. The sequence goes on from JALYSM010000043.1 coordinate 24,280, forward strand.
GTAGGCGACGCGACATGCGCGCGAAGTCGATTCTCATTGGTGCACTGCTCGCGGTCGCGATCATCGCCTGGTTTGGCTTCGATGTGGGCCGGTTTCTCACGCTGGAAAAGCTGCACGAGCAGCACGAGTGGCTGATCCAGCAGAAGGACGCGAACCCGTTCTTGTTCGCAGCGGCATTCTTCGCGGTCTACGTTCTGGTCACCGGCGCATCGATACCCGGAGCAGCCGTCCTTACGCTCGCGGCCGGTGCGGTGTTTGGTCTGCTGTGGGGCGTCGTGCTGGTCTCCTTCGCCTCCGCTGTCGGCGCCACCATCGCATTCATGCTGGCCCGTTACGTGTTGCGCGATTTCGTTCGGCGCCGCTTCGAAAGACAAAGCGCGGCGGTCGACGCTGGCATCAGGAAGGACGGCGTGTTTTACCTGCTCGCGCTGCGCCTGGTGCCCGTCATACCCTTTTTTCTGATCAATCTGGTGATGGGCCTCACCGCGATTCCGGTGACGACGTTCTACTGGGTCAGCCAGCTGGGGATGCTCCCGGGCACCATCGTGTACGTCAATGCGGGCACCCAACTCGCTCAGGTGAAGACGCTCTCGGACGTGGCATCGCCCGTGCTTCTCGGATCATTGGCGCTGCTGGGCATATTTCCGCTGCTGGCGAAGTTCGCCTTGGACTGGATCAAGGCGCGCAAGGTCTATCGCCGCTGGGCAAGACCGCGCCGCTTCGACCGCAACCTGATTGTCATCGGCGGGGGCGCCGCCGGCTTGGTCGCGACCTATGTCGGGGCGGTCGCCAAGGCCAAGGTCACACTGGTGGAGGGCAACCTGATGGGCGGCGATTGCCTCAATTTTGGTTGCGTTCCATCGAAGGCGCTCATTCGGGCAGCGAAGGTCGTTCATCAGGCGCGGCGCGCTGCCACGCTTGGCTTGCGCGGCGCACGCGTGGAATTCGACTTTGGCGAAGTGATGGCACGCATTCGGCGCGTAATCGCGACCATTGCACCTAACGATTCGGTCGAGCGCTATACCGCGCTTGGCGCCGAGGTGCTGCTCGGTCATGCAAGAATCACCTCTCCGTGGTCGGTTGAGATAAGCAGCGCAGGCGCGAAGCAGACGCTGACCACTCGGGCGATTGTCATTGCGGCGGGTTCGACCCCGGTCATCCCGCCGATCCCCGGCCTCTCCGCCGCGGACTGCCTCACCTCGGACACAATCTGGGATATGCCACGGCTCCCCGGGCGGCTCGTCGTCCTGGGTGGCGGCGCGATCGGTTGCGAGCTAGCTCAAGCGCTGGCTCGGCTCGGCGCTGCGGTAACCGTCGTGGAAATGGGCGAACGCATACTGATCCGGGAAGATCCGGACGCGGCTGCTGCAGTCGCATCCGCTTTGGAGGCGGACGGTGTCAGGGTGCTGACGGCGCACAAGGCAACTCGCGTCGAACAAAACGAGCAAGTCAGATCGATAATCGTCGAAGCGGCTGGCCAGCAGGGGCGCATTGAATTCGATGCCATCCTTTGTGCGGTCGGGCGCGTGCCGCGCGTGACCGGTTTCGGCCTCGAGGACCTTGGCGTTCCGCTTCGGGAGAATCGGACGATCGACACAAACGCATATCTGCAAACGCTCTACCCAAACATCTATGCCTGCGGCGACGTCGCGGGACCGTTTCAGTTTACCCATGCCGCGGCTCATCAGGCGTGGTATGCCGCGACCAATGCGCTGCTCGGCGGGCTCTGGCACGTCAAGGTCGACGATTCGGTGATGCCATGGGCAACATTCACCGATCCCGAGGTGGCTCACGTCGGGCTCAACGAAACGGAAGCGATCCAGAAGAAAACACCCTTCGAAGTCACGCGTTACGCGCTCGGCGATCTGGATCGCGCCAGCGTCGACGCAACGACGGCCGGATTTGTCAAGGTGCTCACCGTGCCGAACGAGGATCGCATATTGGGCGTCACGATCGTCGGCGAGCATGCATCCGACTTGCTGGTGGAATTTGTGCTCGCAATGAAGCACGGCATCGGTCTGAAAAGCATTTTCGCGACTATTCACTGTTATCCGACGCTTGCCGAGGCGAACAAATACGCGGCCGGGAACTGGAGAAAGAGCCATGCGCCCACGCGCGCGCTTGCCCTCGCCGGGCGCTATCTGGCGTGGCGCCGCGGGAGTTGACTGCGATGCAACAGATCGCGACCGCGGGTGCGCGACCGACAGCACTCCTGACGATCATTGTTCCGGCGTTGAATGAAGGCAACATCATCGTGGAGCTGTTGGCCTCGCTTGCGCCGCTTCGGGCGCATGGTGTCGAGGTCATTGTCGTCGATGGTGGAAGCACCGACGGCACGGCCGAAGCCGCCGGATCCGGCGCGGATCAGGTAATCGTCGCGCCTCGCGGCCGCGCGCGTCAAATGAACGCGGGGGCCGCAGTGGCGCGTGCGCCGGTGATGCTGTTTCTTCATGCGGATACGCTGCTGCCCGCGGACGCCGACCAGCTGATCCTGAATGGGCTGGGCGCTGCGGGTCTCGAATGGGGTCGCTTCGATGTCCGCATGGACGGCGTATCGCGCTGGTTGCGTCTTGTGGCCTCGTCGATGAATCTGCGGTCGCGCATCACCGGTATCGCCACGGGCGATCAAGCGATTTTCGTGACTCGACGGACGTTTGACGCAGTTGGAGGTTTCCCGGATCAAGCACTCATGGAAGACGTTGAGCTGTCGTCGCGCCTCAAGCGACGCGGGCCGCCGTTGTGTCTCAGACCGCCGGTCGTCACGTCGGGACGGCGCTGGAGCGCTCGCGGTGTCGTGCGGACGATCATGTTGATGTGGTGGATAAGGCTGCTGTACTTTTTGGGCGTCGCGCCCGAGCGTCTTGCGCGGTTGTATCGGTAGGAGAGCCGTGCGCTCGACGACGGTAATGATCTTTGCCAGAGCGCCGATTCCGGGCGCCGTGAAAACACGGCTGATTCCCGCGCTTGGAGCGATGGGAGCCGCGCAGTTGGCCATCCGCATGCTCGGGCACGCGCTGCAGATCGCCACCGATGCGGGCCTGGGCCCGGTTCAATTGCATGGCGCGCCCGACGTCCAACATCCCGCGCTTCAGTCTGCGGCGGCGGCCGTTGGTGCGACGTGTTTCGCGCAGGCGCCTGGCGATCTGGGTACGCGCATGCGATGGGCGTTGGCGGCGGCGTTACCACTCACGCCGCGAGCGCTCCTTGTTGGGACCGATTGCCCGGCGCTCGATGTCGGCGTCCTGCGGGAAGCCGATGCCGCGCTTGTCGCCGGTGCGGATTGTGTCCTTGTGCCGACCGCCGACGGCGGCTTTGCCCTCGTCGGATTCCGGCGCGAGGCGCTCGCCGCAATGGACGAAGTCTTCGCCGCGATTGCCTGGGGCTCGTCCACCGTCATGTCATCGACCCGGGATCATCTCGCGCGCGCGGGCCTGCGCTGGACGGAATTGGCGACACTCGTGGACATCGACGAGCCGGCGGACCTCGAACACGTCCCGAAGGAATGGCTCGTGCGACCTGCGTCCGCAGACAGCAAGAACCTGACGAGCGACGGAGCGACCGAAAGGACGTGATGCAATTCGCGCTCTACGGATTACCCATTGTTTTCCTGATTCTGCTCGCATTGGAACAGGTATTCCCCCTGCGCAAGGCGAAACGGCCGCTTTTACCCCGCCTCTGGGTCAACTTTTGCGTGGGGGTTCTCGCGCTGACCGTCGCCGCGATCCTGGTAAAGCCCGTAGCATCGGCGCTCCTGGAACAGGCGTCGCGGCAATCTTTCGGCTTGGTGCCCCTCCTGCCGCTGCCCGAGGGCATGCAGGGGGTTCTTGGCTTTTTGCTGCTGGATGTATCGTTTTACTACTGGCATCGCGCCAATCATGCTTCGCGCTTCTTGTGGCGATTTCACAATGCACACCATATCGATCCGGATCTCGATGTGTCCACGGCGTACCGGTTTCATTTGGTCGAAATCGGATTTTCGGTCGCGTTTCGCGCCGTGCAGATTGTGCTGATCGGCGGGCAGCCATGGGTCTTCATCGCCTACGAGTTCGTGTTCCAGCTGAACACGCTTTTTCAGCACAGCAATGTACGCTTGCCCATTGCTGCCGAGCGTTGGCTAAGTCTGCTGCTGGTGACACCGCGCATGCACGGGATACACCATTCGCAGATCCGGGAAGAGAATAACTCCAATTGGTCGTCGGTATTTTCCTGTTGGGATCGGCTGCATGGCAGCCTGTGTTTGAATATTCCGCAATCGCAGGTCAGGATCGGGATTCCGGGTTATTCGCTGCCCGAAGACAACCGGGTGATCAACGTTCTTGCCTTGCCGTTCCGGAAGCAGCGCGATTATTGGCGCGGCCCGAGCGGCAGAAGCGTGGCAAGGCCGTCGAGGCCGGGCGGGCCAAGCACATCGCGCATGGCGCCCTGATGCAAACGGATCCCGGGACGCGCGATCCGAAGCCCGGATAGAATAACGGATGGCTTCGCTGACTTGTGCGGACATTCTTGCCGGCAGTGCGCCCGAAAACAGCCCTGTAACCGTCAAGGGCTGGGTGCGGACACGGCGCGATTCGAAGGCCGGCATTTCCTTCGTGCATGTGTCGGATGGCTCCTGCTTCCAGCCGGTTCAAGTCGTCGCGCCCAACACGCTCTCCAACTACACCGACGAGGTCCTGCGTCTGACCGCCGGCTGCTCGATCGAAGCCACAGGTGCGATCGTTCCCTCGCCGGCGAAGGGGCAACCCTTCGAAATGCAGGCCAGCAGCGTCAGGGTACTTGGCTGGGTGGAGGATCCCGATTCCTACCCGATTCAACCGAAACCGCACACACTCGAGTTTCTGCGCGAGGTCGCGCATCTGCGGCCGCGAACCAATGTCATCGGCGCAGTGACGCGCGTTCGTCACACCATCGCGCAGTCGATCCACCGCTTCTTTAGCGACAATGGTTTCGTCTGGGTGAATACGCCCATCATTACCTCGTCGGACGCGGAAGGCGCAGGGGAGCTGTTTCGCGTCTCGACTCTGGATCTGATGAACTTGCCACGTTCACCCGACGGCAAGGTGGACTTCACGCAGGATTTTTTCGGGCGCGAAGCCTTCCTGACCGTCTCGGGACAGCTGAACGTCGAGACATACTGCCTGGCGCTGTCCAAGGTCTATACGTTCGGACCCACGTTCCGCGCGGAAAATTCAAACACGAGCAGGCATCTGGCGGAGTTCTGGATGATCGAGCCCGAAATCGCTTTCGCGAATCTGGCCGACAACGCCACGCTGGCCGAGGCGCTCCTCAAGCACATTTTCAGGACGGTGCTCGGTGAACGTGCCGACGACATGGCTTTTTTCGAGGAGCGTATCGAGAAGGGGGTCATCGCCAAACTGCAGGGCATTGTCGACTCGGAGTTCGTGCGCATGGAGTACACCGAGGCCATTCGAATCCTGGAGCAGGCGAAGCAGTCCTTCGAGTTCCCGGTGAAGTGGGGCATGGACCTGCAATCCGAGCACGAACGCTACATCACGGAAAAGCACGCCGGCAAACCGGTGATCCTGATGAACTACCCGAAGGAGATCAAGGCGTTCTACATGCGGGTCAACGACGACGGAAAAACGGTCGCGGCGATGGATGTGCTCGCGCCGGGCATCGGCGAAATCATCGGCGGGAGCCAGCGCGAGGAGCGGGTCGACATCCTCGATGCCCGCATGACCGGGGCCAAGCTCGACAAGGAGCACTACGGCTGGTATCGCGACCTCCGCCGCTACGGGACGGTACCGCACGCGGGATTTGGCCTCGGTTTCGAGCGCACGGTCGCTTACGCGACGGGGTTATCCAACGTGCGCGACGTTATTCCGTTCCCCAGGACGCCGGGGAACGCGAAGTACTGAAACAGCGGTCGTTGCTTCGGGTCAAGCCGCGTTCTGGCTGCGTAATGGTTCTGCGGGCGCCGTTTCGGCGGACGAGACGCCAGCCTCCACGACGCGGCGCACAAGCTCGGGCAGCGAGTCCGCGCCCATCTTTCTCATGATGTTGGCGCGGTGGGTTTCGATAGTCCTCGGGCTCGTGCCCAGCACGTAGGCGATCATCTTGCTCGCCTTTCCCGCGACCAGGATGTCGAGCACCTGGCGCTCGCGCGGCGTCAGCCGCGCCATGCAGCGCACGGTGTCCACTTTGCGCGCCGCGGCGCGGGCAAATCCAGCTTCGAGCGCCGGCGAATAACTCTCGCAGCGGTTGCCTCCGTTGTCCTTGGCGCAGCAAAGCGCGAGATCGGCCGCGCGCATGAGCCCGTCGCCGTCATTGGCATCGACCGGGAACACACTCGTCCCGATCGAAATCGTGATTCGCAGTTCATGGCCGGCGACGACATACGGCACGGCGATCGCTTCGAGCTGTCGGCAGCAGGCGACCATCGCGCTTTCCCGGTCGCGGACCCCTTCCATGAGCACCGCAAACTCATCGCCGCCCAGACGCGCGATCGTGTCGCCCTTGCGTACGCATTCACGCAGACGCCCGGCCACCTCGATAAGCAGCAGATCGGCGTCGCTTTGTCCAAGGTCGTGATTCACCTGCCGGAATCGATCCAGGTCGAACAGTGCAACCACGAGGGGATTCCGGGTGCGCGTCGCGCGCGCCATTGCACCCTCGAGACGATCGCGAAACTGGTTGCGGTTGGGCAGCTCGGTCAGCAGGTCGACCTGCGCCAGGCCGCTGAGCGAAAACTCCAGCAGCGCGCGGCTGCCGACGGCGCGTGGCGTCCGGCCTCCCGCCGCGCCGTCATCGCGCGCTTGCGCGGGCTCCGGAATGGCGGCGGCGCGGGTGATCGATTCGGCGAGCGTGGGCGGCCCGTCGCCGCGGGTCGCTAGCTGCCGCAATCTGGGTATTTTTGAAACCATGATTTCACGAACCTTTCATGCGCGCGCTGGCCGTGTCGGCATAGCGTGGTGCCGCTCCACGTCGACATCCACCCTTTGGCGTCCAAACGTGCCCCATCTCGGCCTCGCCTGCTCTCTATTCCTTACGGGTACCGGCGTGCATGGCGGCGCCGCCCTCGTTTACGTGCAAGCGCCGTGCCGGGCGACCGCGAGCCGGGGACAATTCTTCTGCGTCGATTTTTCAGCTTCGGAACGAGCTCGCCCGAGGCATGTTGCCTGCGTTGACCGCACGAATGACGCGTCAACTGGCGGGCAACCGAGGATTGGCGGTTTTCTCGGAATTTGTCGGTACGTCGGTCACCGACTGCACGGCGCGCCGGAACTCGAGGGGTGACTGGATACGCGAGAACGCTTCCTTCGTCCCACCGCTACCCGTGATAACGATGTCGCCATAGCCGAAGAGCCGTCCGAGAAGGCTCTGTTCCACCGCGATCGCCTCGATCTTGTTGAGCAGAAGCTCGATGGAACGCGTGCTGAACACGCCGACCTTCATCATTACGCGCTTGTTGGTCACGGCGAAGTCGGAGCTCTGTCGGTTGATGAATGTTGCAACCAGAATGAGCGCGGCGAGTCCGATGGGTATCCAGGCATAGCTGCTCCAGGTGCTGCCGGACAGAAACCAGGCGGCGGGCAACAGGATGATCACGATGAAAAGCACGGGCCCCATGAAAAGCAGCCAGTGCAATCGCGTCCGAAAGACGACGTGCTCCCCCTCGAGAAGATTGCTATCGATGTAGCTCATGGTCGGTAGTTGCAAGGATACCCTAAGGGGTTGCCACCGCCGATCTGCACCGTGCACGGCGCCGGTTGTTACTTGACATATAAAGTATTTAATCATAAAGTTATTGCAAGGACTGCATGACCGAGGAGGCGCATGCGTGTCGTTTGCATCGGGGGCGGGCCTGCAGGCCTGTACCTGGCGTTGCTGCTGAAGCAAGCCGATCAACGGCACGACATCACCGTTGTCGAACGCAACCGGCCCTACGACACGTTTGGCTGGGGCGTCGTGTTCTCCGATCAGACCCTCGGCAACCTGGCGGCCGCCGATCCAGAAACGCACGCTGAAATCCTCGACGCGTTCTGCCACTGGGACGACATCGAGGTCCACTTCAAGGGCCGCACGATCACGTCGGGAGGCCACGGGTTCTGCGGGATTGGCCGTAAACGGCTTCTCAACATTCTGCAACGACGCTGCGAGCAGCTCGGCGCAAGACTGGTATTCGAGACGGACGTTGTCGACGAAGGGGCGTTTGGCCCGTGTGACCTGCTTGTTGCGAGCGACGGCGTTATCAGCGCGATACGGTCGAAATACGCTCATATCTTCCAGCCGGAGATCGAGCGGCGGCAATGTCGCTACATCTGGCTCGGGACCCGCCGGCTCTTCAATGCCTTTACGTTCGCATTCGAAGAGACGGAATGGGGCTGGTTCCAGGCGCACGCTTACAAGTTCGATCGGAACACCAGCACATTCATCGTCGAAACACCGGAGAACGTCTGGCACGCCGCCGGTATTGACCGGATGTCGCCTGAGGACTCGATAACATTTTGCGAACGCTTGTTCGCGCGTCACCTCGACGGCCAACGCCTCATGTCCAACGTGCGCCATTTGCGCGGCTCGCCATGGATCAACTTTCTGCGCGTCACCAACAAGACGTGGATCGGCGAAGCGGCACGGGCGCCTGTGGTTCTGTTGGGCGACGCCGCGCATACGGCACACTTTTCAGTCGGTTCGGGCACCAAGCTTGCGCTCGAAGACGCCATTGTGTTGGCCAAGGCGCTGCAGCGCGAGCCGGACATCGGTTCGGCGCTCGCCGCCTACGAGGCGGAGCGATCGATCGAGGTTCTGAGAATCCAAAACGCGGCGCGCAATTCGACCGAATGGTTTGAGAATGTGCGTCGCTATTCGAGCCTCGAGAGCGAGCAATTCGCCTACAGCTTGCTCACCCGAAGTCAGCGCATCTCGCACGAGAATCTGCGCTTGCGCGACCAGCGCTACATTTCGGGTGTCGAAACCTGGCTCGCGACAAAAAACAACTTGCCGGCGGCGCCGATTCCACCGATGTTCACACCCTTTACGGTGCGCGGGTTGACGCTGCCGAATCGCGTCGTTGTCTCGCCCATGGCGCAGTACTCGTGTTCCGATGGCACGCCCGACGATTACTACCTGGTGCATCTCGGCAGTCGCGCGCATGGGGGCGCAGGGCTTATATTCACGGAAATGGCCTGTGTGTCGGCCGACGCCCGCATCAGCCCCGGCTGCGCCGGAATGTATCGCGAGGATCACCAGGCCGCATGGAGGCGCATCGTCGACTACGTGCACGCCCGGACCCCCGCGAAGGTTGCGATGCAGCTCGGCCACGCCGGGCCCAAGGGTTCGACCCAGCTCGGTTGGGAGGACGCAGACGAGCCGCTCGCTACCGGAAACTGGCCCCTGGTCGCTCCGTCGCCGGTCGCGTACGGGCCAGAGAACCAGGTCCCGCGGCCGATGACGCGCACGGATATGGATCGCATCATTCGTGATTTCGTGCGGGCCGCGGGCTGGGCCGCCGAATGCGGCTTCGATTGGCTGGAGCTGCATTGCGCACACGGATATCTGTTGTCGGCGTTCATTTGCCCGCTGACTAACCGGCGTGACGACGAGTATGGCGGCAACCTCGAGAACCGGTGCCGCTACCCGCTCGAGGTATTTCGGGCGATGCGCGCCGTGTGGCCCGCCGACAAACCGATGTCGGTTCGGATCTCCGCGCACGACTGGGCGGCAGGCGGCAACACGCCCGAAGACGCGGTCGTCATCGCGCAATATTTCAAGCAGGCCGGCGCGGACCTGATCGACGTGTCTTCGGGTCAAACGACGCGTGACGCGCAGCCTGTTTACGGCCGCATGTACCAGACGCCCTTCGCCGACCGTATTCGCAACGAAGTCGGCATTGCAACCATGGCGGTCGGAGCGATTTTCGAGCCCGACCATGTCAACAGCATCATTGCCGCGGGTCGCGCGGACCTGTGTGCTTTGGCGCGCCCGCATCTTGCCGATCCCTATTGGACGCTGCACGCCGCCGCGCTGCTGGGTTTTGCCGACATACCGTGGCCGAAGCAATATCTGACGGGCAAGGCCCAGCTCGAGCGCAATGTGGCGCGTGCCACACAACAGGCGGAGACGGCAGCGGAAGCCAATGGCTGACGGGGTATCCTTCCTGGGGTAACACATGGAGTCGATGGCCGATCCCGAATCGCGTGTTCACGATGCACATCACGATGCGCTGCGACTGTGGCTGCGTCTGTTCACTTGTACTCAACTCATCGAACGCGTGATCCGGGCGCGCCTGCGACGCGACTTCAACACGACGTTGCCGCGCTTCGACCTGATGGCGCAGCTCGAGCGCAATCCCGGTGGGCTCAAGATGAGCGAGTTATCGAAGCGCTTGCTGGTGACCGGGGGCAATGTGACCGGAATCACCGACCAGCTCGCCGCGGAAGGTCTGGTCCGGCGAGAGCCGATCGAGGGCGACCGGCGAGCCTTTTCCGTGCGGCTTACGCCGAAAGGCAAGCGCGTTTTCGACGCGATGGCAGCCGCGCACGAGCGCTGGGTCATAGAGCTGATGGCGGGCATGAATGGCTCCCAACGCAACGCATTGTATTCGCTGCTGGGCCAATTCAAGCGCGGGCTTCGCTCGGAGGAGAAGGCACCATGACAGCGTCACAGCATTTGCAGCCATACCGAGAGTACGCCGCGAAGCATTTCCTGTGGAAGGCGGACGGCAAGGTTGGCACGATCGTGCTGAGCCGGCCCGACAGGAAGAACGCGCTCACGCTCGATACCTATGCCGAGCTGCGTGATTTGTTCGGCGGCCTTTCCCGCGCCTCGGACATCAAGGCGGTTGTTATCTGCGGCGCGGGCGGCAACTTTTGCTCCGGCGGCGACGTGCACGAGATCATCGGGCCGCTCACTCGTATGGACAAGGAAGGGCTGCTGCGCTTCACGCGCATGACCGGCGACCTGGTCAAGGCGATGCGCGCCGCGCCGCAACCGATCGTCGCTGCGATCGACGGTGTGTGCGCGGGCGCCGGCGCGATGATCGCGCTCGCGTCCGATTTCCGCTTCGGCACCCCGGAGTGCAGGACTGCGTTCCTGTTCAGTCGAGTCGGCCTCGCCGGCTGCGACATGGGGGCGTGCACGCTGCTGCCGCGGACGATCGGGCAGGGCCGCGCCGCCGAGTTGCTCTACACCGGCCGGGTGATGACCGCGGACGAAGGCGTGCACTGGGGCTTTTTCAACGGCCTGCACGCCGCGGACCGCGTCCTCTCCGCGGCAGAAGCACTCGCGCGCACGCTTGCGGACGGGCCGACGTTTGCGCACGCCATGACCAAGAAGCTGCTGCATCGGGAATGGGCGATGGATCTCGATGCCGCCATCGATGCGGAAGCCGAGGCGCAGGCAATCTGCATGGAGACGGAAGATTTTCGCCGCGCGTATCGCGCCTTCGTCGCCAGGGAAAAGCCGATATTCGAAGGCAATTGATGGAGCGTGATCATCTCGATTGGCCGTTCTGCGAGCCGGCGCATCGAACGTTCGCAGACGACATCGCGGCGTGGATCGCGGGGCGCAGCGCTGCCGGAAGTGCGGATCGCAATGTCGACGCGCGCTGCCGCGACTGGGTCCGTGCGCTAGGTCAGGCGGGCTGGCTCAAGTGCTGCGTCGGGAACGCAGACGGGGGCCTGCATCCGCGCGTGGACTCGCGGACGCTGTGCGTTGCGCGGGAAACGCTGGCGTATCACGACGGTATGGCGGACTTCGCATTTGCGATGCAGGGCCTGGGAAGCGGCGCGATCACCCTGGCCGGCAGCGCAGCGCAGCGCGCCCGGTGGCTGCCGCTCGTCGCCGAAGGTGCCGCGATCGCGGCGTTCGCTCTGTCGGAGCCTGACGCGGGCTCGGACGTTGGCGCGATGCAGATGCGCGCGAAGCGCGAGCGCGAGGGGTGGATGCTGGACGGCTGCAAGACGTGGATCTCGAACGGCGGGATCGCCGACTTCTATTGCGTATTTGCGCGGACGGGCGAGGACACCGGTGCGCGCGGGATTTCGGCGTTCATCGTGCCTGCGGACGCGGCCGGGCTCGTGATCGCGGAGCGCATCGAGTTGATCGCGCCGCACCCGCTGGCGCGCCTCGAGTTCCGGAACTGCCGGCTTCCTGCGGACGCGCTGCTGGGCGAAGAGGGCGCCGGCTTCAAGCTCGCCATGCGTACGCTGGACATCTTTCGGACCTCCGTCGCGGCGGCGGCGCTGGGCCTCGCCCGCCGCGCGCTCGACGAAGCGTTGCAACGGGCGCGCTCACGCCGGATGTTCGGGCAACCACTGGGGGATTTCCAGATCACGCAGGCAAAGCTCGCCCACATGGCGAGTGCCATCGACGCGGCGGCATTGCTGACTTATCGCGCGGCATGGCTGCGCGACGTGCGCGACCGGCGAACGACGATGGAGGCCGCGATGGCCAAGATGGTCGCGACCGAATCGGCGCAAACCGTCATCGATGCCGCGGTGCAGATGTTCGGCGCCCAGGGCGTGGTCAGCGGCGAGACCGTCGAGCGGCTTTACCGGGAAATTCGCGCGTTGCGCATCTATGAAGGCGCTACCGAAGTGCAAGAGCTGATCATCGGCCGCGAACTTCTTCGTCGGGGTGCGGAAGCTCGATGAGCTACACGGCGCATGTCGATACCTTCTCGCAGGAGAATCTGCCGCCTCGCGAGCAGTGGCCGAAGCTGATCTTCGACTTGCCGGAGCTCCGGTATCCCGAGCGGATCAACTGCGGCAGCGAGTTGCTCGACCGCGCAATGGATCGCGGCTGGAGCGAGCGCACAGCGATCGTTTCCCTCGACGGCTCGCGCTGGAGCTATTGCGAGCTGCGCGCGAATGCGAACCGGATCGCCCGGGTCCTCGTGGACGATCTCGGGCTCGTTCCCGGCAACCGCGTGTTGCTGCGGGGACCCAACAATCCGATGCTGGCCGCTTGCTGGTTTGCGGTGATGAAGGCGGGCGGCGTCGCGGTTGCCACGATGCCGCTGCTGCGCGCCAAGGAGCTGACCGACATTGTCACCAAGGCGGCGATTTCGCACGCGCTATGCGACGTGAGGCTCGCCGCGGAGCTGGATACGACCCGGGCGATGTGCCCGACGCTCCAGCGCGTTGCCTACTTTGGCGACGACACGGCGGGTGGAGTCGATGCGTTGATGCGGCATAAACGGCCCATATTCGACGACGTGGCGACCGCCGCAGAAGACACCTGTCTCATCGCATTCACTTCGGGCACGACCGGCAGGCCCAAGGGTACGATGCATTTTCACCGCGACGTTCTGGCCGCCTGTGACTGCTGGCCGAAGTCGACGCTGCGCGCGACGCCGGACAGCCTGTTCACCGGCAGCCCGCCGCTTGCATTCACCTTCGGCCTGGGCGGATTGTTGCTGTTTCCGCTGCGCATCGGCGCCGCCACGCTGCTCCTCGAGAAGGCGACCCCTGAAGCAATGCTGGAAGCCACGACGCGGCACCGGGTCAGCGTGCTGTGTACCGCACCGACGTCGTACCGGGCGATGGCAGTGCAGGCGGCGAGATTCGACCTGTCGAGTCTGAAGAAATGCATTTCTGCCGGCGAGGCGCTGCCTGCCGCAACGCGCAAGCTGTGGAAGGACGCAACGGGCATCGAGATCATCGACGGCATCGGCGCGACGGAAATGTTGCATATTTTCATTTCACACGACGAGCTCCACGCCAAGCCCGGCGCGACCGGCAAACCGGTTCCCGGCTATCGCGCCTGGGTCATGGACAATGCGGGGCGTCCACTGCCTGCGGGCCAGGTCGGCAGGCTGGCGGTGATCGGCCCGACCGGTTGTCGTTACCTCGCCGACGAGCGACAGGCGGAATACGTGCGGGACGGCTGGAACTACACCGGTGATGCGTATCTCGTCGACGACGAAGGCTATTTTGTCTTTCAGGCGCGCACCGACGACATGATCATCAGCGCCGGCTACAACATCGCCGGCCCCGAGGTCGAGAGCGCACTATTGCTTCATCGCGCCGTGGCGGAATGCGGCGTCGTCGGCGCGCCCGACGAAGAAAGAGGGCAGATCGTCAAGGCGTTCGTCGTGCTGAAGGCCGGTCACGAAGCTGACGAACGCATGGTGTGCGAGCTGCAGGATTTCGTAAAGAATGCCATCGCGCCGTACAAGTATCCGCGCGCGATCGAGTTCGTAGCGAGTTTGCCGCGCACCGAGACGGGCAAGCTGCAACGGTTCCGGCTCCGCCAGCAGCCAGCGGCCAAGAGCAGCGGAGTCTCTCCATCTCCATGAGCTGCTTTCACGCCACGCGAATCGTCCGCTTCGGGCATTGCGACCCGGCGGGCATCATCTTCTATCCGCGTTACTTCGACCTCATTCACGAAGTCAAGGAAGATTGGTTCCGCGAGGCGCTCGACTGGTCGTTCGCGAAGTCGATCGGCGCGATGAGGAAGGGGTTTCCCATCGTCCGCCTTGCTTCGGAGTTCCATGCGCCGAGCCGCCTCGGCGAAGACCTCCTTATCGTGCTCAGCGTCCCACACCTGGGTCGGTCGTCGATCGCGATCGACTACGAAGTGAGCTGCGGCGGCGAGCAGCGCGCCGAGATGCGCACGGTCGTCGTGCACGTCGATCTCGCGGACGGGCGAGCGCGACCGATCGCCGACGAGTTGCGCGAGCGGATCGAACGGTTCCGCGGCCGCAATATTGGCACACCCTGACGCGGACATTCTGGACCAGGAGATCGACATGCGAATCCTGCAACCGCCCGGCTGGGTGAAGCCACGTGGCTTTTCGAACGGCGTCGTCGCCGCCGGCCGTATCGTTTTTGTCGGCGGTCAGGTCGGCTGGAACGCCAGCGGTGAATTCGAAGGCACCGATTTCGTGGCTCAGGCGCGCCGAGCGCTGGAGAACGTTGTCGCCGTGCTGGCCGAAGCAGGCGGGCTGCCCGAGCACATCGCGCGCATGACCTGGTACGTGGTCGACAAACGCGAATATATCGCGAGCCACGCGGCGCTCGGGCGCGCGTACGTTGAAATCATCGGCCGGCATTATCCTGCCATGACGGCCGTGCAGGTCACTGCGCTGATCGAGGATGCGGCGAAGGTCGAAATCGAAGCAACAGCGGTGATCCCCGATTCGGGGCGAGGTTCGTTCGGGTAGGATAGCCGGTGCGCCTGTGTCCGCCGGGCGCCTCGCCGATCCAAGAGCTTGAATCGGCTCGATTTGCCCTCATAGTTCGGCTATGCGGATAATTGAGCGGATCCAGGCTGTCACCCCCTTCGGGCTATTTTCGAAAGGCCAAGCGTGAACGACAATCTCCACGTCGTCTGCCCGTACTGCCATACGACCAACCGGCTGCCGCGCACGCGCCTCGACCAAGGCGCGAAATGCGGTCAGTGCAAGCAGCCGCTGTTCGAAGGACGTCCGTTCGAGCTTACCAAAGCGGGCTTCGACCGCCACGTCGCCAAAGACGAGCTGCCGCTGGTGGTCGATTTCTGGGCGCCATGGTGCGGGCCCTGCCGCGCGATGGCGCCGGCGTATGAACAAGCCGCCGCGCGGCTTGAACCCGGCGTGCGGCTCGCCAAGGTCGATACCGAGGCCGAGCCGGAAATTGCCGCTCGCTTCGGCATCCGCAGCATCCCGACGCTGATCGCATTCAAGAATGGACGCGAAGTCGCGCGGCGAGCAGGCGCAAGCGATCTGTCCGGGCTGCTCGGGTGGATCAAGGCCGCTGTCTAGCGGAATGGAAAACCATGTCATCGCGTAGTCCGACAGACTGGATGTGGGCGCAGGCCTGCGAGTTGATCGAACAAGCCGAGCGCATGCACCGGCAGTTCTTCCGCCTGGCTTCGTCGGAACGGACTCAGGCCGTCTGGGAACCGCCCATGGACATGTTCGAGGACGAACGCGAGATCATCATCGTCGTCGCGCTGCCGGGCGTGCCCGCGGACCGCATCCGGGTCACGACGGAGGGGGGCCTGCTGGTGATACGCGCGGAAAGCCCGCTCCCCTTTGCAAGCTCGCGCCGCGCCGTGCGGCAGCTCGAGATTCCCTACGGCTACTTCGAGCGGAGCATCCCGCTGCCGGAGGCGCGGCTGGAAATCGATACGCGCGAGCTCGCGGACGGCTGCCTGATATTGCGGCTGCGCAAGACGGGTTAACGCCATGAACGAAGAGACCAAACCCAACACCGAACCGGTCACTGCCGATGCGGGCACGCGCGTCGAGGGCTCCGCAACCGCGGGACAACCGCGGCGGGAGGGCACATCGCGTCCGCTGCTCGAAGACGCGCTCATCATCGTGCCGGTGCGCAACGTCGTGCTCTTCCCGGGCATGGTATTTCCGCTGACCGTGGGTCGCGAGCGCTCGCGCGCCGCGGCGCAGGAAGCCGCGCGTCTGCAGCGGCCGCTCGGCATCCTGCTGCAGAGCAAGCCCGAAGTCGAAGAGCCGGGCCCCGATGACCTGCACTGGGTCGGCACGACCGCCAATGTGCTGCGCTACATCACGGCACCCGATGGCTCGCACCACGCGATCTGCCAGGGGATAAAGCGCTTTCGCGTCCTGCAGTTTCTCGAGGGCTATCCGTTTACCTTGGCGCGCGTGGAGCTCATCGAAGAGCCCGAGCGGGTGGATTCCGACATCGAGGGTCGCGCGCACAACCTCAAGCAGCGCGCGCTGGAGATCCTCCAGCTGCTGCCGCAGGTTCCTGAAGAGATGGTAGCGGCCCTGCAAGGCGTGGAGGGGTCCGCGCGGCTCGCGGACTTTATCGCTGGCCTCATGGACATCAGCCCCGAGGAGAAACAGGCGCTGCTGGAGACCTTCGACCTGAAGGCGCGACTCGACAAGCTGCTCGAGCTCTTGTCGCACCGCATCGAGGTGCTGAAGGTGTCGCGCGATATCGACCAGCGCACGCGGGAATCGATCGACGACACCAATCGCAAGCACCTGCTGCGCGAGCAGATGCGCACGATCCAGAAGGAGCTTGGCGAAGGCGACGAGGGTGCGGCCGAGATCGCCGAGCTCGAAAAGGCGATCACCGAAGCGAAAATGCCCGAGGAAGTGGAAAAGCACGCGCGCAAGGAGCTCAAGCGCCTGGAACGCATGCCCGAAGCCGCCGGCGAGTACTCGATGATTCGCACCTATCTCGAGTGGCTGATCGAGCTGCCGTGGGCGCCCGATCCGGAGGCGCCGATCGACATCGCCGAGGCGCGGCGCATCCTCGACGCGGACCACTACGGCCTGGAGAAGGTCAAGCGGCGCATTCTCGAGTTTCTCGCGGTGCGCAAGCTCAATCCGTCGGGGAAGAGCCCGATCCTGTGCTTTGTCGGCCCGCCCGGCGTGGGCAAGACCTCGCTCGGGCAGAGCATCGCCAGGGCGACCGGGCGCAAGTTCGTGCGTCTGAGTCTGGGCGGTGTCCACGACGAGGCGGAGATTCGCGGCCACCGGCGGACGTATATCGGTTCGCTGCCGGGGACGATCATCCAGAACCTTCGTAAGGCCGGAACGCGCAACTGCGTGATGATGCTCGACGAGGTCGACAAGCTTGGCATGGGCGGCTTCCACGGCGACCCGGCGTCGGCGCTGCTCGAGGTGCTCGATCCGGAGCAGAACTCGACCTTCCGCGACAACTATCTCGCCGTGCCGTTCGATCTTTCCGGCGTGATGTTCATCTGCACCGCGAATGTGCTCGACACCATACCGGGACCGTTGCGCGACCGCATGGAGGTCATCCAGCTGCCGGGCTATACCTCGCAGGAAAAGCTGCAGATCGCGCGCCGCTACCTGGTCCCGCGGCAGCTCGCCGCAACGGGGCTTACCGCGGAGCAGTGCGAGATCAGCGATGACGCATTGCTGGCGATCATCGACGACTACACGCGCGAGGCGGGCGTGCGCAATCTCGAACGCGAGATCGGCAATGTTTTCCGCAACGTCGCCGTGCGCATAGCCGAAGGCAGCGCGCAGCAGGTGAAGATCGGTCCCGACGATCTTCCGGCCATCCTCGGCCCGCGCAAATTCGAGGCCGAAGTCGCCATGCGCAGCGGCGTGCCCGGCGTCGCGACCGGGCTCGCGTGGACGCCGGTGGGGGGCGATATCCTGTTCGTCGAGGCCGCACGCATGCCCGGATCGGGCAAGCTGATCCTGACCGGCCAGCTCGGGGAAGTGATGAAGGAAAGCGCTCAGGCCGCGTTGTCGCTGATCAAGGCGCGCTCGCGAGAGCTCGGCGTCGCGCCGGAAGCGCTCGAGAAGTCGGACATCCATATCCACGTCCCGGCGGGTGCGACACCGAAGGACGGCCCGAGCGCCGGCGTGGCGATCTTCGTCGCGCTGGCGTCGCTGCTGACCGGCCGGCCCGTGCGCAGCGACGTCGCGATGACGGGCGAGATCAGCCTGCGCGGGCTGGTGCTTCCGATCGGCGGTGTGAAGGAGAAAGTGCTGGCCGCGCTGCGCGCGGGTATCACCACGGTCATGCTGCCGGCGCGCAATCGCCGCGACCTCGAGGAAATTCCCGCGGACGCGCGCGACAAGCTCAAGTTCGTCTGGATCGAACAGGTCGACGAAGCGATCGCCACCGCGCTTTCCCCCGCGTAGCCTACCAGTAGGTCATTTCTCGCCGGTAATAGGCTGGTACCCGAGCGCCACCGCTTCTTCAAGCGCTCTAAGCGCAGCACCATCGAGGTGCTTGTGTCCCGCTTTCAAGATCGCGTTCGCGATCCGTTGGCGCCGCAGTGGAGCTGACGTTACCGGGCGACTTACGAGGTGATGCCTGCATGCCTCCGCAAAAGCCTTCGACAATGTCTCAATCTTGCGATCGGACAATGGCACCTTTGCCGTCACGCGCTGAACAAGTCTTGCGGCGATGATGGCGGCCTCCTCTTCGCTGAGTCGATCTACCGCGTCGCCACGATACCAATCTGCACGCGAGAAAAAATCGCTCAGCGTGCTTTTACGTGCAGCGCCAGCCAGTTCCTGCGCCGCCAGGCCGTGCTCCGCCAGAATCGAGCGAATTCGTTCGCCCGGAACCTTGGACGCAATACCTTCTCTCCACAGTACTGCGACGATCGTCCCGTTGCGATTGAGCCACGCTTGTGCCACGTCAGGCTGGTGCGACAACATTCGCAGTACTGGTTTGGCTCTCACTCCGCAACCCAACCCGGCGACCGCCTCACACCCGAGAGGGACTCTAAACAGGCTAAGGCGCTCTGGAGTGAACGGATGATGATCCGCGCCCGCGGGACCGACGCAGCAAGCGGACGGCAACCGTGCCTTGCGGATCATTTGCCACCATGGCGGGGCACGGCCCTGTCGTCGCCTGAATCGCTCACGCCTCGCCGCGGGCCGGATGGTCCTTGGCGATGACGAGGTCTTGCTGCTGGACCGACGGACACTTGACCGAGCCGTAGCTGCAGAACACGCAGCAATCGCCAGGCCGGGGACGCAACAGGGCCTTGCAGCGCGTGCATTCGTAATAGAACTGGCAGGCGTCCACGGGCATGGTCTCGCGCTGCATGAACCCGCAGTTGGGACAGGTCAGCACCGATTCGAGAATGCTCAAGCCATGCTCACTTGCGCACGGTGGACGGGAAACCCGCATTTGTCGTGGCTTTTACAAGGGTCGCGGGAGCCGCTTTGTCCTGATCGAAGCGCACGGTGGCCGTCATCGTGTCAAGGTCGACCTTCACGGAAGACACGCCGGGCACTTGCTCGAGCGATTTTCTCACGGTGATCGGACACAGCGAGCAGGTCATATTCTGCACGTCGAGCACGACGGTTTGCGGCGCGGCGGCAAAGGCGGGAACGATCGCGACAAACGCAGTCAGCATCAAGACCGAACGCAGCATATTGGCTCCTCTCAGTAGAAAAATGGCGCGACCCAGGGTACCGCCAGCAGACCGAGCACCAGGACGATCACCGCCCAGAACAGGATCCGTTGTCGCCGCAGTGTCGTCGACTCGGCACAACCATCCGGCGCGCAAGCCATCGGAAGCAGATAGAGCCCGCGGTACGCGAGCCCCAGGAACAACAGTGTCAGTCCGATAAAGAGCGGACGGTAGGGTTCCAGCGCCGTCAGACTGCCGATCCACGCGCCGCCGATGCCAAGCCCCAGCAGGACCAGCGGCACGACGCAGCACAGCGAGGCCCCGATCGCAGCAAGGACGCCACCAACCAACGAACCCTTTGCATTCAGTACGGCCATTGCCTGTTGCTCCAAAACCATTGCGGCAGGAGTAGCATAGACGCCGTACCGCGGTACGGAGTCAAGGGGTGACAGGATGGCCGAAGAACTCACGATCGGGCGGCTGGCACGGGCAGCCGACGTGAACGTCGAGACGATCCGCTACTACCACCGACGCGGCCTCCTGGAGCAGCCGTCGAAGCCGCCGGGCGGCCACCGGCGTTATGCCGCTGCGGCGGTGAAGCGCGTACTCTTCATCAAGAGCGCCCAACGACTGGGCTTCACGCTGGCGGAGGTCGAGGAGCTGCTGCGGTTGGAGGACGGTCAGAGCTGTCGGGAAACGCGCTTGCTTGCCGAACAGAAGCTCTCGCTCATCGAAGAGCGAATCGTCAATCTTGCGCGCATGCGCCGACTGCTCACAGGGCTGATCGCCGAATGCTCGCGGGGCAAACGCCCTCGGTCGTGCCCGATTATCGCGACCTTGGCCGCTGGCGTTTAGACAGAGCTACGCCGCGGTATTGGGGTCGACCCAGTCGCAGCCTTCCAGGCAGCAGCTTTCGCTTTTAGCTTGGCCGAGTTGCGCTGCTTAAGCTTGCTGCCGAGGTGCGCGGCGATTGCGTGCCTGCCGTAGATACCTCCAGCCCCGCCGCGAGGATGCGCTTCGCAGCATAATGCTTCTTTTCGATCGGTCGGCAGTACTCGAAAGCATGCTACCTGTTGTCCGCTGCTGCGTTGCATTCGTCCTGCCCGTGTTCGGGTGGGTCGCGTGGGCGCAACCCACTGCGCCGCTCGCCGCGTCCGCGTATCCGACCAGGGCGATCAAGCTCGTCGTCCCGTTCACGGCGGGCAGCGCGACCGATACTCTCGCGCGCATCGTCGGCGACCAGCTCGCGACACGCTGGGGTCAGCCAGTAGTTGTCGAGAACCGGCCCGGCGCCGGCGGTACGATCGGCGCTGCCGTAGTCGCACGCGCCGAGCCCGATGGTTATACGCTCGCGGTCATCTCGGTGGGCCACGTCGTGAACGCGCAAATCTATGACAATCTTCCCTATGACACGTTGCGCGACTTCGCGGGCGTGATTCCATTGGGCAACCTCCCCAGCGTGCTGGCGGTACCAGCGTCGCTGGGAGCGAAATCGGTGGCGGAGCTCGTTGCAATGGCCAAGGCCCGACCGGGCGCGCTCAATTACGCATCGGGGGGTGTGGGCAGCGCGTCGCATATCAACGCGGAGAAGTTTCGCGCGGCGACCGGCATCGACGTCGTCCATGTGCCGACCAAGGGAGCACAGGAGATGATGGTCGAAACGATAACCGGGCGCACGCAATTCGGCTTCTACCCGATCATCGCCGCGTTGCCGATGATTCGCGACGGCAAGCTCCTCGCGCTCGCGGTCAGCTCGAGCCGGCGCGCTGCGGTGCTGCCGGACTTACCGACGATCGCCGAAGCCGGCGTGCCGGACGCACAATTCGACTTCTGGATCGGGCTCCTCGCCCCAGCGAAAACGCCGCGCGAGATCGTCGCCAAGCTCAACATCGAGATCGCGCGCATTCTCGAACAGTCCGATGTCAGGCAACGTCTGGCAGGTCTCGGTGTGGAGCCGATGCCGATGAGCGCGGCGCAGTTCGAAGGCTATATGCGCGAAGAATTTACTACACTGGGGCGCGTCATGAAGGCGGCCGGCGTGACTGCCAAATAATCCGGAGGAAATCCGATGGCTCGACTCGCACCGCTGCCTGCCGACACCTCGCCCGAGCTCCAGGACGCCTTTGCGGTATATCGGAAAGCGCTGGGCTTCGTGCCGAACAGCGTGCTGATCATGCAGCGTCGGCCGAAGCTGGTGAAGGCGCTGTCAAGCCTGGTAGCCGCAGTGATGGATCCGGAGGGTAGCGTCACGCCCGGCTTCAAGCGCCTGCTCGCGCACGTGGCGAGCCGCGCCCACGGCTGCCAATACTGCATGGCGCACACCGCCGGCGGCGCGCTGCGCTCCGGCATTTCCGAAGCAAAAGTTGCGGCGGTCTGGGAGTATCGGACGAGCCCGCTGTACTCGCAGGCCGAGCGAGTCGCGCTCGACGTGGCAGTGGCCGCCGCGTCCGTGCCGAATGCGGTCAGCGATGCGATATTCGCCGAGCTGCGAGCGCATTGGAGCGACGAGCAGATCGTCGAAATCCTCGGCGCCATCGCGTTGTTCGGATTCCTCAACCGCTGGAATGACACGCTGGCGACGCCGCTGGAAGAGGAGGCGATCGAAGTCGGCGAGAGACTGCTCGCCAACGGCGGTTGGCGCATCGGCAAGCACGAGAGCTATTGATCCCTGCGTAAATAATGTCCTATCATTCCGGTGGGAGGTGTGCGATGAGACCGACCGGAAGCCCAGAGGAGCTGGAGCGCCGGCGCTTGCGTGCGCTGGCGTTGCTTAAGGAAGGATT
>JALYSM010000153.1 GCA_030854785.1 Pseudomonadota bacterium
CCTTTCGCGTTCCACGCCAGCGATGCAAAAGTCGTCTGCTTCATCATCCGTCCTCCCTGCAATCCGTCTCTTTCACCATAGGTAATCGACACGGAGATGCAAGGACTATTTCAGAGCTTCCCTAGGAAGCGACCTCGGGCTTGTCCGCCATACGTTCGAGCAACTCGGCCTGCGCGGACGACGGCTGGGCTCGGGGCAACGGTTTCGCGCGCGTATAGCTCGCGTCGACGTCGAGCACCCAGGCGTCACGGCTGTCGCCGAGATACGGCTTCAGCCCTTCGTCGATCACGCGCGCCTTGAGCGCCGGATCGAGCATGGGGAAGGCTATTTCGATGCGCCGGAACAGATTACGACCCATCCAGTCGGCGCTGGACAGGTACACGTCTTCGGCGCCGTCGTTGTCGAAGAGCCACACGCGGCTGTGCTCGAGAAAGCGCCCCACGATCGAACGCACGCGGATGTTCTCGGACACGCCCTTCACCCCGGGCCGCAGTGCGCAGGCGCCACGGACGACCAGATCGATCTTTACGCCGGCCTGCGACGCGGTGTAGAGCGCCTTGACGACGGCTTCTTCAAGCAGGGCGTTCATCTTGGCCACGATTCGCGCGCGCCTGCCCTCTCTGGCGTGGCGTGTTTCGCGGCGAATGGCATCGAGCAGGTGCCGATGCATCGTAAACGGTGCGAGCCAGAGGCGCTTCAACTTGTTTGCCTTGGCGAGGCTCGTAATGTGCAGGAAGACTTCTTGGACATCCGCACAAATCTCGGGGTGCACGGTCAGTAGCCCGAAATCGGTGTACGCGCGCGCGGTGCGTGGATGGTAGTTGCCGGTTCCGAGATGTGCGTAAGGCTGCAACCGGGGCTTTCCGCTCGCGTCCTTCTCCCGACGCAGCAGCAGGGCGAGCTTCGCGTGAGTCTTCAGGCCGAACACACCGTAGACGACTTGCGCGCCGACCTGCTCGAGCCGCTCCGCCCAGTTGATGTTGGCCTCCTCATCGAAACGCGCCATGAGCTCGACGACCACGGTGACTTCCTTGCCGCCGCGGGCGGCCTCGATCAGCGCTTCCATCAGCACCGAGTTGACGCCGGTCCGATAAACGGTCTGCTTGATCGCGATGACGTCGGGGTCGTCGGCGGCCTTGCGGATGAATTCGACGACCGGCTCGAACGACTGATAGGGATGGTGGAGCAGGATGTCGTGCTGGCGGATCGCCGCGAAAAGATCGGGCGCGTCGCGCAGACGGTCTGGCATCCCCGGCAGGAACGGCGGATACTCGAGACCATCGGCATCGACCTGATCGAGCAAGGCCGACATGCGCGCCAGGTTGACCGGCCCCTTGCAGCGATACAGGTCGGAGTCCTGCAGCTCGAACTGCTGCAGCAGGAAAGTTGCCAGGCCAGGGGGACAGTTCGCTGCGACTTCGAGGCGCACCGCGAGACCAAACTGGCGTTGCGGCAACTCGCCCTCGAGCGCCTGCCGCAGGTTCTTGACTTCTTCCTCGTCGATCCACAGATCGGCGTCGCGCGTGACGCGAAACTGCGAGTAATTGACCACGTCGCGCCCCGAAAACAGTTCGTGCAGGTGCGCGTGGATGATCGAGGACAACAGCACGAACGTGTTCTCGGCCCCCGCGATTTCGAGCGGCATTCGGATCACCCGCGGCACCACGCGCGGTGCCTTGACGATCGCCACGCTGGTTTCGCGCCCGAAGGCGTCGCGTCCGGAAAGCTCGACGATGAAGTTGAGACTCTTGTTGACGACCTGTGGGAATGGGTGAGCCGGGTCGAGCCCGATCGGCGTCAGCAGCGGTCGGATTTCGCGCTGGAAATAGTCGGCCACCCAGGCGCTTTGCTCGGCGTTGCGCTCGGCGCCGCGCACCATGCGCACCCCCGAAGCGGTCAGCGCCGGCAGGATGTGCTCGTTGAGCGTCCGGTACATCGCGGCGACCAGATCCTGCGCGCCTTCGCCGATCTCGCCGAGATGAATCTTGAGCTCGTGCAAGGTGGTGCCGGCCATAGGCGCCTTGAGGCGCAACTGCTCGCGCAGGCCGGCAACGCGGATCTCGAAGAATTCGTCCAGGTTGCCGCTCACGATGCACAGGAAGCGCAGCCGCTCGAGCAGCGGGATCGCGGGGTCTTGGGCGAGAACGAGCACGCGCCGGTTGAATGCGAGCAACGACAGCTCGCGGTTGATCGGCAGCGCTTCCCGTTCTTCCATCGTTCGATGCGCTGCAGCCGACGCTCCGGTAACAGTCACCGTCGATGCTGCGGCGAAGGGCAAGGCCGCGTCAGTATGGGAGTCGCTTGTGACAGCCACGTTACGCGCGTCGAGCCGTTATGCGGCTCGCGGCGCAAGAGCGAGCTCGAGCGCGAGCCATAGGCAACCGCCCCTGGCCTCGCGCTCGAGCTCGGAAAGATACGCCCTGTGAGCCAGGAGCTCTTCGGCCAACGGCTCGAGGACGTAGATCGGCGGCAGCTTCGACGCATCGGCGTCCGCACTCGCGACCGGTACCGGAACTGACAGCTCCATGGTGAGCGTCTCCTGCCCGCGAGTCATCGCGAGATAGACCTCCGCGAGCAGGCGCGCATCGAGCAGCGCGCCGTGCAGCGTCCGCTGCGCGTTGGCGATCCGGAAACGCTCGCACAACGCATCGAGGCTGTTCTTCTTCCCGGGAAATTGCTCGCGGGCCAGCGCCAAGGTGTCGATGACCTCGGCGCAGACTCCCGCCGTCGGCGGCAGATCCAGGCGCGTGAGCTCTTCGTCGAGGAATGCCACGTCGAAAGGCGCGTTATGAATGATCCATCGCGCACCGCCGGTGAAATCGATGAATTCGCGTGCGATGTCGCCGAATGACGGCCTTTCCCGCAACATCTCCCAGGTCAGGCCGTGCACGTCGGTCGCCCCGACGTCGATTTCCCGCTCAGGGTTGACGTAAAAGTGAAGGCTCCTGCCCGTCAGGCGCCGATCGACGACCTCGACCGCTGCGATCTCGATGATGCGATGGCCCTGCTTGGGATCGAGTCCCGTCGTCTCGGTGTCGAGGATGATATAGCGCATGAACCTTCGGTCGGAGGCGACTCCCTCCAACGACGTTGCCGGGCGGCAGAGACCCATCGTGAATCGTCTCGGGCCCTATTTTACCGCCGGTAGCGCTTTATGGTGGCCTGGATTTCGGCGATCGCGTGCTCGATCTCGTCGTCGGTCAGATCGCGCTGCGCGCCTTTGCGGTCGGTGAGTGTGAGCGTCCGATCGATCTCGGTCTGGAACTCGCCCAGGCCGAGGGTCTCGGTGATCGTCGTCGTCGGCTCGTCGGCCAGCGTCTCCGGCCCCCAACGCATGACGATCATCGAAAGGTTGTCGCCTTCGGTTCCGCCCCGCAGCTCGGCTTCGCGCATCATCGTCGGCGAGGATTTGAGGATCGGCGTACCTGTCAGCGCCCGCGCGATCTCTTCCTGGGGATAGACGCTCCACAAGCCGTCCGTGCACAGAACGATGAGGTCGCCGTTGCGCAGGGGAGTGCGGCGGGACAGGTCGATGACCGGATCGACCAGACCGCCCAGGCAGCTGAAGATCTTGTTGCGATCCGGATGATCGATGATCTCGTGCGCGCCGATAAGCCCCTGGTCGACGAGATATTGCACCTTGGAGTGATCCTTGGTCTGCCCGATCAGCCCGCCCTGGCGGAACAGGTAAAGCCTCGAATCGCCGACGTGCGCCCAGTAGGCGTAGTTCGACTGGACGACACAGGCGACGCAGGTCGTGCGCGGCGTCTCCAGCATCGAGAACTGGTTGGCGTAGGACCCGAGGGCCTGATGCGCGCGCAGCATCGAATCCTGCAGGAACTTGAGCGGATTCTTGAGCGTGGGTTTCGCCTCCTGCTGGAAGCGCTCGATGAACAGTCGCACGGCGATCTGCGCCGCGATCTCCCCACCGACGTGACCGCCCATGCCGTCAGCGATCACGAGCAGCAGCGTGTCGCGGCTGTACGTATACGCGAGTCGGTCCTGATTGACCTTGCGCTGTCCCTTGCGGCTCTCCTGGAAGATCGTGAAGCGCACGAAGTTCCCTAACGGCCTCTAGTCTGCTACACGACTTCGCTGAACAGCTTCTTTTTCAGCGTGTCGAGGAACGTCAGTTTGCGTTTGCGCGGCGGGATATCGCGGATCGCCTTCTGCAGCGCGAAGACGCTTTGCGGGCGCTCGAGCGGATCGAGGCGCAGGCACCAGTCGATTACCTCGAGCACATTGTCGGAGTAGCCGCCGGCCCAGATTTTCTTCGCCGACACCAGGTGGTCCTCCGTCAGCCGGGCGTCCGCCGCCTGCGGCGCAAACGCGGCAAGGCACGCGAACATGCTCGCGCCGATTCCGTACACGTCGGTCCACGGCCCCAGACGGTCGGGCTCGCGATACTGCTCCGGAGCGGCGAACCCGGGCGTGTACATCGGCGCCAGTTTCGGACGCGTATTGGTCAGCGTCTGTCGCGCCGCGCCGAAGTCGAGCAGAACCGGCGATCCGTCGGTGCGCAGATAAACATTGGCAGGCTTGATGTCGAGGTGCAGCAGCTTGTGCGTGTGGACTTCGCGCAGACCGTTCAACAGATGCATGAAAACGTGCCGCACCAGCCGCTCCGATACCTGATCCTGCCGCATCTGGATTTGCTGCTGCAGCGTGCGCCCGCGTTCGTAGCGCATCACCATGTAGACCGTCTCGTTGGCGCGAAAGAAATTCAGCACGCGCACGACGTTGGGATGATTGATCTTGGCGAGCGCGCGACCCTCCTCGAAGAAGCATTTCATCCCGTAACGGAACGAAGTGAGATTCTCCGCCGTGCTCGCGCGCACGATGTCGCCCTCAGTGCGCAGCACGAGCGACGAAGGCAGATATTCCTTGATCGCGACCGGGCCACCGCCCTCATCGAACGCGCGATAGACGATCGAAAACCCGCCGCGACTGATCTGGCGATCGATCCGGTAATTCAGCAACTGATAACCGGACGGGAGCGCCTGGTTGGTGACACCCATAATGTAATGGCGACAGCACGCATAAAACGTGCCGCTCGTACTTGCGCGCGGGATTGATAACCTCTACATTCTCGGCAACGCCGCGAATAAAGTAAAGATTTCATTGACTTTCCCTTCGATTCTCCACGGAATTCCCACTTTGGGACACTCGCGGGGGATTTCGCAGGGAATTTCCGTCTTGGGGCGCATCCGGAGCCGGCAGCGATGATCTTGAGCATGACCGGCTTCGCGGCCGTTGCGGCCGAGCTATCCGGAGCTTCGCTGACCGTCGAGTTGCGCTCGGTCAATCATCGCTATCTCGATCTCCAGCTGCGTCTTCCGGACGAGTTGCGCACGCTCGATGCGGCGTTGCGCGAGCTGCTCACCACGGAGCTCAAGCGCGGCAAGGTCGATTGCCGCATCGCGCTCAACCCTGCTCTGCCGGGAGCGACAACGCTGGCAGTCAACGCCGAGCGCGTCGCCCAGCTGCGGGACGCGGCCACCGAGGTATTGCGGCACGCGCCGGGCAGTGCTCCGCTAACGGTCGTTGATATCCTGCGCTGGCCCGGCGTGCTCACCGAGCCGTCGCTTCCGCCCGACGCGCTCGCCGCGCGTGCGCTTGCGCTGGTGCGGCAGGCGCTTGCCGACCTCGGCGCCTCGCGTGCACGCGAAGGCGAGAAACTGGCCGCGATGCTCGAAGACCACTGCGGCGCCATCGAGGCACAGATCGCGCGCGTCAAGCCGCGTATTCCGGCGATCCATGACGCGTACGTGGAAAAGCTCGGTGGGCGCCTGAAGGAAGCCGGCCTCGATCCGGACGCCGAGCGGCTCAAGCAGGAGCTGGCGCTATTCGCGACCAAGATCGACGTCGCGGAGGAAGTAGCACGCCTCTCCGCGCACGTCGCCGAGGTGAGGCGCGTGCTCGCCGCAGGAGGCAGCAGCGGCAAACGGCTCGACTTCCTGATGCAGGAGCTCAATCGCGAGGCGAACACGCTCGGCTCGAAGTCCGTCGACGCCGAGCTTTCGCAAGCCGCCCTCGAGCTCAAGGTGCTGATCGAGCAGATGCGCGAGCAGGTGCAGAACATCGAGTAGGCCACGGTCCTGCGGCAACTCGACAAGGCTATTATCGCCCTACCTTAGAGCCCGCTGGAGTGCGGCCGCGGCCGACGCGCAAACGATGGCACGAGACAAACAGCACAAGGAGGCCGCCATAGTTGCCGGCAACCTTTTTGTCGTCGCCGCTCCCTCGGGAGGCGGCAAGACGAGTCTCACGCGCGCGCTCCTCGAACGTGAACCCGGGATCCGCTTGTCGGTCTCGTACACGACACGCCCGCCGCGACCCGGCGAGATCGACGGGGTGGATTACCACTTTGTCACCGCAGATCGATTTGCGTCGCTGAAGGCCGCCGGCGAGTTTCTCGAGCACGCTTGCGTCCACGGCAATTGGTACGCGACCAGCGCGACCTGGCTCAGGGCCCAGGTCGACTCCGGCCAGGATGTGCTGCTAGAAATCGACTGGCAGGGCGCGCTCCAGGTGCGCAAGCTTGTCGCCGAATCGGTCCACATCTTCATCCTGCCACCGTCGCTCGCCTCGCTGCAGGAACGTCTGGTGCGGCGGGGGCAGGACGACGACGACACGATCGCCCGCCGCCTGAGTGCGGCCCGCGAGGAAATGCGGCACTGCGTGGAGTTCGACTATGTTATTATTAATCAGGAGTTTGCTTCGGCAGTCGCCGACCTCGCCGCCATAGTGCGGGCGTCCCGGCTGCGCAGCGAACAGCAATGCGCCCGGCATCGGGCGCTGCTCGCGCAACTGACCTGAATGGAAGAACCATGGCCCGCATCACCATTGAAGACGCCCTCGCCAAGATACCCAATCGCTTCGAGCTCACGCTCGCGGCAACCAACCGCGCGCGCCAGATCAGCGCGGGCTCGCAGCCGCTGCTCGACGCGGATCGCGACAAGCCTACGGTCATCGCTTTGCGCGAAATCGCCGCCGGCAAAGTCGGGATTGAAATGCTGCTCAAGCCGCAGAGCTAGACAAGCCACAGGCGTCCCTAAGGTGACCGCGCATGTCGGAAATCGCCGAATTTACCCGACATCTCGGCCACTATCTGCAACCGCCTGACGTCGCGCTGGTCGAGCGCGCGTTCGCGTTTTCCGAGCACGCGCATCAGGGCCAGTTCCGGAAATCCGGCGACCCGTACATTTCCCACCCGCTGGCCGTTGCCAGCATCCTGTCGCAGTGGCGGCTCGACGCCCAAGGGCTCGCCGCCGCGCTCCTCCACGACGTGATGGAGGACACCGCGATCACCAAGACCGAGATCGAAAGCTCATTCGGCAAGCCGGTTGCCGACATGGTCGACGGCGTGTCCAAGCTCGACCAGATCGAGTTCCAGTCGCGGGAAGACCAGCAGGCGGAAAACTTCCGCAAGATGCTGCTGGCGATGGCGCAGGACGTCCGGGTCATCCTGATCAAGCTCGCCGACCGCCTGCACAACATGCGCACTCTCGATGCGATGGCGCCCGCCCACAGGGAGCGCATCGCCCGCGAGACGCTCGATATCTACGCGCCGATCGCCAACCGGCTGGGCCTGAACGCGCTCTATCAGGAGCTGCAGGACCTGTCGTTCAAGCATCTCTATCCGGTCCGTTATCGCGTGCTGGCCAAGGCAATCAAGGCCGCGCGCGGCAACCGGCGCGAGGTGATGAACCGCATCCTGCAGACGATCCGCGACGGGCTCAAGGGCGACGGCATCGCCGCGACGGTCACGGGAAGGGAAAAGGCGGCTTTCAGCGTGTATAAGAAGATGCGCGAAAAGCACTACAGCTTCTCGCAGGTTTTCGACATCTACGGCGTGCGCGTGCTGGTGAAGGACACGACGGCGTGCTATGCCGCGTTGGGCGTGCTGCACGGCCTGTACAAGCCGATCCCCGGGAAGTTCAAGGACTACGTGGCAATCCCGAAGGCCAACGGCTACCAGTCGCTGCACACGACGCTCTTCGGGCCCTTCGGCACGCCTCTCGAGGCGCAGGTCCGCACCCACGACATGCATCGCATCGCCGAGGCTGGCGTCGCCGCCCACTGGCTATACAAGGCAGGGGGCAAGCTCGACATCGCCGAGGCCCAGCAACAGACGCATCGCTGGCTGCAAAGCTTGCTCGAAATTCAATCGGAGTCGCGGGACTCGAGGGAGTTTCTCGAGCACATCAAGGGGGATCTCTTCCCCGACGAGATCTACGTGTTCACGCCCAAGGGCAAGATCATGGCGCTGCCGCGGGGTGCGACGGCGGTCGACTTTGCGTACACGGTGCACACCGACATCGGCCATCATTGCACAGCGGCGAGGATCAATTACGAGCTGATGCCGCTGCGCACGGAATTGAAGAGCGGCGACCAAGTCGAGATCATCACCGCTCCGACGGCGCGGCCGAATCCGTCATGGCTCAATTTCGTCGCGACCGGCAAGGCGCGCTCGCGCATCCGTCATTTTCTGAAAACGCTGCAGCAGAAAGAATCGGCGGTACTCGGCGAGCGCATGCTCGACCAGGCACTCGCATCGCTCAAGGCCCTTCCCGAGTCGATCACCCCGGAGCGCTGGGAGGCGCTCGCCCGGGAATACGGCGCCAAGGGTCGCCTCGACATTCTGGCCGACATCGGTCAGGGGAAGCGGCTGTCGTTTGTAGTCGCGCAGGCGCTGACGCGCGCGGCGAGCCGCACGCCCGACGACGCGCCACAGGGGCCGCCCCGCGCTGGCGCGCTGCAATTGCGCGGGGTCGAAGGCGTGGCAATTCAGTACGGCAAGTGCTGCCGGCCGATCCCGGGCGATGCGATCGTCGGCCAGTTCCGCCGCGGTCAGGGACTCTCCGTTCATACCCGCGATTGCCAGACGCTGCGGAAGAGCCGCGTCGAAAGCGACCAGATCGTCGACGTCGAGTGGGCGCCGAAGGTGGAGGGCGTGTTCGAGGCCGGCATCCGTATCCTGGTCGACGATCAGCGCGGGCTCCTCGCCCGGCTCGCGACCGCGATCGCCGATGCCGGCGCGAACATCGAATACGTGTCGATGGAGCGCCCCGACAGCGACCGCGTGGTCAATATGTTCTTCAGCGTCCAGGTACAGGACCGCAAGCACCTGGCGCACGTGATGCGTGCGCTACGCCGGATTCCCGAGGTGAAGCGCGTGCACCGTGCACGTACCTGACGGCCTGACGCAGAGCTGCTACGCGGCCCGGCTGCTTTGTTGTGTCTTCGCTAGGCGCTCGCCGTACTTCCTCTGTACTTTCTCACGCCTCGCTGCGGGACCTCATTTGCCAAATGAGGCATCCGAGCCTGGTCGCGACGCTCTGGATCACCCCGTAGAGCGTTAGGCCTGCCGCAAACGAAAACGGCGGGAATTCCCGCCGTCGTCGCACCACGGATTCGTACCGTTCAGGCGGTTTGCCTGGAGAGCAGCTGCTGCAGCTCGCCGGACTCATACATCTCGCGCATGATGTCGCTGCCGCCGACGAACTCCCCCTTCACGTAGAGCTGAGGGATCGTCGGCCAGTTCGCATAATCCTTGATGCCCTGCCGGATCGCTTCATCCGCCAGCACATTGACCGTAAAAAACCTGTCGACGCCGCACGCCTGCAGCATCTGCACCGCGGCGCTCGAGAAGCCGCATTGCGGAAATTGCGGCGTGCCTTTCATGTACAGCACCACGGGATGCGTGGTCACTTGCTCGCGAATCGTGTCCTGGATGCTCATGGCGGCTCGTTCTGGCTGGTCTTGGCTATTCTAGCCGAGTTGAGGGCCGACGGGCGGGTTTCAACCCGTTCGCCGACGTGGCCACGGCCTCCTTACACCGACACTTCGATACGAACCCGTCGCGCGTCGGCCGCAGCGGCCACTCGCGGAGACGCTCGGCCCCCGATCGCTTCGCTCGCGGGTGCCGCTCTCGCTGCTCGGGCCGCTACTCCTTTACGGCTCCGGTCAGGCCGGAGACGTAGTACTCGACGAAGAACGAATACAGCGCCGCGACCGGTAGCGAGCCGAACAGCGCGCCCGCCATGAGCGCGCCCCAGTGATACACGTCGCCTTCGACGAGCTCGGTCACCACCCCTACGGGAACGGTCTTTACTTCCGACGATGAGACGAAGGTCAGGGCGTAGATGAACTCGTTCCAAGACAGCGTGAACGCGAATATTCCGGCCGAGATAAGTCCGGGCACCGCGAGTGGCAGGACGATCTTCACCAGGATCTGCATCCGGTTCGCCCCGTCGATCAACGCGCATTCCTCCAGCTCGAAGGGAATGGTCTTGAAATAACCCATCAGAAGCCAGGTGCAGAACGGGATCAGGAACGTCGGGTAGGTCAGGATCAGCGCGAGCCTCGTGTCGAAGAGATTCAGCTGGTAGACGATAGTCGCCAGAGGGATGAACAGAATCGACGGCGGCACCAGGTAGGCGAGAAAGATGCTCGCACCGACGTAGCGCGCGCCGCGGTAGCGCAGCCGCTCGATGGCGTAGGCGGCAAGAACGCTGCAGAACAACGAAAGCGCGGTCGATACCACCGAGATCAGGACGGTGTTCCAGAGCCAGTCCGGGTACGCCGTATCGAAAAGCAGCTTCTTGACGTGCGCGAGCGTCGGGTTGTTGACCCAGAACGGGTTGCCCTCGCGCGACAGCAGCTCCGCATCCGGCTTGAACGTCGTCACGGCCATCCAGTAGAACGGGAACAGGAGGACGAAAAGGAACGCGCCGAGCGGAAGATAAACCGTGAAGAAGCGGCGCTGCGCCGACACGAGGTAGTTCATGCCCTGGGAATCGACCGGCCGGTCCGCAGCCGCGTTTGCCGTGCTCATTTGTCTCCACTCCCCTGCTGCCACGCGCGCCGTTGCAGCCCGTAGTAGCTGATCAGAATCGCCGCCAGCAGGAAGGGCACCATCGCCGTTGCGATCGCCGCGCCCTCGCCCAGGTTGCCGCCGGGGATCGCGCGCTGGAACGAAAGCGTGGCCATCAGGTGCGTCGCGTTGAGCGGCCCGCC
Source organism: Pseudomonadota bacterium (assembly GCA_030854785.1). GTDB lineage: Bacteria > Pseudomonadota > Gammaproteobacteria > Burkholderiales > Casimicrobiaceae > PALSA-1003. The sequence continues at coordinate 11,023 of JALYSM010000153.1, forward strand.
GCGGGTCAGCACATAGATGAGCTGGAAATCGGTGAACGTGAACAGCACCGAGAACGTCATGACGACGGCGATGATCGGTGTCAGCAGCGGCAGCGTGACGTGGCGGAACTGCTGCCAGGGCGATGCACCGTCGAGACTAGCGGCCTCGTAATACGACGGCGAGATTGTCTGCAGCCCGGCGAGCAGCGTGATGGCCACGAACGGAACGCCGCGCCAGATATTCGCCGCGATGGTCGAAAATCGCGCGTTCCACGGATCGCCGAGGAAGTCGATGTAACGGTGGATGAGTCCCATCTTGACCAGGACCCAGCTGATGATCGAGAACTGCGAATCGTAAATCCACCAGAACGCGATTGCGGAAAGCGCCGTCGGAACGATGAACGGCAGCAGCACGACTGCCCGGAAGAAAGCTTTGAATGGCAGGTGCTTGTTGAGGAGCAGCGCCAGCCAGAGTCCCAGTGCAAACTTGATAACGCTCGCGACGGTCGTGTAGAAAAGCGTGTTGAACAGCGCCAGCCGCGTGACGCTGTCGCCCCACAGAAACGCGTAGTTGTCGATTCCGACCCATTCGCCGGCGCGGCCGATCTTGGTGTCGGTGAAGCCGAGCCAGGTGCCCAGTCCCAGCGGATACGTCAGGAACAGCAGCAGCAGAGCCGCGGCGGGCAGCATGAACAGCAGCCCGAGAACGTTGCGGTTATCCAATGCGCGCGACAGCGCGCTAGAGCGTGAAGCGATCCGGTCGCGAGGCATTTATGTGGGGGATTGCGCGTATTAAGGGGCGCCTCAGTTGTCCAATGAGGCGCCCGCTTCAATCCGCGCAGATATTGCGTCAGCGCGGCCGCGATGCCGTTGACGTATAGCGAACGATGGCGGCCGGGCTGATCGCAATATCAAACCTTGTAGTAGCGCTCGGCGCGCTTCTGCGCCCGCTCCGCCGCCTCCTTCGGTGGCTTCGAGCCCGAAGCGGCCTCCGCGACCATGTTGACCATGATGAAGTCTGCCATCGTCGCGGCGGACGCGTAACCCATCTCGCCGGCGTAGCCGTTGGGCAGCATGACCTTCATCGCGTCGCGGTACGGAGTGTGCTTCGGATCGACGGTCCAGATGGGGTTCGACTCGTAGGCCTTGAGCGGCTGGGTCACGTAGCCGATGGAAGCCTGCTGCCAGGGAATGTATTGCTCCTTCTCCATCATGAACGCGAGGTAGGCCTTGGCGGCGTTCGGAAACTTCGAATACTTGAACACCATCATCGGGAAGAAGAGGTTGAGCTCAGTGGTCTTGCCCACGGGCCCCACCGGTAGGTTCGCATGCCCGATGTCGGCCGCCATCTCTTTGACCTTCGGGTCCTGCGAGTTCTTCGCAGCGTAGTAGATCGAGATGCCGTTGGTCGTGATCCCTATCTGGCCATCGAGGAACGCCTTGTTGTTGTTCGGATCGAGCCACGAGAGCGTACCGGGGACAAACGTTTCGTAGAGCTGCTTGCCGTACTCGAGCGCGGCAATAGTCTCCGGGCTGTTGATGACGATGTTGTTCTTCTCGTCGACCATCTTGCCGCCGTGCGACCACACCAGCCAGTGGGTCCAAATATTGCCGTCGCCCGTGGCGTTACCAAGCGCGAATCCGGGCGGCACACCGTTCGCCTTCAGCCCCTGGCAGAGCTTGAGGAACCCCGGAAGGTCTTTCGGGACCGAGTCGAATCCCGCGGCCTTCGCGGCGCTGATGCGATAGACGAGCGCATTGCCCGCGCAGCCCATGGGCACCGCGATCCACTTGCCCTTGTGCGTGCAGTACGACTTGCACACGTCGTACCACCCGCCGTATTTGCCGCCGAGGTAATTGCAGACGTCGGTGACGTCGACGAGCTTCTCGGGATACTGGTGCGCGTCCTCGAAAGTCCCGATGATGATGTCGGGCCCGCTGCCGACGTTCGCGGCGACGGCCGCTTTCGGCCGCACGTCCTCCCAGCCTTCAGCGTCGATCCGCACTTCGATGCCGCTTGCCTGGGTGAATTTCTTGGTGTTCTCGGCCCACATGTCCTCGTCGCCTTGCACGAAACGCTTCCAGCGCAGAATGCGCAGCTTCGCGCCCTTCTCGGGCGTGACCTTGTACTGCTGCGCCTGGGCGTCGGCGGCAAACAGCACCGACCCGGTACCGAGCGCGCCGCCGGCGGCGACACCGGCCGTGGCTTTGAGAAAATCGCGACGCTTGAACTTGCTCATGCTTCCTCCTCTGCAATCATTGTGCGTTGATGTGACGTGTTGATCGAACCCGCTCCGAATACGATCTATGCGACCAGCCGCGCTCCGCTCGCGGAATCGAACAGGTGCGCGCGCGCAAGATCGGGATTGAGGCTGATCCGGTCGCCGGCGCGGCAGGTCACCCGGTCGCGCACCAGCGACGTGAGCTCCTGGCCGTTGAAACGGCAGTAGAGTTGCGTGTCGGCGCCGGTAGGCTCGACGACGACGACCTCGGCCGGCAGCCCGACGCCGTCGGCAAGAAGGCAGTGCTCGGGACGCATACCGTACAGCACCGCCTGGCCATCGGCCGCCTCCGCACCCAGCGGCAGCGGCAGGGTCACGCCGCCAGCGAACTCGACGCGTCCGCCGACGCCGTTCATGCGCGCGACGCCGGGAACCATGTTCATCGCCGGCGAGCCGATGAACCCGGCGACAAATGTGTTGTTGGGTCGGTCGTAGAGCGCCAGCGGGTCGCCGATCTGCTCGACCACGCCGTCGCGCATGACCACGATCTTGTCGGCCATGGTCATCGCTTCGATCTGGTCGTGCGTGACATAGATCGAAGTCGTCTTCAAGCGCTGGTGCAGCTCCTTGATCTCGGTTCGCATCTGGACGCGGAGCTTGGCATCGAGGTTCGAAAGAGGCTCGTCGAAGAGAAACACCTGCGGGTCGCGCACGATGGCACGGCCCATCGCGACTCGCTGACGCTGGCCGCCGGAAAGCTGGCGCGGATAGCGTTCGAGCAGGCCGGAGAGACCGAGGATGTCGGCGGCCTTTTTCACGCGCGTCTCGATTTCGATCCTGGACTGCTTGGCCAGCATGAGCGCGAACGACATGTTGTTGCGCACTGTCATGTGTGGGTAGAGCGCGTAATTCTGGAATACCATCGCGATGTCGCGCTCCTTGGGCGGAACACGGTTCACCACTATGCCGGCGATCGCGATCTCGCCTTCACCGATCTCCTCGAGCCCGGCGATCATGCGGAGCAGCGTCGACTTGCCGCAGCCCGACGGGCCGACCAGCACGCAGAATTCGCCGTCGGCGATGTCGACGTCGACACCCCGAATGACATGCGTCGACCCGAAGTGCTTGTGAACCGCCCGGATTTCTACGGCTGCCAATCTTCCTCCTTCGCTTTCGCTTCTAAAGCGACGCTCGCCGGTCGCTTTGCACGGCAGCTAAGCTGGGTGTCTACTGCCCGGAATCACTACGTAATCCGGTCGGCCGGTCTTAAGCCAGGTGACGATGTTCTGCGCCGCCTTCCGCCGCAGCTCGAACTCCGCCTGCACGCTGAAGAACGCGGCATGGGGCGTCAGGATCACCTTCGGGTGGCCGAGCAGCGGACTTTCGGCAGGAATCGGCTCGACCGGCAATACGTCCAATCCGACCCCGGCAAGTATTCCACTATCGAGTGCCGCAAGCAAATCGTCAGTGTTGACGACAGCCCCTCGCGCCGTGTTCACCACGAATGATCCAGCGCGCATCCGGCCGATAATATCGGCGTTGATCATGCCACGAGTTTCGTCGTTGAGCGGCGTGTGGATGGTGACGACGTCGCTCGCCGCGAAAAGGCCGGCGAGATCGGTCGCCCGCTCGACAAAGGCGGGAAAGTCGCCGTCGATGAGATATGGATCGCAGGCAAGGACGCGCTTGAAGGCATTGCGCGAGACGTGCGCCATCCGCTTGCCGATGCGACCGAGGCCGACGATGCCCAGCGTCATCTCGGCAGCGCGTCTAAGTTTGCCTGAAGACAAGTAATGCCAGTGGCCGGCGCGGATGTCGCGGTCGTAGGCGACGACGTTCCGGATCAGCGCCAGTGCCAGCGCCAGGGCGTGCGTCGCGACTTCGCCGACGCCGTAATCGGGCGAGTTGGCCAACCATACGCCATGCCGGGCGCATGCCGCGGTGTCGACGGTATCGAAACCCGCGCCGATCCGGCTGACGATCCCGAGTTGCGGCAGCGCGCAGATGACCCTCTCGGTGATGGGCGCGTATTGCAGCAGGATGCCGGCGCAACCGGCGCCCGCCGCGATCACCTCAGCTTCGGTTCTGCATTGCGCGGCAACGAGCTCGACGCCTTCGCCCGCAAACAGCTTGCGCTCGAGATCGGTATCCGGGAACTCGTAGTCGGAAAGCAGTACTCTTGGCATCGATGCGACGGTCGGCGCGGCACGGACGAATCGCGCCGGAGCGAAGGTACGTTGCCGTCGCGCGCCGGTCAAGCCGACCGGAGCGCGAACAGCAGGCGGCTATAATCGCTCCGGCCGCTTTCGCCGGCCCGAGGAACGTCGATGCCGACCCTGCTCCAGACGACAATCGCCGGCAGCCTACCCAAGCCGGCGTGGCTTGCGGCTCCCGGCCTTTGGGCGCCGTGGCTCCTGGAGGGAGACCGCCTCGCCGAAGGTAAGCACGACGCGGTCCGCCTGGCGCTGTCCGATCAGGAGCGCGCCGGTATCGACATCGTCACCGACGGCGAACAGACGCGACGCCATTTCGTGACGACGCTGATCGAAGGCCTCGACGGCGTCGACTTCGAGCACAAGAAGACCGTGCGCATCCGAAGCCGCTACGACGCCGAAGTCCCGGTCGTAGTAGGCCCGGTGGTGCGACGGCAGCCGGTGTTTGTCGAAGACGCACGCTTTCTCCGCGGCGCAACCCAGCGCCGGATCAAATACACGCTGCCCGGTCCGATGACCATGGTCGATACGCTCTACGACGCCTATTACGGAAGTCGCGAGAAGCTGGCCTGGGCATTCGCCGGCATCTTGAACGATGAAGCGCGTGCGATCGAAGCCGCCGGCATCGACGTAATCCAGTTCGACGAACCGGCTTTCAACGTCTATTTCGACGAGGTGCGCGACTGGGGCATCGCCGCGCTCGAGCGGGCGGCACAGGGCCTCACGTGCGCGACCGCCGTACACATCTGCTACGGCTACGGCATCAAGGCGAACATCGAGTGGAAGCAGACGCTGGGCGCCGAGTGGCGACAGTACGAGAACACGTTCCCCCTGCTTGCGCGCTCGACGATCGCCCAGGTTTCGCTCGAATGCGCGAATTCGCACGTGCCGCTGGAGCTTATCGGCCTGCTCAAGGGAAAGGACGTGCTGGTCGGCGCCATCGACGTCGCGACCGATCGTGTGGAAAGCGCCGAGGACGTGGCGACGACGATCCGTAGCGCGCTCAGGTACGTTCCTGCCGAGAGAATCTACCCCTGCACCAACTGCGGCATGGTCCCGCTTTCGCGGGAGGTCGCGCGGGCCAAACTCGAGGCGCTCGGCGCCGGCGCAGCGCTGGTCCGCCACGAGTTGGGCGGCTGATTGCCGACTTGCCGCCGCCGCTTAGCGACGCGAACGGTCCTCCGATGCTGGGTTTGACCGATCGGCCGGCGCCGGGTATAGTGCCCTTTGTGTTTTATTTCAAGTACTAAAGCACGACCTGTCCGGCTCGTTGGCCGTTGCCGAAGCGCCGTACTTTCCTGTCCTTGAGATCGAAACATCGGCCGGGTGCGACCCGATTTTTTTCTTGATTATTAGGATTGGAAAACATGCCAACTGGAACGGTTAAGTGGTTCAACGACGCGAAGGGCTTCGGTTTCATTACGCCCGATGGAGGCGGCGAGGATCTGTTCGCCCACTTCTCGGCGATCAACATGCCCGGGTTCAAATCGTTGAAGGAAGGTCAAAAGGTTAGCTTCGAGGTCACCCAAGGCCCGAAAGGAAAGCAGGCGTCGAACATTCAGACGGTCTGAAGTCCCCTTCTGCATCGCATCCAAGCCGGGCCCTGCCCGGCTTTTTGTCGCCTTTTCTCCGCGCGCCACGGCGTACGCGGATGCGACGTTCAGCCAGGCACCGGCTCGGCCGAGAGCACCGCTTCGCCGGCGGCACGCACACCGCACCAGATCAACCCGAGTATCGTCCCCATGAGCGCCCAGAACAGGATGGCATTGCCGTAAACGATGAGGTCGTTCGTCGAGTTCTTCACCAGCATCGCGAGCACCAGCGCCACCGCCGCAGCGGCCCACGCCTTCTCGCGATCACTTCCCTCGCGCGCCCGCTGCCATGCCAACCGCAGGATCTCGACGTGCAGCCACAGCCAGAGGACGAGGCCGATCACGCCCACCTGAAGGACCAGACCGAGCAGGACGTTATGGGCGTGCGACACTGCCTGGCTATCGATCCGGCGCAGATCGGCGTCGTCGTGCAGACGATAGGCACGCGAGGGCACCGTCCTTCCGAGCCCGATGCCGAGCCACGGGCGCGTCCGCGCCAGCTCGAAATAGGCCGCCCACATCGCCGGCCGCGGGTCGGCCATGATCATCTCGACGGCGGCGCTGCGGCTACCGGGCGGCAAGGCCGGCAGGCGCGCGCGGGAAATGATCTCGATGCAGGCGGCGGAAATCGTCAGGCCGATCGCAACGACCACGAGCACCGACTTCCAATGGAGTCGGCCGCGCAGTGTCCCGAGCGCGATCAAGAAACCGACGAAGGACACGAATAGCGTGGCGACCAGCGTGCGGCTCTCGCTCAAGAACCCGATCGCTGCGAACAGGAGCAGCCACACGGCCGCGGCCGAGCGACGCCAAGCGTGCCGCGACGTCACCAGGATCAGGAACAATGGCACGGCGATGAACGCGACGTAAGTGCTCGAATCCGTGACGTTGCCGGCCTTCCAGGCGAGCCACCCCAATACGCCCGGTTTCGGAGCGCTCGCGCCCGGGTCTACGCCCAGCATTGCCGCAGCGAACATCGTCGCAAGACAAAGCAGCGTGCCGGCTGCCGTTCCGATGGCAAGGGCTAGGCGCCCGCCGAGGAAGCGCACGACAAGGAAGCTCACCAGGAATATGACGAACGGATAAAATTGATCGCTGCGGAAACTCTGAAACGATGCGTCGGGCAACGCTGACCAGCCGATCGAAGCGGCGGCGAACGCCAGCCAGACGAGCCATGGGATCAGGCCGGGAATGTTCTTCCAAGGCGCAAGGCGGAAATGCAGCAACGCAAGCCCCACGATCAAGCCGATCAGGATATTGCGGAGTGCCGTGACATGCGCCAGCGGCAGGATCGCCAGCAAGACGCCGTAACAGATGCACAACGCGCGCAGCGCGGGTGGATCGTCGGCAATGCTTTGCGCGCCGGCCGGTAAAATCGGTAGTTGCATCGAGGACGGGCTCATGCGGGCGCGAAGCGATGGCTGCGCATCGCACTTGCACGAGGCGAGCCCCGCGGGCCCGCCAGCGCGCGGGCGCCAGGCGGCAGCCGGAATTCTAGGAGCATTCGATTGCGTTTACAAATCCTCTCGCTCTCCTTGACAAAGCGCGGTTCGATCGGCGGCCGTGCGCATCCGTCCGTCGATCGGTATCGGCAGCGGTCATGAGAGATCTGCCGGGAGTGCTTCTGACCGCAACGATCTGGGCCTATTGGCTCGGCGTAGGCATGATGATCCTCCGCGCGCGCCGCAAGACGCACCGCCTCGCAGGCCTCGTCCCGGAACAGCGATTGGAGCGGTTCATGTGGATCGTCTGGGTTCCGCTGGTGGCGGCATGGAACTCGCTCCCTTACCTCGCGCTCGTGCGCTCCCATCCGCTCCTGGCCATGCCGGAGTTCGTGCACCAAAGCGCCGGCTACGCCGGGCTGCGGTGGATTGCCGTGGCCTGCGCCGTGATCTGCCTGCTCCTGACCAGCGTCTGCTGGGCCCGCATGGGCACGCGCTGGCGCATGGCTGTCAGTCTCGAGGGCGAGGAGGAGCTGATCACCGACGGTCCGTTCAGACATGTCCGGCATCCGATCTATGCGCTGTCGATACTGCTCATGATCTGTTCGGCGGTCGTCGTGCCGACCGTGCCGATGCTCGTCGTCGCCATCGTGCATCTCATGCTGATGCAGCTCAAGGCACGCAACGAGGAGGATCACCTTCTAACCGTGCATGGGGACATGTATCGGCGCTATCTTGCCCAAACCGGCCGGTTTTTCCCCAAGAGCGTCTGAGACGATGTCGTTCCCGCAGCCCGACTCCGCGCGCAAACTGCGGTGGGCGGCCGCGCTTGTGCTGGCCGCGGCCGCGTTCGGAGCATTCGCAGACGACGCGGGCGACCCGCGTGTCCTCGAACGGGCGACGCTCGACGCAGCAGCCGAAGAGCGCCTCCTCGCGCTCGTCCCTGAACGCATTTCGGAGCGCGACGTGCGGGAGCTGCTCTCGCGCGCGCCCGCTCCGCGGATCATCAACCTGGAGGGTAGCGTGCCTGTCGTCACCATGGCTCCGTTCTCCGAATTCCTGATTGCAATGGGCTATCCCGAGGAACGCATCCGGGACCCGAATGGCGGCGCGCTGTCGTATAGCAGCTTTGTCGACGCGCGGCGGCTCGCCGGGGCGATGGCCTGGTACTACGAACGCGAGGGCATGATGCCGATGCTGATCGGCCACAGCCAGGGCGGGATGGTCGCGATCCGCGTTCTGTACGAGCTCGCGGGCGAATTCGGCGATTCGATTCCGGTCTGGAACCCGCTTTCCGGCGCCGCCGAAGCACGGACCGCCATCGTCGATCCGCGCACCGGCGCTCGGCGGCCGGTGGTCGGGCTCGAAGTTCCCTACGTTGCCGCGCTGGCGACCGGCAAGCTCCCGCGATTTCTGCTCGGGCAGTGGACGATGCTCCCGCGGATACGCGCTATTCCCGATACGGCCGCGGAGTTCACCGGTTTCTCGCTCGAGTGGGATCCGATCGCGGGCAACTTCGGCTTCGCGGAACCGTATCGCGCAACAGGCTCCGCGCGGGTTCGCAATGTCACGCTCCCGCCCACAGCGAGCCATCTCACGCTGCCGCTCGCGAAGGAGCTTGCGCTCGATCCGGTGGCGCGCGAATGGATCAATCGCTACGTGCCCGGCCCCGGCGCGACCTCTCCTCCGTCCGGCGCGCTGGCCGATCTGCCGAATCTGCTGCATGCGGCAGACATCTGGTACAGCGTCAAGAAGCATTGGTGCCTCGAGGCGCAGCGACTGCTGCGCGGCGCGCGGAAGAGCGCCGCGCCGCTACAATAGATGGCACGGATGACGCTCTCCAGAAGCAGTGACATGAAGATCCATCGGGCTATGGCTGCTCCGGGCATTCCTGCAGATCGCTCTCCCCGCGATGCGAATGCCGTGCAAGCTTCGCGTTCCGGACCGCAGGGCAGACTGCGCGGCAAGCTCAATCTGTTTCAGGCCATGATGTTGCGCTGGCGGGAGCTTCATCCCTACATCGCCGTGCATATCGTGCGCCTGAATCAGCCGCTGGTGCCGGCGCGGCTCGAGCGGCGCATCGAAACCCGCCTTGAAACCGCCGGTCTGACCGGTCTGATTCTCGATCGAAGGCGCGCTCGGTTCGAGTTCCGTGGCGGGCCCGCGGCAATCGAGCCGACGATTCTCGCGGGCGGCGATGATGCGCTTCGCATCGCGGAGCGGGAGATCGAGCGCCAGCTCAACCTGCCGTTCCCTCCCGACGGCGCGTTCGTCCCGTTCCGTTTCTTCACCGTCGACGCGGGTGCATCGTTCTACCTCGGTCTCGCCTACGACCACTTTATCGCCGGTGGCGATTCGATCGCGGTTCTGCTCGAGAAGCTTTGCGACGATTATGCCGCCGATGACTCGGCGGTCGCCTCACCATGGGCACCGCAGCGCTACCCGCTCACGTTCAGCCGATTGTTCCTGCGACATTTGCGCCGTACCATCGTCGGCCTCGCGCACTTGCCGTCGCTGGTGGCGAATTGCCGGCGTTCGTTCCGGGCGCCGTGCCACGCCGGGCGCGATCCCGCGAACAGCTTTCTCTCGGCCCGTGTCGGGGACTCCGCATTCGCGGGCGTGCTGCGGACGGCCAAGGCTTGGGGTGTGACGGTGAACGATCTGTTTCTGGCGGCGTTGTTGCTCGCGCTCTCGCCTTACGCTGCGGAGCGCAGCGCCTCCCACCACCGCAAGGAGCTCGCCGTCGCGTCGATCGTAAACTTGCGCGGCGAATTCGAGGCGAGCGCCAGTGAAACGTTCGGCCAGTTCCTGACTTCGCTTCGCGTTTCACATCCTGTTCCGCCCGGCATCGGGTTAGCTCAACTCACGCGAGAAATTCACATGCAAACCGCACTCATCAAAGAAAAAAAGTTCTACCTGCAGACTTTGCTGGCGCTGGGTTGGGTAGCACTCGCGTGGCGCTTTCTCGCGCCGGATGAACGGCAATGTTTTCTCGCCAAGCAGTATCCGATGTGGGCGGGAGTCACGAGCCTGAACATAGACTCACTCTGGGTCGCTCCGCGTACCGGCGCCCCGCCGCCGGAATATTTGCGGGCCGTCCCGACGGGACCGCTCACGCCGGTGGTCGTCGCCGCGACCACGCTGGGCGGAGTCCTGCAGCTCGGATTTACGTTCCGGGCCGCCGATATCAGCCGCGATACCGTGCAGCGCGTGGCAACCGAATTCATCCGCTACATCGAGAATCTCGAATGAATCATCCCCACCCAGCATTGCGTTTCGCACTTGCCGCGCTCGGCTTTTTGCTCGGCGCCTGCGCATTCGGGCCGTGCCAAGCCGCTGTCGCGACCGAACGCCCGCTTCCCGGAAGCGTCGTCAAGTCGATCGTGATCGATGCCTCGATCGAAGAACGAATCCTCGCGCTCGATCCGGAGCACATCAGCGACCGGGATGTCCGCTCGACGCTTGCCGCGGGGCCGGCGCCGAGAATCATGCTGTTCCACGGCGGCGTCTACCCCGTGCATCTGCTGATGGAGTCGTTCTCGCGCTTTCTCACCGGCATGGGCTATCCGGAGGAGCGGATTCGCGATGCCGGCGATGGCAGGCTGTCGCTCAGCCCTTACGAGAGCAGCGACCGGCAAGCGGGCATGATCGCCTGGTATTACGAGCGCGAAGGCGTGCGGCCGATCCTGGTCGGTCACAGCCAAGGGGGTATCCAGGTGGTAAAGGTCCTGCACGAGCTCGCGGGCTCGTTCCGCGACAGTCTGCATGTTTTCAATCCGCTTACCGAGCAGTTCGAGGAGCGTACGACAATCGTCGATCCGCTGACGGGACGCGAGCGGCCCGCCGTGGGCGTTTCCGTCGCGTCCGCATCAGCGGTCGGCACCGGAGGCTGGGCACTGGTATTGCCGATTCACTGGATGGTGTTGAGTCGTGTACGCT
>JALYSM010000097.1 GCA_030854785.1 Pseudomonadota bacterium
ATTCCAGGCTACCCGGCGACGTAGCCCGGGTTGAGGCGGGAGCCGAAACCCGGGACGACGCGACGGTGATGTGTCGCTCCCGGGATTCGCAAGCTCATCCCAGGCTACGGGCGCAAGTAGGACCAGCCCTGCTGCTGGCGCTGGATGATCTCGACCACGCCCGCGTCGACGTAGCTGACGCTGCCGAGCATGTCGCCGCGCACGAGCTTTTGTCCCTTCATCGTGTTCTCGCAGGCCATCACCTTGACGCCGGCCGCATTGGCCTCGTCGACACGGTTGGCGACCGGAGAGTCGAGCTTGAGCATGCCGATTCCGGGTCCGTAAACCACGATTTCGACGTCGACGTTTGCCGCGCCGAGATCCGCCTGGATGTTGCGCGCGTTGTTGAGCGCGAGGTTCCATTTGGTCTGATCGCCATCGCTCACCTGGATCACGACCTTGCTGCGCTGCGCGGAGCGCTGCGCTTGCGCGCTTGCGTCGCTGGCGGCGAGAAGGAAGATGGCCGCGACCGCGACGAGTCCGCTGCATAACGTTTTTCCGATCATGACGCCTCCATTACCTTCTCGCCGTCCCTGAGGGCCGGCGGATGCGCAGCATTATGCGCCCTTCGCGTAAAATCCCGACTCGCTTCAGCACCGCTCCCTTCGGTGGTTCGCTTGAGCCTTGAATCCGGTCCATTCCAACGCTGCGGCTCAAACCGACATGAAGCAACACGCGCACATCCCGCTCTCCGCCGTCATGCTGATCGTGGTCGCGAGCGCGTGTTTCTCGACCGTCGACATTACCGTCAAGCATCTCGGCCAGCGCTATCCGGCCCCGCTGCTCGTCTGGGCGCGCTTTGGCATGCAGGCGCTGATCATGCTCGCGATCATGGGTCCGAAGTTGCGCCTGAACCTCGTACGCACGACACGGCTGCCGCTGCATCTCGTGCGCGGCCTCGTGTTGATCGTGTCGTCGCTGTGTTTCTTTTCGGCGCTCCGCTTTCTGCCGCTCGCCGAAGCGACCGCGCTCAACTACACCTCGCCGATCCTGGTAACGCTGATGGCGGCCTGGCTCTTGCGCGAGCCGCTGACCCGACCGCGGTGGGCATTCATCATCGCCGGCTTCCTCGGTATGCTCCTGATCGTGCGGCCGGGAAGCGAGATGCTGACGCCTGCGGCCCTGCTCGCGTTGGGGGCCGCCGCGTTCTACGCCATTTTCCAGATCCTCACGCGCAAGCTGGCGGGTGAGAATCTCATGGTGCTGCTCATGTACCCCAGCCTCGTCGGCACCGCGCTCCTGTCGCTGGCCCTCCCTTTCATTCATTCCGACGAGTGGTCCCCGACCTCGGACCTCGGCGCGTTCATTGGCATTGGTATCGCCGGCACCGTAGGCCATCTGCTGTTCGTCACGGCGTTCCAGCGTGCATCGGCGTCGGCGATCGCGCCGTTCACCTACATGCAGCTGGTGTGGTCGACGCTTGCCGGATGGCTGCTTTTTGGGACGTTTCCCGATGGCTGGACGCTCACCGGCATCGTCGTCATCGCGGGCAGCGGCATTGTGTTGACGTGGTACGAGCGCTGGCGGGCGAGCCTGCCGCAATCCGAGCCCGCCGCCGTCGATTAGGCTGTCGCGGTAAAATCCGCCTGACCGCCCGACCGATCGAAGGGCGCCTTCGGCACTTTCCAGGAGAATCATCATGAGCACCGACAAGCCGCGCGTCGGATTCATCGGCCTCGGGCTGATGGGCCACGGCATGGCCAAGAATCTCGTGACCAAGGGATTTCCGCTGACGGTGCGCGTACACCGGAACCGGAAACCGGCCGAGGACATCCTCGCCGCAGGCGCCCGCGAGGCACGGACCAACGCCGAGCTCGCGCAGAGCTCAGACGTCGTAATCCTGTGCGTCACCGGTTCGCCGCAGGTCGAGGAGATCGTCTACGGCGAGAACGGCATCCTCGGCGTTGCGCGCGACGGTCTCATTGTCGTCGATACCTCGACCGCGGAACCGGAGTCGACCGCGAGGATCCGCGGTGATTTCGCGGCGAAGGGGACGGCCTACGTCGACGCACCGCTCGCGCGCACGCCGAAGGAGGCCGAGGAGGGCCGGCTCAACACCATGGTCGGCGCCGACGAGGCGACGTTCGCGCGCCTGAAACCGGTTTTCTCCGCGTACTGCGAGAACGTCATCCACGCCGGCCCTCCCGGCCACGGCCACATGCTGAAGCTCATCAACAACTTCATGGCGATGTCGATCGCGACGGCCACCGCCGAAGCCTGCGCCGCGTGCGCGAAGTCGGGCGCGTCGGTCAAGAAGCTGCACGAGATCATCTCGGCGGGAGCGGTCAACTCCGGCATTTTCCAGCTGATCGTCGGCAAAATGCTCGAAAGCGGCGATCTCGCGGGTCTCAAGTTCACGCTGGATAACGCGATGAAAGACCTGCGCTACTACACCCGTTTCACCGCATCGCTGCCGGTCCCGGCGATCGTCGGCGCAGCCGTGCATCAAAGCCTCGTCACCGCCAACCTGCTCGGTCTGGGCGACAAGTACGTTGCATCGCTGATCGAGTCGCAGGAGAAACTGGCAGGCGTGAAAATCGTGCCGCACTGAGGCTTGCAGGAGGACGCGTTATGGCCAGCGCCAACCAATCCCTTTGGGACAACCCGCTTGGCACCGATGGTTTCGAGTACGTCGAATACGCTGCGCCCGATCCGGCGGCGCTCGGCCAGTTGTTCGAACAGCTGGGGTTTACGGCAATCGCCAAGCACCGCGCCAAGAACGTGCTCCTCTATCGCCAGGGCGAGATCAACTTCATCGTCAACGCCGAACCGAGAAGCTTTGCGCAAGCCTTCGCACGCGTGCACGGCCCGTCGATCTGCGCCATCGCCTTTCGCGTCAAGGACGCCGCGTTCGCCTACAGGCGTGCGACCGAGCTCGGGGCGTGGGGCGTCGAGGCGCATCCCGGTCCGATGGAGCTCAACATCCCGGCGATCAAGGGCATCGGCGATTCGCTTATCTATCTCGTCGATCGCTATCCGAGAGACGGCGCCGGCGCGTCGATCTACGACGTCGATTTCGTGCCGCTCGCGGGCGTCGATCAACAGCCTCGTGGCGCGGGGTTGACCTACATCGATCACCTTACGCATAACGTGCACCGCGGCCGGATGGAGGAGTGGGCGGGCTTCTATGAGCGGCTGTTCAACTTTCGCGAAGTGCGCTATTTCGACATCGAGGGAAAGCTTACGGGCCTCAAGAGCAAGGCGATGACGAGCCCCTGCGGCAAGATCCGCATTCCGATCAACGAGAGCGCCGACGACAAGTCGCAGATCCAGGAGTACCTGCTCGCATATCACGGCGAGGGTATCCAGCACGTCGCGCTCGGCACGAGCGACATCTACGCGACCGTCGAAGCGCTTCGCGCGCGCAACGTCGCCTTCCAGAGCACGCCGGACACGTATTACGATTTGCTCGCCACCCGGTTGCCGAATCACGGCGAGGACACGGCGCGGCTGCGAGAGAACCGGGTCCTCATAGATGGCGCGCCGGCAAAGAACGAGATGCTTCTGCAGATCTTCACGACGACCGTGGTCGGCCCGATCTTCTTCGAGATCATCCAGCGCAAAGGCAACGAGGGTTTCGGCGAGGGCAACTTCCAGGCGCTGTTCGAGTCGATCGAGCTCGATCAGATCAGGCGCGGCGTGCTGAAGGATTGAGCGCCTGCCGGCGGGCATCGCGACGCAACTGTGCTACATTGGGCCGGTCGTCCGCCGCGCCGCTCTCGTGCTTTCCCCCCTCGGCTTTTCACTCCTGCGCCGACTCTCGGACGGCGAAGTCCACTCCGGCGAGGCGCTCGCGGCAGCCAGTGGAATATCGCGCGCTCGCGTTTCGCAGCTTCTCAAGGAGGCCGATGCCGCCGGCCTCAGCCTCGAACGCACGCGCGGCCACGGCTACCGGCTGTCCGATACCTTGCCGTTTCTCGAGCGCGACGCGATCGTCGCCGCGCTCGGTGAGCGCGCTGCCGGGCTCAGCGTCGAAGTCGCCGACATCCTCGATTCGACGAGTAGCGAGCTTGCGCGTCGCGCCGCAGTGAGCGACATCGACCGGCACTTGCTCGCGGCGGAATGGCAGACCGCCGGTCGCGGCCGACGCGGCCGCAGCTGGATCGCGGTGATCGGCGGCAGCTTGAGCTTCTCGCTCGGCTGGCGGTTCGAGCAGGGCGCGGGATTTTTGTCCGGTCTGCCGCTGGTCGTAGGGCTCGCGCTCGCGCGCGGACTCGAAGGCGAAGGCTTCTCCGGTGTTGCGCTCAAGTGGCCGAACGATCTTGTCCATGGCGCTGCGAAGGTGGGCGGCATCCTGGTCGAGCTCTCGGGCGACGCTCTCGGGCCTTCGCTTGCCATCATCGGGGTGGGCCTCAACGTCCGCCTGCCTGCGACGCTCCGCAGCGAGATCGCGCAACCGGTCACGGATCTTGCAACCGTCGCCCGTGGGCGCGCGATCGATCGAAATGCGCTGCTCGCGCGCATCGCCGCCGAAATGGCCACGGTGCTCGAGGTTTACGCGGGGGCGGGATTTGCACCGTTACGTGCCGCGTGGCAGCGCCGCCATGCGTTGCAGAAAAAATCCGTCCGGGTCCTTCTTCCCGACGGCGGCACGGTACGAGGCGAGGTCGTCGGGGTCGACGCCGATGGCGCGCTCATCCTGGAGAGCAGCGGCCGCCGGCTGCGTTTCGTGAGCGGCGAAGTCTCGCTGCGTCGCCCGTGATTCTGGTGCTCGATTGCGGCAACAGCCGGCTCAAATGGGGGCTGGCCGGGCCGCACGGCTGGGTGTCGCAGGGCAACGTTCCCAACCAGGAGATCGGGACGCTGGCGCTGCGCGAGTGGCAGAATCTGCCGCGGCCCGCGCGGGTCGTCGGCGTCAATGTCGCCGGCGAGGCGACGCGTGTGCGCGTGGAGGCGCAACTCGTGCGCTGGCGCACGGCCCCCGAATGGCTGATCGCTGGCGAGGAGGCCGCTGGCGTGTACAACCGCTACGCGCGGCCGTCGCAGCTCGGACCCGACCGCTGGGCGTCATTGATCGCGGCGCGGCGGCGTGTCGCCGATGAGTTGTTCCCGTCGTCCTGCGTCGTGGTCAACGCCGGCACCGCGGTCACCGTCGATGCGCTCGACAGCGAAGGCGTGTTTCGCGGTGGAATCATTCTGCCGGGTTTGAACCTGATGCTGCAGGCATTGGCTGCGAACACTGCCGCGCTTCGAACGCCGCCTGGCCACCATCATGATTTTCCGATAAACACCGCCGACGCGCTCGCGTCCGGCGCGATGCAGGCGGTGTGTGGCGCCATAGAGCAAATGCGTCGCCGCCTGGACGCCGAAGGGACGGTACCCAAGGCATTTCTTTCCGGCGGCGCCGCCGCCGACATCGCGCCGCACCTTACCGCGCCTGTGCAGGTCGTGGATAATCTCGTGCTCGAGGGCGTGCTGGCGCTCGCGGAGTCGACGTCCTGAGAGGCTCTTGGAATGAGAACGCTGGTCTTTCTGTTACTGCTCGCCAATCTCACGCTTCTGGGCTACACCAAGCTCGACAGCATGGGGACGGGCGAGGGCGTTCGTCTGGCGCAGCAGGTTCAGCCCGACAAGATCGTGTTGCTCTCGCCGCAGCAGGTTGCAGCGCTCGGCCCCGCCAAGGCTTCCGCGCTTGCCGATGTCTGCGTCGAATGGGGCCCGCTGTCGGATACCGACAAGGCGCGTGCTCTGGCCTCGCTCGAGCCGCTCGACCTCACCAAGCTGATCAGCCAGAAGAAAGTCGAAGTCGTCGCCAGCTACTGGGTGTTCATCCCGCCTGCGGCCAACAGATCGGCCGCCGACCGCCGTATCGAGGAGCTCAAGGCGCTGGGCGTCAAAGACCTGTCGCTCATCGACGGCGGCCCGCAACGCTTCGCGATCGCGCTCGGCGTATTCCGAAGCGAGGACGGAGCGCAGACGCGTCTCGCGGCGCTGGAGGCACAGGGGGTCAAGACCGCCAAGGTCGGCGCACGCGTGCAATCGATCGCGCAGACGGCGCTGGTCGTGCGCGACCCGCCTGCGCCGGCGGTAGCGCGCTTGAAGGAACTGCAGGGCGCCTTTCCCGGCAGCGAGATCAGGATCGGAACATGCGACAAGACGGCGTGACGATCGCACCGGCTGCATCGAGTGCGACAGCGATCCGGCACGCCGACTCGCCGCACGACGTTGCACTCGCGCGCGTGCTCTTCGTCGAATACGCGCAATGGCTCAAGGTCGATCTCTGCTTTCAGGGATTCGACGAAGAGCTCGCAACACTTCCCGGCGCGTACGCTCCGCCGCGCGGCCGCCTGCTGCTCGCCGGAACCACCGACCAGGCATTCGGCTGCATTGCGCTGCGGCCGCTCGGTATGGGTTCGGGCTGCGGCTGCGGTGCATCCGCCGAGGCCGCCACGACTATCGTCGCGGAGGTCAAGCGCCTGTACGTCCAGCCGGCGCATCGCGGCGAAGGCTGGGGCGAGCGGCTCGCTCGCGCGGTGATCGACGAAGCGCGCGCGCTTGGCTATCGCGAGCTCAAGCTCGACACGCTCGACTGGATGACCGCGGCACGTGCGCTATATACGGGCATCGGCTTTCGCGAATGCGCGCCGTACTACCACAATCCACTCCCGGGCGTGGTGTACATGGCGCTCACGCTGTGAGCCGCTAACCGGCCGGCTCTCGAGCGCCGCGAACCCGGGACCCTAAGTCGCGCTCCATGTTCCTATCCCCGGCCGAAGCCGCCGCGATCGACGCAAGCATCGCCCGCGTAGAAGGGCGAACCGGCGTACAAATCGTGGCGGCGGTCATCGGCAAGGCGGATACGTACGCGGAATTGCCGTGGATCGCGTTTGCGCTGGGCGTATCGGTCGCCGCACTGGCGTCGGTCGTCGCCGACGCGCTGCGGCCGGATTGGATCACCGCGGAAGTCGCCCTGCTGCACACCGTGACGAGCCTGGCCGCGGGCGGCGCAAGCGCGCTCGCCGCCGTGTTTGTTCCCGCGTACGCGCGGCTCTTCCTGCGGCCCGCGTTGCGCGATCTGGAGGTGCGCCATTACGCTGAATCGCTGTTCCTCCGGCGCGAGCTGTTCAAGACGCGGAATCGCAACGGCATTCTGATCCTGATCTGCAGGTTCGAGCGCAAGGTCGAGATACTCGCGGATGCGGGGTTCCACGGACGGATGGGCGAAGTCGATTGGGACCGGATCATCGCGGCGGTGACGCCGCTTTTGCGCGAAGGGCGTAGCGCCGACGCTCTCCATGCGGGCCTGACGCTGCTCGGTCAAGTGCTCGTCGCCAAAGGCTTCACCGGCGGGCCGGGCAGCGAGAACGAGTTGCCCGACAGCCCGATCGAGGAGCGAGGAGCATGAACGCTCTCCAGGCGCGCGCCAGGAATGCCGTATGGGCATTCGCGCTCGTTGGGCTAGCGTCCTTTGCCGCGGACGTGCCCTTTCTCACCGGCCGCGTCGTCGACAACGCGGAAATCCTCAAGCCCGCGACGCGTGACCAGATCACCACGATGCTCAAGGCGCACGAACAGGCGACCGGCGATCAGATCGCGGTTCTTACGGTGCCGACGCTGGGCGGCGAAGCCGTCGAGGAGTACGCGGTCAAGGTCTTCAAGAGCTGGAAGCTCGGGCAGAAAGGCAAGGACAACGGCGTGCTGGTCGTCGTCGTGCCGCAGGATCGCAAGATGCGCATCGAAGTTGGCTACGGCCTCGAGGCCACGCTGACCGACGTCGCGGCCAGCCGCATCATCCGCAACGTCATGACACCGCAGTTCAAGGCCGGCGATTTCGACAAGGGAATCGCCGACGGCGTGACCGCGATCGTCGGCCAGCTCGAGGGCAAGCCAGGCGTCGCGGCCGATGCCGGCTCCACGTCGTCTGCGTCCAACGGTATCTTAGGGACGCACTTCAACGTGGTTGATCTCGCGTGGCCCGAGCGCATCCTGCTCGGCGCCTTCATCTTCGGCATCATCGGCCTGTTCACCTTCATCGGCATCATGACGCCCGGCACGGGCTGGTTTCTGTACGTTTTCCTGATCCCGTTCTGGGCGACGTTCCCGATTATCATCGTCGGCACGCGCGGCGCGCTCGCACTGCTCGGCATCTACCTCATCGGTTATCCGATCGCCAAGCTGTTGCTCGGGCGGAGCGCGTGGTACCAGAAAGCCGCGGCGGATCTGAAGAGCAAAGGCACGGCGAGCGTGGGTGGGTTCACGGTCACGAGCGGCGGCGGCTCGTCCGGGTTCTCGTCGGGCGGCGGATTTTCGGGCGGCGGCGGCAGTTCCGGTGGCGGGGGAAGCTCAGGGAGTTGGTAGCCTGGGTTGAGCCGAAGGCGAAACCCGGGCCAATCGCCGCAGGTGCGCGACGTGTTCCCGGGATTCGCTCCGCTCATCCCAGGCTACGCTTCCGCCACCTGTTCCCGGGATTCGCTCCGCTCACCCCAGGCTATGGCCGCTACGCCTTCGCGCTCACCGCGAAATGCCGGCCGTCCTCCCGCGGCCACGCAGCGGGCTCGATCCGGATGTCGCGATAGCCGGCGTCGCCGAGCAGCGTAACGGCCTCGTCCTCGGTGTACCAGGTGAGCGCCCACCTCTCGTCTTCGCGGACCGTGATCGTGGTCCGGTCGCGCCGCTCATAACGAGTCCTCACGTCGATGCGGCGCAGGTCGACGTAACAGGAAGTCTCGGACCGCAGACCGATCTGAACGCCCTCGCCAGAAATGACCGTACGCACCTCGACGATCGGCGCGCCCGGGGGATGCTCCGCCTCGGTCGGAACGAACAGATCGAGCAGCAGGAGGCCAGGGTCGATCAAATGGGCGCGGATGCGCAGCAATGCATCGAGCGCGGCGATCGGATCGGCGAGCAGCTGAAACGACCCGGCGGCGATGAACGCAGCAGCGTAGCGAGTCGGTAGATTGAGCATGGTCACATTCTGGCGATAGAGCCGAGTCGCCCGACCGCCGTTCGCGATCCTCTTCTCGCAACTCGCAAGCATCGCCTCCGAGCGGTCGACGCCGTGCACCTCGAAGCCGGCCTCGAGCAGCGGCACGAGCAACCGGCCCGAGCCTGCCATGGCTTCGAGCACCGCGCCCGCGCCGCGTGGCAGACGTGCCGCGTACCACGCAACCTCGGCCTCGCCCGCGCGCGGCTGGTCGGCGTCGTAGAAAAGCGTGCCGAGAGTGCCGTAAGCCGCCACGCGAGCCTGCCGTTCAGACGCGACGCGGCGCGAGAAACTCGCGTGCGGCGGCCGCGATCGTGTCGATCCAGAAGAATGCCGCGGCCACTTTGCCCGTCCAGCGCAGAAAGCCATGGATCATGCCGGCACAATCGACGACGCGTGTCGGCACGCCGGCGGCTTCGAGCCTCCGGGCATACTCGCGACCGTCGTCGCGCAGGACGTCCAAGGCCGCCACTGCGATGACCGCCGGCGGCAAGTCCGACAGAAGCTCCGCCGCGATCGGCGAGAGCTCGGGCGCGCTCGGGGACGCGCCAGCCCGATAGAGCTCCCAGTAGGCGGCCATCTGCGCTCCACTCAGGTTGTATCCGGTCGTGAACTCGCGATACGACGCGAGCGAGCAGGTCGCGTCGAGCGCGGGGTAGAGCAGAAGCTGCAGATCGGGTTGTACCGCCCCTTGCGCCCGCAACCGTAGCGTCAATGCTGCGGCAAGGTTGCCGCCGGAGCTGTCTCCGGCCACCGCGAAACGCTCGCCGTCGGCCCCGAGCGAGCGCGCTTCCGCACGCGCCCAGCGCCACGCGGCTTCGATGTCGTCGAGCGCGGCCGGATAGACGTGCTCCGGCGCAAGGCGATAGTCGACGGCCACGAGCACCGCGCCGAGACGATTGGCGAGAATCCGGCAAAGCTTGTCGTGCGAGCCGAGCGAGCCGACGGCCCAGCCGCCGCCGTGCGCGAACAATACCAGCGGCAGCGGTGCGGGCGATTCCGGACGGTACACCCGAACCGGAACAGCGCCTGCGGAACCGGGCGCTTGCAAGTCGCGGATCGACGCGACGACTTCCGCTTCGCCGCCGAGCAACTTCGGCGCCTCCTCCGCAGCCGCGCGAAGTTGCGCGATGCTGGGTGCGGGGGCGTCCGGCGGCACGTCGAAAACCGTGTCGAGCAAGCGGCGGATATCGGGATCGAGCATCGCAGTGTCGCTGGTAGCGCGAATCGATGTTACCGGATTGGCGGCGCCGGAGTTGACAAGGCGCGCGGCAGGCCTTACCTTGACCAGCAGCGCCGATTTGATCCGGGTGTTTGCGAGTATGCGCCCGGCAGCTTGCGGGCGCTCTACAAATGCGGCTAAAGCGGCTTTCGACCGAAACCCGCTCGGCGGCAAGCTGACCGGGTTTTTGTTTTATGTTGAGTGCGTGCGCAGGATAGGCGCAAAGCGCGCGACCAGGAGCACGCGGATACATTTGCCCGATGTGCTCCCAACTTTGCGGCCAAGGAGGCTGAAGGCGATGACCCTGACCACCGACAAGACCGCACTGCTTACAAAACTGCTCCGCGAGCGGATCCTGATTCTCGACGGTGCGATGGGCACCATGATCCAGGGCCGAGCACTCTCCGAGTCCGACTATCGCGGTCCGGCAGCCTGCGGCCTGCAGAACCACGCGCACGATCTGAAGGGAGACAACGATCTCTTGGCACTTTCCAATCCCGACGTCATCCGCGCGATCCACGATGACTTCCTCGCGGCGGGTGCCGACATCATCGAGACCAACACGTTCAACGCGACTCGCATCGCGCAGGCAGACTACAAGCTGGAGAGCCGGGTGCGCGAGATCAATCTCGCCGCAGCGCGGATCGCGCGCGAGTGCGCTGATGCCTGGACGGCGAAGACGCCGGAAAAGCCGCGGTTCGTCGCCGGCGCCCTGGGTCCGACCAACAGGACCGCGACGATCTCGCCGGACGTCAACGACCCGGGTTTTCGCAACGTGAGCTACGACGAGCTGGTCGCGGCTTACAGCGAGGCCATTGCGGCGCTGATCGACGGCGGCGTCGATCTCTTGCTCGTCGAGACGGTCTTCGACACTTTGAACGCCAAGGCTGCGCTCTTCGCGATCGACAGCTATTTCGACGAGCACGGCATCCGCTTGCCGATAATCGTTTCCGGCACGATCACCGACGCCTCCGGGCGGACGTTGTCCGGCCAGACGACCGAAGCGTTCTGGAATTCCGTGCGGCATGCGAAGCCGCTGGCCGTCGGTCTGAATTGTGCGCTCGGCGCGGCGCTGATGCGGCCCTACATCGAAGAGATAGCGCGCGTCGCCGACACGTTCGTCTCTTGCTATCCCAACGCGGGATTGCCCAATCCGATGAGCGAGACCGGCTACGACGAAACGCCCGAAACGACGTCGCGGCTCATCCGGGACTTCGCCGAGAACGGCTTCGTGAACATCGTCGGCGGCTGCTGCGGCACGACGCCGGAGCATATCCGCGCGATTGCGGATGCGGTGAAGGATCTGCCGCCACGGAAGCTCTCGCCGACGCAACCGTCCGAGGCCGGCGCCTGATCGACGCCCATCGCCGAGCCCCCGATCGAAAGGGCCCGGATTTCATCTCAGCGGCAAGGCGCGAGCGATCCGGCGCAGCGCACGTATAAGAACATACGTAAGCAAGACGGATCGTGAGCAACGCAGCCGATGAGATGAAATCCGGGCCAAGGCGATCGGGGGCCATGAGGCTTGCCGGCCTCGAGCCGCTGACCATCGACGACGACTCGCTATTCGTCAATGTCGGCGAGCGCACCAACGTCACCGGCTCGCGCGCTTTTGCCAAGCTGATACTCGCGGGTGACTTCGCCAGCGCGGTCGAGGTCGCGCGTCAGCAGGTCAGCAGCGGCGCGCAGATGATCGACGTGAACATGGACGAGGCGATGCTCGACTCGAAGGCGGCGATGGTGCGCTTCCTGCACTTGATCGCCGGCGAGCCCGATATCGCCCGCGTGCCGGTGATGATCGATTCGTCCAAATGGGAGATCATCGAGGCGGGACTCAAGTGCGTGCAGGGCAAGCCCGTCGTCAATTCGATCTCGATGAAGGAGGGCGTGGCCGAGTTCCTGCGCCAGGCGAGGCTGGTCAAACGCTACGGTGCGGCGGCGGTCGTGATGTGCTTCGACGAGAAAGGCCAGGCCGACAGCTACGAACGCCGGATCGACGTGGCGCGGCGCGCCTACGACCTGCTCGTCGACCAGGTCGGGTTTCCACCCGAGGACATCGTCATCGATCCAAACGTGTTCGCGATCGCGACCGGCATCGACGAGCACGCCAACTACGCGGTCGATTTCATCCGGACCGCGGCGTGGATCAAGCAGCACCTTCCGCATGCCAAGATCTCCGGCGGCATCTCCAATGTCAGCTTCAGCTTCCGCGGCTATGACCCGGTGCGCGAGGCGATCCACACGGTCTTTCTGTATCACGCGATCCGCGCGGGTCTGACGATGGGTATCGTCAACGCGGGGCAGCTCGGCGTGTACGACGAGCTCGATCCGGAGTTGCGCGAGCGCGTGGAGGACGTCGTCCTGAATCGGCGCGCCGATGCTACCGAGCGCCTGGTCGCCGTCGCCGAGACCTACAAGGCGCAAGGCCGCAAGCCGGAAGAGGATCTGGCCTGGCGCAACGGCACGGTCGAAGCACGGCTCTCGCATGCGCTCGTCAAGGGGATCACGGCGTTCATCGTCGATGACACCGAGGAGGCGAGACAAAAATTCGCCCGGCCGATCCAGGTGATCGAAGGCCCGTTGATGGCGGGCATGAACGTCGTCGGCGACCTGTTCGGCGCGGGAAAGATGTTCCTGCCTCAGGTGGTCAAGAGCGCGCGGGTGATGAAGCAGGCGGTCGCGCACCTCGTGCCGTTCATCGAGGCGGAGAAAGCGAAGTCGGGCGACGCCGGCAGGCCGAAGGGCACCATCGTGATGGCAACGGTCAAAGGCGATGTCCACGACATCGGCAAGAACATCGTCGGCGTCGTGCTCCAGTGCAACAACTTCGAGGTTATCGACCTGGGCGTCATGGTTCCGGCGACGAAAATCCTCGACACCGCGCGCGACCGGCAGGCCGACATCGTCGGGCTGTCGGGTCTCATCACGCCGTCGCTCGAGGAGATGGCGCACGTGGCGCACGAGATGCAGCGTCTGGGAATGCAACAGCCGTTGCTGATCGGCGGCGCGACGACCTCGCGCGTGCATACGGCGGTCAAGATCGCACCGAACTACGCGGGTGTGACGGTGTACGTCCCCGACGCGTCGCGCGCCGTCGGGGTGGCGAGCAACCTCTTGTCCGACGAGCTCAAGCAGACCTACGTGGCCGAAGTCGCGGCCGATTACGACCGGATTCGGTTGCAGCACGCGGCGAAGAAGGGTCCCGCGGTCATTCCGCTCGCGAAGGCGCGCGCGAACGCTTTCAAGGCCGACTGGGCGCGCTATGTTCCGCCGAAGCCGGCCTTCCTCGGACGGCGCGAGATCAGGCATGTGGATCTGGCGGAGCTTGCCCGATATATCGACTGGGGGCCTTTTTTTCAGACCTGGGAGCTTAGCGGACCCTTTCCGGCGATTCTTGACGACCCCGTCGTCGGCGAGGCGGCGCGCGATGTGTTTGCGGAAGGGCAGGCGATGCTGAAGCGTATCGTCGAGGGACGGTGGCTCGCGGCGAACGGGGTCATCGCGCTCCTGCCGGCGAATTCCGTCGGCGACGATATCGAACTTTACGCCGACGAGTCGCGCACGAACGTCGCGCTGACCTGGCGCAACCTGCGTCAGCAAAACGATCGCCCGGAGGGCAAACCCAATTATTGTCTCGCCGATTTCGTCGCGCCGAAGGCTTCGGGTGCAAACGACTACGTGGGCGCGTTCGCCGTCACCGGGGGCTTGGGCATCGAGAAGAAGCTTTCCGAGTTCGAGGCGAAGAAGGACGACTACAGCGCGATCATGTTGAAGGCGCTCGCGGACCGGCTGGCCGAAGCCTTCGCGGAATGGTTGCACATGCGCGTGCGCCGCGAGTACTGGGGCTACGCGCAAGACGAGCGTCTCGACCACGCTGCGATGATCCGCGAGGAGTATCGCGGCATTCGCCCGGCGCCCGGCTACCCGGCGTGTCCGGACCACGCGGTGAAGGCGCCGCTGTTCGAGCTCCTGCAGGCGCAAAGCGTCGGCATGGCAATCACCGAGAACTACGCCATGCTGCCGGCGGCTTCGGTGTCGGGGTTCTATCTTGCGCATCCGGAGGCGACGTATTTCGCGGTGGGTAGGATCGGTGAGGATCAGCTGCGCGATTCGGCGGCGCGCCAGCGCCGCGACGAGGCGGCCATTCGCCGTGAGCTCGCGCCAAATCTAGGGTAGGCGCGTGTGCAGGCAGCGACTTCCGGCACGGACTGCGGACGAGCTGCCTCTTCCTTCTATGCTGACTCGTAACGACCGAGGCGCAATCGAGGCGTACTTCGCCGGGGGCACCAAGCCCCTGGTCGTCGCTCTTTGCGCCGCCTGGTGCGATACTTGCAACGAGTTTCGTGAGACCTTGGAACGCATCGCGAAGGCCCGACCCAACCTGGTCTTTCTCTGGTTGGACATCGAGGACGACAGCGAGATCTGCGGTGATATCGACATCGAGAACTTTCCCACGCTCGCGATTTATCGCGGCGCCCGAGTACTGCACTACGGCGTTTCCTTGCCGCAGGAGGGCACGGTCGCGCGCCTCATCGATGAGATCGCCGAGCACCGCGAAGCGGACGTCGCTGCGCCGCAGGCCGTGCGCGACCTGCCGAAGAGACTTTCGGTAGCGGCGGCAACATGACGCTTTTGCGCGGCTTCGGCCATCTCGTTCCGAAAAGCCGGCGGCTGCTGCGCATTATCTGGCCGTTCCTGGCCGTCGTTGTTCTGCTGGTCGCGCTGGGCAGCATCAGCATGGACCTCTTGTCGGCGACCCGCGCGTATGTCGGCGCCGAAAGCCTCTGGTCCAAGGCGCAAAAGGATTCGATCTACTATCTCAACCGCTACGCCGGAACGCGCTCCGAAACCGACTACGAGCGTTACCTGGAGGCGATCAAGGTTCCGCTCGGAGACCGCAAGGCGCGCGAGGAGCTGGAGCGGGTGAATCCCAACCTCGAGCTGGCGCGCCAGGGCTTTCTCGAGGGTCGCAACCACGGCGATGACGTCGCCGGCATGATTTGGCTGTTCCGTCGCTTCAGGAACGTGAGCTATATCGACCGCGCTATTGCGATCTGGACTGACGCGGACCGGCATATCGTCGAGCTGACCAACGCGGCGGATCGCCTGCATCGTACCGTCGCCGCGGGCCGTGCGGATGAAGAGAGTCTTCGGCCCATTCTGGAGGAGATCCGCCGCATAAACGGCGATCTGACGCCGCTGGAAGACGCGTTTTCCTTCACGCTCGGGGCCGCGTCACGGTGGACCCAGGTCGTGCTGCTGTCCGCGACGCTGATTGCTGCGGCATTACTCGTCCTGCTCGGCGCCATCCTGTCGCGGCGGATGCTGCGCGAAAGCGAGGTATTCGAGAACGCACTCCGGTTCAGCGAGGAGCGGTTCAATCTCGCGGTGATCGGCAGCAACGACGGCTTGTGGGACTGGGACTTGCTGACCGGCGATATTTATTTCTCCCCCCGCACCAAGGAGCTCGCGGGATATGCCGATCACGAGGTCGAGAATAAGCCCGACGCATTCTTCGCCTTGCTGCATCCGGACGACATCGAACCGGCGCTGGCCGCGGCGAGAGCGCATATCCGCGACAACTCTCCTTACGATGTCGAGTTCCGCGTCCGCGCCAAGGACGGCGAATACCGTTGGTTTCGCGCTCGCGGTCGCTCGGTCCGCAACGCGGACGGCTGGGCGACCCGCATGGCGGGCTCGGTGACCGATGTGACCGACCGCAAGCTCTCGGAGGGCCAGCTCTTCGCCGAGAAGGAGCGCGCGCTGGTGACGCTCAATTCCATCGGCGACGCGGTGATCACCACCGATCTCCAGGGTCAGGTCGAGTACTTCAATCCAGTGGCCGAAACCCTGACCGGATGGACCACCCAGGAGGCCGAAGGCATGCCGCTCACGATCGTCTGCAGGATGCTCGATGAAGCGACGAGGCAGGCGTTGCCAGACCCGCTGGAACGCGTCGTGCGGGAGGGACGCACGGTCAAGGCGACAACCAATGTCCTGCTGCTGCGCCGCGACGGCACCGAAGTGGCGATCAACGAATCCGCGGCGCCGATCCGCGATCGCACCGGCGAGATCGCCGGGGTAGTGCTGGTCCTGCACGACGTCCGGCGCGAACGCGAGTACGCGAGTCAGCTCTCGTACCAGGCGAGCCACGATGCGCTGACCGGGCTGATCAACCGGCGCGAATTCGAACACCGGCTCGGCCTCGCTCTGGTAAGCGCGCGGGAACTGGGCCGGACGCACGCTATGCTGTATCTCGATCTCGACCAGTTCAAGATCGTCAACGACACCTGCGGCCACGCGGCCGGCGACGAGCTCATGCGCCAGATCAGCATGCTGCTGCAGGACCGCCTGCGCGAAGGCGACACGCTGGCACGCATCGGCGGCGACGAGTTCGGGGTCATCCTCGAGAACTGTTCTCCGGAGCACGCCGAACGGATCGCGGACGAGGTGCGGCAGACCGTAACGGACTTTCACTTCGTCTGGCACGACCGCTCGTTCACCATCGGTGTGAGCATCGGCTTGGTGCTCATCGCCGAGACGCCGCTCACCCTCGCCGATGTCCTGAGTGCGGGCGACGCTGCGTGTTACATGGCCAAGGAGAAAGGCCGCAACCGCGTCCAGCTCTACCATCGCAAGGACAGCGAGCTCTTGGTGCGCCACGGCGAGATGGAATGGGTCGCGCGGCTGCACAGCGCGCTCGACGCCGACCGGTTCTGCCTTTACTCGCAACGGATCATCGCCGTTGCCCCGCGTCGCCGGCCGGCGACGATGTTCGAGCTTCTGATCCGGATGGTGGACGAAGATGGACAGATCGTGCCGCCGATGGCGTTCATCCCGGCTGCGGAGCGCTACAACCTGATGCCCGCCGTCGACCGCTGGGTCATTCGCACCGCGTTGCCGTTGATCGCGCGCGCCCGTGCCGCGGCTGGCGGCGATGCCGTCTACATGATCAACCTCTCGGGCGCCTCGATCGGTGACGAGCGCCTGTTCGACTTCATCCGCGACGAAATCGATCTATGCGGCGTCGCGCGTGACGCGATCTGCTTCGAAATTACCGAGACGGCGGCGATCGCGAACCTGGCGAAGGCAGCGCGCTTCATCGGCGCGTTTCGCGATCTCGGCTGCCGGTTTTCGCTGGACGACTTCGGCGCCGGCATGTCCTCGTTCGGTTATCTGAAGCACCTGCCGGTGGACTTTCTCAAGATCGATGGCAGCTTCGTGACCGACATGCTGATCGACCCGATCGACGGCGCGATGGTCGAGGCGATCAATCACATCGGCCACGTGATGGAAAAGAAGACAATCGCGGAATTCGTCGAGAACGACCAGATCCTGAAGCGCCTGCGCCAGATCGGCGTGGACTACGCGCAGGGTTACGGCGTCGAGGAGCCGATGCCGTTCCGCGTCAGCGACGTCGTACCAAGCACGTAGCGCCGGTTGAGGCGAAGCCGAGGCTGCAGCTTCGCTTGCCCAATCCGGCGGGAGACTCCCGGGACCCGCAGCGCTCATCCCGGCCATAACCCGCACGATTCGATCAATCGAGCGAGCCGATGAAGTCGGCCTTGCCGATCTCGACGCCGTTGTGGCGGAGGATCGCGTAGGCCGTCGTCGTGTGGAAGAAGAAATTGGGCAGCGCGTAGTGCACCAGATAATTGATGCCGGTGAACTTTTTCGGCACCCCGCGGATTGGACGAACGATCTCGCGTCCCTCGGATCCGTCGATTTGGCCCGGGCTGAGCGTCCGGAGGTAGTCGATCGACCGGTCGACGCGCGCGACGAGCTCGGCAAAACTCTGCTCCTTGTCCTCGTGGGCGGGCGGCTCCTGCCCCGCGAGGCGCGCACCCGTGCCACGGGCGAAATCGCAGGCGATCTGAATCTGCCGCGTGAAGGCAAGCATGTCGGGGTAAAGCCGCGCGTTCAGCAGTACCGCTTCCTCGATCTTCTTCGCCTGCGCGTGCGCGGCGCCCTTCTCCAGGATGCCCTTGAGATTGGTGAGCATCCTGATGAACAACGGCACCGAGGCCTGATACATAGAGATCGTCATCGCTTCCTCCGGGTAAGGTGGGCGATTGTACCAAGGGCGCGGCGGCCGACGCATCGCGTGCGGCCCGGGAGTACCGGCACGCATGCGCGCACCCGACTCCGCTGCGTTTGACATAAACCGCGAACTGGACCCGTGCCCGCTGCTCGGCGGCGTCAATCCTCCTGCATCTTCCGAATGTAATCTTCCAGTCGCCTGCCGGACTCGTCGGGATAGCGCGCATCCGCGGGGTTTACCGCGACGATGCGATCAAGCCGGAAGCTGCGGAAGTCCTGACGCAACTCGCACCATGCGGCGAGCGTCCAGACATCGCCCCAGAAGTAGAGGCCGAGAGGGCGCACGCGGCGCTGCGAGACTCTCGCCTCCGCATCCTTGTAATCGAGATCGGTGAACCGTTGCCCGATAATCGCGTGGCGCAGCGCATCGAGACGCTTTCCCGGCTCCGGATCGATGAAAAACCCGGGCGCGAACAGGCGCGATCGTTCGAGTGCCACCCGCTTCTCGGCCGGCAATGCAGCAGCGATCTTCGCCAGCGCCGAGCGGGCGCCTCCGGCGAGGCCCGGCCCGCCCCATGATTCCACGAAGCGTGCCCCGATCACCAGTGCCTCGATCTCATCGAAGGTGAACATCAGCGGCGGGAGGTCGAAACCGGAGCGAATCCGGTAGCCGACGCCCGCCTCGCCGTCCACCGGAACGCCGGACGCCGCGAGATCTGCGATGTCGCGGTAGATCGTGCGCTCGGATACCTCGAGCCAGTGCGCGAGCTGCGCGGCCGTCGTCAACCGCCGGCCGCGCAGATACTGGACGATCGAGAACAACCGGTCGGCTCGCCTCATGGTGCGGCAAGTTTCTCACCGCGCTGCCCGATCCGTCGAGCGACGCGGGCGAGCGCCCGTCGCCATTACTGCAACGCATGCAGCCCGATGCGATTGCCCTCGGTGTCGATCACATGCGCGAAAAAGCCCATGCCGTCCGGTAGTGCGGTCTTCGGCAGGACAACTCGACCGCCCGCTTCGGCTACCCGCGAGAGCGCGTCGTCGAGCTTCGGTGCCGCGTTGAGGTAAATGACAGTGCCGCTCGAAGACGGAACAAGGCCGTTGCCCGCGATGACGCATCCGCCGACGCCGGGTTTCTCGTAGGGGAATACCGCCAGCGTAGAAGTCGCTATTGTTTCAGTCGTTAGCGACCGGCCGAGGACCGTTTCGTAGAATCGGGTCGCACGCCCAAGGTCGGTGGCGGGAATTTCGAACCACGTAAGTGCATCGTCTTTGTGCATGGCTGGCTCCAGAAAGTGTGCGGGTTTGCACGGGAGCCATCCTGAACCTGCTCTCCTGACACCGTACTGTCAGGAGCGGCGCGATCGCCGGCCCGCGCCGCGGGAATAATCGGGCTTGCGTCGTGCGCGCTGCGGGTGTGAAATTCATCAACGAACCCTGGTCAGACCCAACGGCCCGACATGTCGCAATCTGCCGAATCGAAGTGGCGCCTGCACGGCGTGCGCGTCGTGCACGCGCACGAGCTCGATGTCAACACGCCGCAGACGCCCGGGATGAATCGCGCCGCGGCGATCACTGCGGCACGTGCCGGCGCGGAGAAGCTCTGGGCCGGCACCGTCGTGATCCATCCGAAGGCCAAGACCGGGGCGCATCATCATGGTCCTGTCGAGAGCGTCATCTACGTGGTCAGCGGGCGAGCGCGTATGAAGTGGGGCGAGCGTCTCGAATTCACCGCCGAAGCGGGCCCCGGCGATTTCATCTACGTTCCGCCGTTCGTGCCGCACCAGGAGATCAATGCGAGCGACAGCGAGCCCTTATCATGCGTTCTCGTGCGCAGCGGCCAGGAGCCGGTCGTCGTCAACCTCGACCTGCCCAACGTCGAATCCAACCCCGAAGAAGTGCATTGGGTCGACAACATCCATCCGGCACCGGAGCGGCGGTGATTCCTGCGTCGCGGCCGCGGCGGGTCAATCCAGGCAGGAGAAGTGCAGAAACTCCAACGGATCGTCCTGATACGCGTGGCCGAAGCTCATCTGGCCGCTCCCGCGCAGCACCAACTCCTCACGGCGCAAAACGATCTCCGCCTCGCCTTGCACGGTGACATAGGTGCCGTTGGAGCTGTGATCGATCAGTACGAACTTGTCGCGCCGCCGCTCGATGCGCGCGTGCATGCGCGAGGCCTTCCGATCGGCGATCACCAGATCATTCTGCATATCACGGCCGAGCGAGAGCGTCGGCGCCGCTTCGGAAAGTTCGATCTCACGATCACCGTGCTTGAGCGCGAGGCGGGCGGGACGAACCTTGACGTGTGTCGACAACGCGGTGAGCTCGTCCTCCGTCTCCTGCCAGACCAGCTCGAAAAGGTCGATGTCCTTCTGCTTGCCCTTGACCGTTTGCGCCTGCTGGCTGCGTGTGCGGGCGCGCAGCGCCGGCGGCAGCTCTTCGACCGTCTGGGCCGAGGTGAAAACCTGCCCACCCTTGGCGAGGTTCGCCAGCCGCGCAGCGACGGTGACCGAATCGCCGAACACGTCGTTGCCTTCCTCGAGCACCGGGCCGTAGTTGAAACCGACGTGAATCGCGAGTCCCGTGCCGCGCGAGGTTCGCTGCGCGGAGATGCGCGCCTGCATGTCTGTCGCGGCGCGTGCCGCGCCGTCGGCGGCGGGAAAGACGGCCATGACCTCGTCACCGATGGTCTTGACGACGCGCCCGCCGCTGTCGACACAAGCCTGGCGAATGGTCGCGAGGCAGCGCTCGATAGTCGCGAGCGCTTCGGCGTCGCCGAGCTTCTCGTAGAGCTTAGCGCTGCCGCTGATATCGGCGAACAAAATAGCGAGATTCTGCGGCGATTTATCCATGATGAAGGGGCCAAGTATAAGGCCCCGCGGGGCGCCGCGGAATATTCACATTGACAGTCGCCGAGTGCGCAGCCTAGTATCGACCGCGCCCCGCCGTTCTGGCGGGTAATCATGCTGCGCCCCTCGATGAAAACGATTTGGCTTTACGGATGCTGTTTCTTTCTCGCGTCCGCGCTCTGTTACGGCGCGGATCTGGGCGTCGTGACGATACTCGACGGAAACGTCCGCGTGCTGCGCGGAGTAAGCTGGTACAAGCTCGTCGAAGGAGCGCGCGTTCAGGACGGCGACGTCATCGATGCGGCGGACCGCGCTCAGGTGCAGGTCGAGCTTGGCACCGGGCCGAGCGTCAACTTCGTCGGCCCGGCCGGAGTTCTCGCCACCAGTGCGGGATCGCGCGAAGGCAAGCAGCCCGCGCCGGCGGATATGTACCTGACGCGCGGCTGGCTGAAATTGACAGCGAAGCCGCCGGGCATCGCGTTGCGCGTACGCTCTCCTGCCGGCACGATCGTCGCAAGCGATGCGGTCACGGTCATGCACGCCGACGGCGAAGCGCTCGAAGCTTTCGTGGAAAGGGGGAGTGCGCGGCTGATCGAGCCCGGGAAAGGTGGCGCCGACGGCACCGCGCATGAAGTAAAGAGCGGCGACTTCGCGATCCGCGCGATCGACCGGCCGTTCGCCACCGCCGGCGCCGCGCCGCAGAAGTTCGTCGCCGCGATGCCACGGCATTTCCGCGATCCGCTGCCTGCTCGCGCAGCCCAATACCAGGTCGCGCGTGTGCAGCTCGTGGCCGACCGTCCGATCAGCTACGCGGAGGCCGAGCCATGGCTGACCGGACCGTACCGGCGGGTGTTCCTCAAACGATTCCAGCCGCGGCTCGGCGACCCGGAGTTCCGCAGCCCGGTCATGGCCAAGCTCCAGGCGTATCCTGAGTGGCACGTCGCGCTTGTCCCCTCGGAAAGTCAGGCCAAGGACAAGGAGAAAGACAAGGAGAAAGACAAGGAGAAGGAGAAGGACAAGGCCGAGGCGGCACCGAAGGCCGCGGAAAAAACCGACTCCGCGGCACCGAAGGCCGCGGAAAAGACCGACTCGACGTGGAGCTGGCCGTTCGGCAAAAAGAAATGAGCAGCAAACCCGGCCTGACGATTCTCAAGGGAACCCCATGAAGCTGATGTGGAAATTCAACATCGTGTTGCTTGCGCTGTTCGCCGTGGGCTTCATCGTGACCGGCTTCATCTCGTACAAGGTGCTGCAGGCTAACGCGCGCGAGGAGATCCTGGACAACGCGCGCGTGATGATGGAATCGGCGCTTGCGTCGCGTAGCTACACGAACTCGCAGGTCAAGCCTCTGCTGGAGACCCAGCTCAGGTATTCGTTCCTGCCGCAATCGGTGCCGGCGTACGCGGCCACCGAGCAGTTCAACGACCTGCGCAAAAAGTACCCGGATTACAGCTATAAGGAAGCGACGCTCAATCCCACCAATCCGCGCGATCGCGCAACCGACTGGGAAGCCGACGTGGTCAACCAGTTTCGGAACGGAACGGCCAAGGGGTCCGAGCTTGTCGGCGAGCGCGACACGGCCGCCGGGCGGGCGCTATACCTGGCGCGGCCGATCCAGATCAAGGACGGCGCGTGTCTCGCGTGTCACAATACGGTCGCGGAGGCACCGAAGACGATGATAGAGCTCTATGGCCCGGCCAATGGCTTTGGCTGGAAGCTGAACGAGATCATCGGCGCGCAGATAGTTTCGGTTCCGAGCGCGCTGCCGATCCAGCGCGCGAACCACACGTTCAAGGTTTTCATGCTGCTCCTGACGCTCGTCTTCGTACTCACGTTCATCCTGCTCAACGTCATGCTGCACTCAATCGTGATCCAGCGCATCAAGAACCTCTCCAAGCTCGCCGACCAGGTGAGCCTCGGCAATCTCGAAACGGCGGAGTTCAAGACCCGGAGCAAAGACGAGATCGGCGTGCTCACCGAGGCTCTGGCGCGCATGAACAAGAGTCTTGTGCAAGCGATCAAGATGCTCGAGGCATAGGAGGAACCATTTGAAAAACTGCTGCGCACCCCGATTGCTTTGTCGTGCTCAGTTGGCAAATGAGGCTCGCCCCTCGGGGTTGCTCGCGACTTTCTTGAAATGGCTCCTCGCGCAATAGTGGCCGTGCCAGATTGTTATGGCTGAACCGGAAAAAATCGGCAAATACGTCATCCAGAGCGTGCTCGGCAAGGGCGCGATGGGGGTCGTGTACAAGGCATTCGATCCGCACATCGAACGCGTCGTCGCGATCAAGACCGTGCGCAAGGACCTGGTCGATCCCGATCTTGCCGTGCAGGTGATGGCGCGCTTCCAGAACGAGGCGAAAGCGGCGGGACGGCTGCTGCATCCGAACATCGTCAGCGTCTACGAATACGCCGAGGACGAGGTCAACGCGTTCATCGCGATGGAATACGTCGAGGGTACGGGCCTGCGCGAATACCTCAATCGCAAGGCCAACTTCGACCTCGGCCAGATCGTCGCGATCGTGTCGCAGCTGCTGCTGGCGCTGGACTTCGCGCACGAACGCGGTGTCGTGCACCGCGATGTGAAGCCGGCAAATCTGATCCTGACCAGCGGAGGCGCGCTCAAGGTCGCCGACTTCGGCATCGCGCGCATCGACACGTCTAACCTCACTAACGCCGGCATGGTCATGGGCACGCCGTCGTACATGTCTCCGGAGCAATGCCAGGGCAAGGAGGTCGATCGCCGTTCCGATCTGTTCAGCACCGGCGTGGTCCTGTACGAGCTGCTGACAGGCGAGAAGCCTTTCTCCGGCTCGATCGAAGCCATCGCATTCAAGATTTGCTATGAGGAGGCGCGGCCGCCGTCGGAAGTCTCGAAGCTCCCGGTCTCGCCCGCGCTCGACGCGATCGTCGCGGCGGCGCTGGCCAAAGATCCGGTCGCGCGCTTTCAGAACGCCAAGGCATTCAACCGTGCGCTGCGCGTCGCGCTGGACCCCGAGGTCAACACCAAGCGCGACGCGCAGGATGCGACCGAACTTAACCTTTCGTCGATCAAGCTGCAGGCGCAGGCGACGCCCGCGTGGGACGACGCGACCTTGCATACCATCGAACGGCAGCTCGCCAATTTCGTGGGACCGATGGCGCGCGTGATGGTGAAGAAGGCCGCGGCGAAGTCGAGGGACACGGCCGAGCTTTATTCGCTGCTGTCGGACAGCATCTCCGATGCGGATGTGCGCAAGAAGTTCATCGACGAAATGCAGCGCACGGCGGGCGAGCGCTCCGGTACGCACCAGACCAGCGTGCGTGGGACGACGCAGCTAAGGTCGCTCAGCGGCGGAACGGAAGCGCTGGTGCCGCTCGATCCGAGTTTTGTCGAGCAGACAACCTCCAGGCTGGCGGTTTATCTGGGGCCAATCGCGAAGGTTGTCGCGCGTAAGGCTGCGCGAGAGGCGGTCAATCGACAGGAGTTTGTCCAGCGCATCGCCCTTCATCTTGGGGTGCAGGAACGCGGGGCATTTCTGCGCGAGTTCGGTTTCGTCGAGTTCGAGTGAGTGCGTTCTACCACGCGGGCAGCCGCGAGCTGCAGGATCGGTTCGATACGCGCCGGCTCGCCGATCGCATCGAGCAACGCCTGGTCGCGGGCCGCATCGGCGACGAGGACAAGGCATTCATCGAGTCGCTGGACATGTTCTTTCTGGCGACCTCGGACGCGGACCACCAGCCGAGTTGCTCATACAAGGGCGGCGAGCCCGGCTTCGTGCGCGTCGTCGACCCGGGCACGATCGCGTTTCCAACCTACGACGGCAATGGAATGTTCTTGTCGATGGGCAACCTCGCGCAGAACCGGCGCGTCGGCATGCTGTTCATCGATTTCCTGCGGCCGAAGCGGCTGCGGATCTCGGGAGAAGCGACGATCCAGCTCGATGATCCGCTCCTGCCCGCGTATCCCGAGGCGCAATTCATCGTCCGCGTCGCGGTGACACGGGTGTTTCCGAACTGCCCGCGCTACATCCACAAGTACACGCTCGTCGAGCGCTCGAGCTTCGTTCCGCACGCCGGCTGCGTGACGCCCGTTCCGAACTGGAAGAAGAACGATTGGGCCAAGGACGTCCTGCCGGAGAGCGATCCGGCGCGCGAAAAGTAGCCTGGGATGACCCCGGACTTGATCCAGGGGAGTCCCGGGAGCCACGCCCGCTTCGCATCGCCGCCCCGGGTTTCGCGCGAAGCCTGTCCTGAGCGAAGTCGAAGGGCGCTCGACCCAGGCTACCGGCTCTTCGGATCGAACGCGTCGCGTAACCCGTCGCCGAGCAGGTTGAACGACAGCACCAACATGAAGATCGATACGCCCGGCCAGATCGCCATCCACGGCGCATTGTCGATGTAGTTCTTGGCGGTGTTGAGCATGCTGCCCCAGGACGGCGCTGGCGGCTGCTGGCCCAGTCCGAGGAAAGAAAGTGCGGCCTCGGCGATGATCGCCGCGGCGATCGCCAGCGTCGCCTGGACGATCAGCGGCGGCACGATATTGGGCAGGACGTGCCGCCACGCGATCCGCAGATGCGAGTTGCCCACCGCGCGCGCCGCCTCGACGTAGTCCTCGACCTTGACGTGCAGCACCTGTGCTCGCGTCAGGCGAACGAAGACCGGCGTCGCTGATATCCCGATCGCGATCATCGCATTGGTAAGGCTCGGCCCGAGGAAAGCGGCCAGAGCGATGGCGAGGATCAGGAACGGGCAGGCGAGCATCGCGTCGGTCATCCGCGAGATGAGCGCGTCGATCCAGCCGCCGACGTACCCGGCCAAAAGCCCGATCGGCACTCCGAACGCGAGTGAAATGGAAACCGAGACAACGCCGGCCAGCAGGGACGCCCGGGTGCCCCACACGACGCGCGAAAGCACGTCGCGTCCGATCTCATCGGTGCCGAACCAGTGCGCCGCGGTGGGCGCCTTGCGTACCGCGCTCCAGCTTGTCGCCAGCGGGTCGTACGGCGCGATTCCCGGTGCGAGCAGCGCCATGACCAGGAAGAACGCGACCACACCGAGCGCGATCATCGCGCCGCGCCGCCGCGCGACCCGGGCGAGCGCGCGTCGGCCGGGCGAGATCTCACGGGGAATCGTGGCGGCGACGGTCGCGGCAGCAGTTGTACTCATGCGTGGCTGTCCCGCAATCGCGGATTGACCAGGAAGTAGGCCATGTCGGCGAGGAGGTTGAGCGTGATGTACGCCGTTGCGGTGCACAGCACGACACCCTGGACGACCGCGTAGTCGCGATTGAACACGGCATCGACGATGAGCTTGCCGAAGCCGGGAATCGTGAAGACCTGCTCGGTGAGCACGGCACCCGAAAGCAACGTTCCGAACTCCAACGCGCCCAGCGTGATCACCGGTGTCAACGCATTGCGCAGCGCATGCTTGAGCACGACGACGCGCTCATCGAGACCCTTGGCACGAGCGGTCCGGACATAATCGGATGAGAGGACCTGCAGCATCGCGCTGCGCGTGTGGCGCATCAGGACCGCCGCGATCGCGTTGCCGAGCACGAATGCAGGCATGATCATCGCAGCCAGATTGGCCTTGAGATCCTCGAACGGACTCACGTAGCCGGAGGCGGGCAGCCAACCGAGCGTGACCGAGAACAGCAGGATCAGCATGATGCCGAGCCAGAAGTTCGGTGTCGACAGCCCCCAGAGAGCGAACACGTTGGCGGCATAATCCCAGGCAGAGTCCTTGGCGACAGCCGACACGATCCCGGCGGTGATACCAATCGTTAACGCAATCACGATGGCGAGCAGCGCGAGCTCCAGCGTGACGGGCAGTTTCTCCACAATCAGGTCGAGCACCGGTTTCTGAATGCGTACCGACTCGCCGAGATCACCCTTGAGCACGCCGCCGGCCCAGTAGAGGTAACGGATCGGCAGCGGCTCGTCGAGATGGAGCTTCTGACGCAGATGCGCGATGACCGTTGGATCGCGGTCCTCGCCGGAGAGAATCATTGCCGGGTCGCCTGGCAGGAGCTGCTGCAAACCGAAGATCAGTACCGACACGAAAAAGAGTGTCGGAACGATCGTCGCGAGGCGCTGCAAGAGATAGTTGAGCATTGTTCTACGGCGTGGGGTGGAAGGCGG
Source organism: Pseudomonadota bacterium (assembly GCA_030854785.1). Classification (GTDB taxonomy): domain Bacteria; phylum Pseudomonadota; class Gammaproteobacteria; order Burkholderiales; family Casimicrobiaceae; genus PALSA-1003. Next base: position 27,202 of record JALYSM010000097.1, read on the forward strand.
TGCCTCTCAAGAGGACGTCATCCCCGCGAAAGCGGGGATCCAATGAATTTCGTCGCACGACGCTGGATTCCCGCGTGCGCGGGAATGACGACAACAGAGAATGCTCCGTCTCAATTCATCTTCAACCCCTGGATCCGCACCAGCCCATCAGGGATGGTACGCAGGCCGGAGAGCTTGCTGGTGTATGCCCACAGCCAATGGCGGTGGAAGAGGTACACGATCGGCCTGTCCTTGAGCACGATCGACGCGAGCTCGGCGTAGATCTTCTTGCGCTCGGCCGGATCGAGCGTCGTGCGCGACCGGTTGAGCAGGTCGTCAACCTCCTGCTTGCAATAGCCTGCGTAGTCGAGCGGCTGTTTGCAGCCGTGGAAGCTGAAGACATTTCCGTCCGGATCGGCGCGCCCGCTCCACGCCAGCACGTACGCCTCGAAGTCGCCCTTGTCGGCCAGGTTGAGCGAGGTCGCGAACTCGGTCGACTGAATCTTCACGTCGAAGCCCGCTTCCTTGACCATCGACTGCACGACCTGTGCGATCTTCTGCGCGTCGGACGTGGTCGGGGTCATCAGCGTGAATGATGGGTTCGATACACCCGCGGCCTGCAGCAGCGCCTTGGCCTTCGCGACGTCGCGCTTCGGCACGGGCACGTTCTTCGCGTAGAACGCGTTGGTCGGAGCAACCCACTGGTTGCCGACGTCGGCCTCGCCGTCCATTGCCACTTGCGCGATGCCATCACGGTCGAGCGCCAGCTCGAAGGCTTCGCGTACACGAGGGTCGCGGCCCAGCGGATTCTTCTGCGCGAGATCGCTCTTGCCGACGTTGATCGTGATGCCCTGGTACCCGATCTCGGTAATCCGGGAGATCTTGAACCGGCTGTCGGTCTTGAGCGCAGCGATGTCCGAGGTTCCGACGCGCTCGATGAAATCAAGTTGTCCGGACTTGAGGTTTGCGAGGCGTACGGTGGAATCCACGATGGGGAGATACACGATCTTGTCGAAATGGATTTCGCCCTTGTTCCAGTAATTGGGATAGCGCTCGAGTACGATGCGGTCCTGCGCGACGCGCTCGACGAAGCGGAATGGGCCCGAGCACACGGGCTTCGAGCCGAACTTGTCACCGTCGGCTAAAGCGGCCTTGGGGGAGACCATCATGCCGGCACGGTCCGCGAGCTGAGCGAGCAGCGGCGCGAACGGAGCCGAGAGGTTGAGCCGCACCGTCGAATCGTCGACGACGTCCACACCCGTTACCGGCGCCAACTCGCCACGGCGATTCGATCCCGCCAGGGTCTTGTGGCGCTCGATGTTGAACTTTGCCGCCGCCGCGTCGAGCTTTTCCCCATCGTGAAAGGTGACGCCCTTGCGCAGCTTGATAGTAAGCGCCTTGCGATCGGCGGACCATTCGTAGCCGGTCGCGAGCTGCGGCACGATGTCGAGCTTCTCATCGATGTCGAAGAGCTTGTCGCAAAGCGCAGCGAACACGATTCGACCGACGAAGGTGCGGGCGAGCGTGGGGTCGAGGATGTCTGGATCCTCGGCAAGTCCGAAGCGCAAAGTCTGCGCTCCGGCAAGGGTCGCTGCGGCAACCATTCCCGCAGTCAACAGCACGCGGATCGTCGACGATGGCTTGCTCATGCGCTCTCCTTTGTTGGGTACGTAGACTCGCTGGCGATATTAGCGCCATCTTCGCATCGCAGGAACTTCTGCGATCACGGCACTCGTTCCAGGGGACTTCGGAACGCCCGCTGCAGGCGCTCCAGCCGCAGATCCGGTCCGATCGCCGCTCGCGGCAGCACCGCGGCGGAAGGGGCGATCTCGCGCCAGAAATGACACGCCACCGCGTGCCCGCCGTTCGCGACGAGCCGCGGGTCCTCCTCGGCGCAGCGCCGTTGCGCATACGGGCAGCGCGTCCGGAAGCGGCAGCCGGACGGAGGATCGAGGGCACTGGGTACGTCTCCCTGCAGAATGATGCGCTGCCGGCGCGCCCCGGGCTGCGGCACCGGTATCGCGGAGAGCAGTGCCTGGGTATACGGGTGGCGCGGGTCGGCGAACAGCTCGCGCTTGTCCGCGTATTCCACGATGCGTCCCAGGTACATCACCGCCACGCGGGCGGCGATGTGCTTCACGACGGCGAGATCGTGCGCGATAAAAACATACGACAGCCCGAGCCTTTTCTGGAGATCGGTCAGAAGATTGACGACCTGCGCCTGGATCGAGACGTCGAGCGCGGACACGGGTTCGTCGCAGACGATGAGCCTCGGCTCGGCCGCGAGCGCACGGGCGATGCCGATGCGCTGCCGCTGGCCGCCGGAAAACTCATGCGGATAACGCTCGGTGTGTTGCGGCGCCAGGCCGACGAGCTGCAGCAGCTCGGCGATGCGCTCTCGATGCCGGCCGGGCGCCAATCGGTGTAGCACAAGGGGCTCACCGAGCATCTGGCCGACGGTCATGCGCGGGTTGAGCGACGTGTACGGGTCCTGGAAGATGATCTGCAGCGCGCGCCGTCGAGCGCGCAGCTCGATGGGGTCGAGGGCGAGGAGATCGCGGCCTTCGAACTCGATCGCACCCGAGGTCGGCTCGATCAGGCGCAAGATCAACCGTCCCGTCGTCGACTTGCCGCAGCCCGATTCGCCGACCAGCGCCAGCGTCTCGCCTTCGCCGACCTCGAAGTCGATACCGTCGACCGCGCGCACCGCACCGCTGCGGCGGCCGAAGATGCCTCTCCTCACCGGAAAGTGCTTGATCAGGTTCGAGACGCGAAGCAGCGGCTTCACGCCGGCACCCCCACGTCGCTCTCTAGCCCGGGTTGAGCGCGAAGCGCGAAACCCGGGGCGGCATTAGACAAGATCGCCATGCCCCGGGATTCGCCTGCCGGCTCATCCCGGGCTACGCTATTGTCGACGCGAAGCAGCGGCTTCACGCCGGCACCAGCACTTCGGCGTCGAGCGGGGCGCGCCAGCACGCGCTCACGTGTGCATCGCCTTGCACCAGAAGCGGTGGATCCTCCTGCCGGCAGCGGTCGATCGCGAACGGGCAGCGCGGATGAAAGCGGCAGCCGGGAACGGGGTCCAGCGGATTGGGCACTACGCCTTCGATTGCGGGCAGCGTTTCCTGCTCGAGATCGAGCCGCGGAATCGACCCGAGCAGACCAACCGTATACGGATGCTGCGGCTGCGCGAAAAGGACCTCGACGCTCGCATGCTCCACGATGCGGCCGGCGTACATCACCGCTACTTCGTCGGCGAGCTCGGCGACGATGCCCAGATCGTGCGTGATCAGGATGATCGCTGTACCCGTTTCCTCGCGCAGCATGCGCATCAGGTCGAGGATCTGCGCCTGGATCGTGACGTCGAGCGCGGTGGTCGGCTCATCGGCGATAAGCAGGTCGGGCTCGCAGGCGAGCGCCATCGCGATCATGACGCGCTGGCGCATGCCGCCGGAGAGCCGGTGCGGATAGTCGTCGAAGCGCCGCTCGGGCGATGGTATATGCACTCGGCGCAGCATCTCGATCGTGCGTTCCCTTGCGGCGGCGCGCGACAGCGGCCGGTGGCGCAGTATGCCTTCGGCAATCTGTTCGCCGACGGTGAACGCTGGGTTGAGCGAAGTCATCGGCTCCTGGAAGATCATCGACAGCCGGTCACCGCGAAGTCCGCGCATCTCGGCTGCGGAAAGCCGCGTGAGGTCGACGCCCTCGAAACGTATCTCGCCGGTGACGCGTCCAGGCGGCGTGGCGACGAGGCCCATGATCGACAGTGCGGTAACGCTCTTGCCGCAGCCGGATTCGCCGACGATGGCAAGCGTGCGGCCGGCATCGAGCGCAAAGCCGACGCCGTCAACCGCGAAGAGCTCGCCGGCTTCGACCGCGAACGACGTCCTTAGCTCGCGTACCTCAAGCAGCGCGCTCATCGCTCGTGGCGGGCGCGCTCGGCCTGGAAGCGCTGGACCTCGGCTTCGATCGTGGCGCGATCGGTAATGCCCGCCGGCCGGTCGTGGCCGGGAAGGCACGCGACGAACGGCTGGAAGCGCTCGAGGCTTTTGACGTACAGGCGGTTGAGCTCGGTGAGTGGATCGGCATGATCGTCGACGCGTAGATCGAGCGCCGGATACGCCTCGGTCGTGCAGATCAGAAGCGCGACGGCTTGCTTGCCGCGTTTGTCACCGCCGGCTGCCTCGCCGGCCTGCATTGCCGCAATCAGTCGCTCGGCGAAGGGCAGCTCGCGCCCGGCATCGTAGAACTGAGCGGTCTCCTCGAGCACTTGCGGGCCGGAGAGCATGTTGCCCGCGATGGAGAAGCCCTCGCCGGTTAAATGACCGCACCAGTCGATGCATTCGACGCCGGTGTGCGCGGCGATGTTGCCTTCCGCGTCGATCAGATGCACCTGGCGGTGCTCGCGACCCGCGTCGGGGTAGGTAAGCGAGCGCAGGACGTCGGCCGGCGCCATCCCTTGCGCCAGCCGCGTCAGGCCACGCATGCCGTAGATCGGATTGACCAGTGCCTGCGTCGACAGCGCGCCGATGCCGCTATGCGCGTATGGGCATAGCGCGCCGACCGCGAAGAACCGGCTCGCGACGATCACGCCCAGAGCGCCCGACGCATCGCGCGCGACGATCGACCAAGTCATGCGGCTTTCCGTTTCGGGAGCTCGGAACCTGACATCGCTCCGATAGGCGTACGTCATTGTGGGATGTCGGGCGGCGAATGGCAAATGCGGAGCACGTCGGGGGCTCATGACGCCTAGCGATAGACTGCAGCCGCCAGCACGTACAGCAACAGCGCGACCAGCACGACAGCGCCGAACCCGACGTGAATCGCCACCAACGTGGCGACAATGGCCGCGACGACCGAGGCGCAAGCGTTGACGCCCCACGCCCACGGAACGAGCGCCCGGCTGCGGCCGGCAACGCGGGCCAGTCCCAACGGGAAAGGCATGCCCATCGCAAACGCGAGCGGCGCGATGAGCCCGATCGAGATCATGATCTTGAATGCGTCGGACAGCGGCATGAGTTGGCGGAACAGCGCGGCAAGGACGATAAGATACAGCGACGCCACAGCCGCGATGCCGGCAATAGGCCACGCCACGCGCCGCGCCAATGACGTGCCGCCGCCTGCTGTCGCGCGGCCGGAATAGCGGCTTCCGACGCCGGCAAAGACCAGAAACGCGCAGAGTACGACCGCGATCGCGTAGAGCGGGTGGCTCAGGAACAACAGGAACTTCTGGATGAATGCGATCTCGATGAACATGAACGCGAAGCCGATCGCCGTGAAGTAAACGGCGATGCGCAGTCGCGACCATCCTGCGTTATCGTGTTGGCCAGCGCGGCGTGCGGTGATCCACAGCGGCAGCAGGATCAGCACGAGGCTAGCGACGACCGCCTGAGCCAACGTCGCGACCAGCACCGGGTAGCCCCATTCGAGCAACGGCAGGCCGCCTTGCTCCTTGAGCGCCAGCAACTCCGGCAGAGTGCGCCACTTGAAAAAGTGGAAGAAATAAGGCTTGTCGTCGGTCGCGGGAACGATGCTGAATTTGTAGCGATCGAAGAAAGCCCGCCGTTCGGGACCGAGCAGCGCTACCGCACCGTCGTGGAAATAGGACTGCGGCAGCACGTTGTAGCGGTTGGTTTCCTTAGCGTCGATGCCGGGGTAATACGCCACGTCGAAGGAGCGGGCGTGGCAGAACCTGCGCAGTGCCGCAATTTCTGCCGGCGTGAACGCGCCGTTTTTCACGACGAGTGTCGCGGTCTTCCAGCCTCGGATCAGAGCGAGCTGCTCTGCCGGTCGCGCGGCACCGCGTCGTTCCAGCGTCGAGACCGCGGTGGCAAACAACTTGAGAACATCCCTGGGGGGCAGGTTTACCCAGCGCGTGATCGCGAGCAGCCCGCCGGTCTCCAGATGGCCCACGTACTCATCGAGCGCCTCGACAGTGTAAAGATAGCTCTCCGAAAGCGCATGAAGCCCGGCGGAAGAGGCGCCGAAGGCGTCGAGCAACGCGACCTGGATGAGGTCGTAATGATCGCCGTGCCCAGCGACAAAGCCGCGCGCCTCGCCGATGTGAACCCGAACCGCCGGCGCGCTGTACGGCCGGCCGGAAAATTCGGCGAACTGATGCTCCACGAGATCGACCACCTGTGGATTGAGCTCCACCGCATCGACCGCGCTCGCCCCGTGGTACAGCGCCTGCAGCACATCAGCCCCCGCACCGGCTCCGAGGATGAGCACGCGCGGCCGCTCGAGCAAGTGATAGGGAAGCGCGGACGTCAGGTAATCGAGATACTCGAGAGCTTCGGTGTGCCCGTCATAGCGCGTGAGTGCGCTCGGCCCGTCGCCGTCGACGAATATGCCCAGTTGCGGCGGCGGCTCCATCTTGGCATTGAGGCTCAGGCCCGGTGCGTGCCGGAACGGTATCGACGAGCTTTCGACGACGTCGACGAGGCCGATCGGACTCGAGCGTTCAGCGACCACTTTCGTTCCGCCGATCGAGAGCGTTTGGCTCAGGTCCTTGTATTCCGAGGGGCGCAAGCGGGTCCAGTCTGCCGGCATGCCCAACGGAAGAAGCAACGCAACGGCCAGCAAAGCGATCGGCAGCCAGCGCGGCGCTTTGCTGTGGAGCGCAGCCACCGCCGCTGCGGCAAGCCCGAGCGCCCCGATCCATTGCAGCGCAACGTTGGGCGTGGTCCCGAACAGAGCGGCCAGCACGCCCAGGCTGCCGGCGCCGGCGCCGAGGATGTCGAAGCTGTAAATCCGGTGCGGCTGTTCGGCAAAGCGCGCAAAGCTGAGGCAGATCGAGGTTGCAGCGCAGAAGAAAGGAACGAACAGCAACGCATAGATGACCAGGAGCCGCAGCGGTTGTCGCGGGTCCCAGAGCATTTCCAGGGGATCGAATGCGACGCGCTGCGCCAACAGGAAACCGGCGATCGCAGTGACGCCGAACAGCGTGGCGGCGGCCACGAAAGCGTACTCGTATCGCGGCAACAGAAAGCGTTGCGCCAGTGCGACGAAGGTTCCAGCCGCACCGTAGCCCAGCATCGCGACGCTGATCATCATGTAGGCAAAGTGATGCCACAGGATGATGGAGAACAGGCGCATCAGCAGAATTTCGTAACCGAGCATGGCTGCCGAAAGCAGCGCGATGGCGGCGAGCGGAGGGGAGGTCATGCGCCACCCACGCGCGTGGCCGGAAATGGGTTGGCGCGAGGGCCGTGCGTCGGCGGACACTTTGGTCACGCCCGGCTAGGTTCCTCAGTGCCGGCCGGTCAGGGGCACGAATTGCACCGGCAAGATCTGCCGGGTCGATACAGTGCCGTCGCGGTTCTTTTCGACCACGATCAGCTGCTGGGTCAGAAATGCGGCTCCGATGGGGATCACCATCCTGCCGCCAGGCTTGAGCTGCCGGATCAGCGGTGGCGGGATGCGTCCCGCTGCGGCGGTCACGATGATCGAATCAAAGGGACCGCAGTCCTCCCAGCCGTAGAAGCCGTCACCCAGCTTGGTGCGTACCCGCGCATAGCCCAGCTTCTGCAAGCGCGCGGCCGCCTCTTGGGCGAGCGGTTCGATGATCTCGATCGTGCAGACTGTCTGCGCCAGCTCGGCGAGGATCGCCGCCTGGTAACCCGAACCGGTTCCTACTTCGAGCACAACATGCTGGGGCTCGACCCGCATGATGTCGGTCATCAACGCGACGATATACGGCTGCGATATCGTCTGCCCATGCCCGATGGGAAGCGGACGGTTCGCATAGGCGGCGCGCTCCTGCTCGGCCGGCACGAACTGATGCCGTGGCACCCTGGCGACCGCGGACATGACGCGCTCGTCGAAGGCGGGCTTCCCCGTCTCGATTGCGGTCTCGCGTGCCAACGCCGCAATCTCCCCGACCATCTGCCGGCGCCGGGCAGCAAAATCGTCCTGGGCGCGCGCGGGCAACGCGACGCCGGCCGCGAGGAGCATGAGAAGCAAACCCCCGGCGCTGCGCAATCGGCGGGTCAACCCACCCTCATGCCGACCCTCCCCCGCTGGGGAAGGAATGCCATCTGTGCTGCCTACATGCGCTCGATGATCGCTGCAATCCCCTGTCCGCCGCCGATGCACATGGTGATCAACCCATAGCGCCCGCCGGTGCGATGCAGTTCGTACATCGCCTTGACCGTGAGGATGCAGCCGGTCGCGCCGATCGGGTGGCCGAGCGCCACCGCGCCGCCGTTGGGATTGACCTTGGCCGGATCCATGCCGAGCTCCTTGGACACGCCAAGCGCCTGTGCAGCGAAGGCCTCGTTCGATTCGATGACGTCCATCTGCTCGAGCTTCAGGCCCGCCTTGGCAAGCGCCGATTTCACCGCGGATACAGGGCCGAGCCCCATGATCTTCGGATCGACGCCGGCATGGCCGTACGAAACCAGTCGCGCCATCGGCTTCAGCCCCTTCTTGGCAGCAACCGACTTCTCCATCAGCACGATCGCGGCAGCCGCATCGTTGATGCCCGACGCGTTGCCCGCGGTCACGCTTCCATTTTCCTTCGCGAACACCGTCTTCAACTTGCCCATTCCTTCGACGGACGCATCGGCGCGCACGTGCTCGTCGGTGTCGAATTGCACCGGACCTTTCTTCGTCTTGAGCTCGATCGGCAGGATCTGGTCCTTGAAGTAGCCCTTGGCGATCGCATTCGCGGCGCGCTTGTGGCTCTGCACAGCGAACGCGTCCTGGTCGGCGCGGGTGATGCCGCATTTGTTCGCGACGTTCTCGGCGGTGACGCCCATATGGATCGTGTCGAAGGGGTCGGTCAGCGCGCCGACCATCATGTCGACGTCCTTGGCGTCGCCCATCCGCGCGCCCCAACGCTGCGTGACGTTGGCGTACGCGGCGCGGCTCATGCTCTCGGCGCCGCCTGCAACCGCCGCATCGACGTCGCCCAGCAGAATGGATTGCGAAGCGCTGACGATCGCTTGCATGCCGCTGCCGCACAGGCGGTTCACGGTCAGCGCGCCCGACTCCGCGGGGAGCCCGCCGTTTAGCGCGACCACGCGCGACAGATACATGTCCTTCGCCTCGGTATGGATCACGTTGCCAAACATGCATTGGCCGATCTCCTTGGGATCGACCTTGGCGCGACTGATCGCCTCGCGCACGACCTTGGCGCCGAGCTCGGTGGGAGGAATGTCCTTCAGGCTGCCGCCATAGTCGCCGATCGCCGTGCGCACGCCGCTCAGGATGACGACTTCTCTTTGCTCGTTCATGTTGCTCTCCGGGGGAAAGGAACTTCGGGGAAACATCAATTATCGCGCGAATCGACTCTCAGCGCACGGTCAACGCCGTGCACGAGCCGTCGTAGGCGTTTCCGTCAGCAGGAAAGTTGGGATGGGAGCGGGGTTTCGCAAGGACACGAGCAAACGCCCGAGCACTTCGGCGATGTCCCGGGATTCGCTGCGCTCATCCCGGGCTACGGCACGTCGAGCAGCCGCTTGCGATGCCAGTCGGCGATCCCTTCGTCCGGATACTCGGCAAACGGCGTGTAGCACGATCCTTCCGGAATGTCGGCCCACGGCGCGGCGTAGTCGAGCATGATCTCGACTTCCTCGATCGGCTTGGGCAACGGCGTGTCGATCGCGGACGCGAAGGGGTAGATCCACTCAGCCCAGCGGGGATCCGAGACCCACAGCGAGCTGCCGCACTTGCTGCAGAAGTGGCGGCGCGCGTCGGAGAGCTTCTTCCGCTTGCCCTTGCCCTCGGCGACGCGCGCGCGGTACACGCTGACGTTTTCCTCGCCCTTGACGCTGAACGACTTGGCCTCGCCCATGATGTTGATCGCGTAGCCGCCGCCGCCCTGCGTCTTGCGGCAGATCGAACAATAGCAGCGCATGTACGGATACGGTGTATGCGAGTCGAGCGAGAACTTGACCGTGCCACAGGAACAAGAGCCTTTGAGCCGCATGAATTCTCTCCACGCCGGAGGAGCCGTCATGATACCGCTGGCGGCGTCGGCGGGCTAAGAGCCTCCACGCAACGAACACGCGTCCCTTGCGACGGATTCGAGCGTTGGCGCTAAACTCAAGTCGATCCGAGCCAATCCCGGTCATTCGGAAGGAGCCGCCATGGGTCGTATGAGCCAAGCCGTCTCGTTTCCCGGCGCGGGCGGGCATGCGCTCGCCGCGCGGCTCGACGTGCCGTCGGCCGCCGCGCCACGGGCGTACGCGCTGTTCGCGCATTGCTTCACTTGCTCCAAGGAGAGCAAGGCCGCAACGTTCGTCAGCGAATCCCTGACCGACGCGGGCATTGCGGTCCTGCGCTTCGACTTCACGGGTCTGGGCGGCTCTGAAGGCGATTTCGCGAATACGACGTTCTCCTCGAACGTCGCCGATCTCGTCGCCGCCGCTGACTGGCTCAGGCGTGAGCACCAGCCGCCCGCGATCCTGGTCGGACACAGCCTCGGAGGCGCGGCCATGCTCGCCGCGGCGGGGAGCCTGCCGGAAGCGGTGGCGGTCGCAACGATCAACGCGCCGGCTGATCCGGCGCACGTGGCGCATCTCTTTGCCGGCAAGCGTGCCGAAATCGACGCTCGCGGCGAAGCCGAGGTGGAGCTCGCAGGACGCAAATTCCACGTCCGCCGCGAATTCCTCGAGGACATCGCCGCGCAGAAGCTTACGGCCGCGATCGCCGCACTGCGCCGCGCGCTGATCGTGTTCCACTCGCCGCGCGACGCGGTCGTCGGAATCGACCACGCTTCGGCGATCTTTCTCGCCGCGCGACATCCCAAGAGCTTCGTCTCGCTGGACGATGCCGATCACCTGCTGACCAGGCGCCCGGATGCGCAGTACGTCGGGGCGGTCCTTGCCGCGTGGGCGAGCCGCTATCTGCCGGCCCGCACCGTGGACGCTCGCTCGGTCGACGGCCCCCGCGACACCGTACTGGTGCGCGAGACCCGAGCCGGCAAGTTCCAGCAGCAGATCGCTATCGGTCCGCACCGGCTGCTCGCCGACGAGCCGACTTCGGCGGGCGGCGATGACACCGGTCCTTCGCCTTACGACCTATTGACTGCAGCGCTGGGTGCATGCACGGCGATGACCGTGCGCCTCTATGCGGACCAGAAAAAACTGCCGCTCGAACGCGTCCGCGTCAATCTTCGCCACGGAAAGATCCACGCCAGCGACTGCAGCGAATGCGAAACCAGGGAAGGCAGGATCGATCGCATCGAACGCGTGATCGAGCTGGAAGGGCCGCTCGACGAGGCGATGCGCTCGAAGCTTCTCGAGATCGCCAACAAGTGTCCTGTGCATCGCACATTGCACGGCGAGGTGTGGGTTCCGACACGGCTTGCCGAGGCTGACGGAGCCTCTCACGGCGAGGTGCCCGTGCCAGGCTGAATTCAGCGGTCGCGTCCGCGATTACACCGCGCCGCTCGAAGTCGCGGCGCGCTTACACCGCGCCGCTCGAAGTCGCGGCGCGCTTACAC
>JALYSM010000099.1 GCA_030854785.1 Pseudomonadota bacterium
ATCGAGAGCGATGCCGCGGCCGCATTCGAGGCCAGGCAGGCGGACTTCGCAGCGACGGCGCGCGAGACCTACTTGCTGAACAAGGAGAAGTACCGGCGTCCCGAACAGATAAGCGCTTCGCACATTCTTTTCGATCCGGCCAGGCGCGGCAACGACGCGGCGCTCGCATTGGCGAAGGAAACGCGCGCGAAGCTGCTGGCCGGCGCGAACTTCGCGACCGTCGCCGCGGAAGTCTCGGACGACCCCACCGCCAAGACGAATGCCGGCGAGCTCGGATGGTTCGGGTCGAACAAGATGGATCCGGCGTTCACCAAGGCGGCTTTCGCCCTGAAGAACGCCGGCGATATCTCCGAGCCCGTCCAGTCCTCGTTCGGCTGGCACATCATCCGGCTCGACGGACGCCGTCCGCCGCAGGATCTGCCTTGGGAACAGGCGCGCAAGGTCATCCTGGCGGACCTGAAGCAGCAGTACATCAACGACAAGCGCGACGCGAAGCTCAACGCGATTCGCAACGATCCGAACATGAAGGTAAATCAGGCTGCGATCGACGCGCTGATCGTGAAGCTGCCCGAAGTGCCGCGCACGCCGCCCCCGCGCGGGTCCGAGATGAAGTGAGCGTCGGCACGCGTTCGCTGCGGCGCTGCGTTCGCGTCGACTGTTCGTTGTTGGCGGCGATGTTGCCTTCTGGCGCAACGTTGCAACGCTGCCGCACGTAGGGCAACCGATGCGTCTTTTCGGCGTTGCGATGGTGCGCGACGAGGCCGATGTCATCGAAGCCTTCGTGCGCCACAACCTGCGTCTGCTCGACGGGCTTGCGATCGTCGATCACGGCTCGTCGGATGGCACCAGCGACATCCTCGCCAAGCTGCAGGCGGAAGGTCTGGCGCTGCGCGTCGTCCCCGATGCCGAGGCGGCGTTCTTCCAGTCGCGGCGCATGACCGAGCTTGTACGCGAGACGCTCTCGCGCGAGAACGCCGACTTCGTCTTCGCGCTCGACGCCGACGAATTCCTCAAGATCGAGTCGCGCGTCAGGCTGGAGCGCGCCCTGGCGGTCGTACCGCCTGGCTTGCATGCGCTGGTGCACTGGCTCACCTACGTGCCCGACGATTTCGAAGCGGCGGATGGCGCGTTCGGGCCGGGCCATCTGTGGTGGCGGCTCAAGACCGAGCGGCACGCGATGCACAAGGTCATCGTGGGCCGCAGCCTTTTGGAGCACCCCGAGGCGTTCATCACCGACGGGAACCACGTCGTCAGCACGCCGGACGCGGCAAAGCCTCCACCGCACGCGCGTCTGCCGTCTGACGTCGTCGCCTACGCGCACTGTCCGGTCCGCAGCCGCGAGCAGCTCGCCGGCAAGGTCATCATCGGGTACCTCGCCGACCTCGCGGCGCAGGCGCCGGGCAGGGAGTTCGCGCATCACTGGGCCGAGCTGTATGAGACGCTCCAGACCGGCGCGACCTTCACCCCGGAGCGCCTGCGTGAGATCGCCTGCAACTACACGCTTGCCCGCGGGAAATGGCGGGCCGTGGGCGAGATCGAGCTGGTCGAGGATCCCGTACCGCTGGCCGTCGAATCGCGTTATCGGGCCGGAGCGGCGCCGGATACCTTGCGACGGCTGATGCATTTCGCTGAATCCCTGATCGCGCATCAGGGCCAGCGAGCGCCGGCCGCAACGATCCAGATCCTCTAAAGTCCATCATGCGTTTGCTCGGCGTCACGATGGTGCGCAACGAGGCCGATGTTATCGAGGCCTTCGTGCGCCACAATCTCACCGTCCTCGACGGACTCACCATTGTCGATCACGGCTCGATCGACGGCACTTCCGAGATCCTGGCCAAGCTGCGCTCCGAAGGATTGCCGCTGCAGGTCGAGCGCGACGCGGATCCCGTTTACCGGCAATCGGAGGTCATGACGGCGCTCACGCGCCAGGCTCTCGCGCGCGACGCTGCGGATTTCGTGTTGGCGCTCGATGCCGACGAGTTTCTCAAAGTAGAGTCGCGCGCGGGCCTCGAGCGCGCGCTCGCGGAGGTGCCTTCCGGCGTGCACGCGGTCATGCATTGGCTCACCTACGTGCCCGGCGCTTTCGACGGCGATGGCGGCGCGTTCGGGCCCGGGCATTTGTGGTGGCGACTGAAGACAGAGCGGCAATCGCTGCTCAAGGTCATCGCCGGCCGCGCGCTCCTCGGACGGCCCGACGACGTCGTCGCCATGGGCAACCACGCCATTCTGGACGCGACTGCGGCGAATGCGCAGCCGCACGCGCGCCTGCACCGCGACGTGGCCGCGCTGGCGCACTGCCCGGTGCGCAGCCGTGCTCAGCTCGAGGGCAAGATCATCGTCGGTTACCTCGCGCACCTCGCCGCGCGGCCCGACGATCGCCGGCTGGCGCGCCACTGGCGCGAGCTTTACAACGAGCTCCGCACCGGCGCGACGCTGACGGAGGAGCGCCTGCGCGAAATTGCAAGCAACTACGGCTTGCCGCCGAAGAATTGGCGGCCCGTCACCGAGATCGAGCTGGTCGAAGACCCCGTGAGGCTGAGCGCGGAACAACGCTACCCCAGCGACACCGCGCGCGATCCGTTGCAGTTGCTGTTGCGTCTCACCGAAGCGCTGATCGCCGCAGAGCGTGAGGGCGCCGCCAGCAGTGCCGGCGCAACGCAATACTTTGCGATCTGATCGATGTCGCGCAATCTGCTCGTCCAGGGATGGCGGTTTATCCACCATTCCTTCGCGCTGGTCGCGCAAGCGCATTGCCTGTCTTTGCTGCGCCGCGGCGATGTCGCGCTGAGGTTCGAGGATCTGCCGTTCCCGTCCGCGCGCTGGCAACCGTCTCCAGGAATCCTCGATCCCGGCGACGAGCGCAGCTTGAGCGACCTCCGCGGGCCGGAGCCGAGCTTCGCGCCGGATGCGACCTTGCGTTTTGCGCGCGATTTCACCCCACCGGCATCGGGGCGCAGTTTCGTCTTCGACACGCCCGAGTTCCGGGTGCTGCGTCCGGGAGTCATGCGGAAGCTTCGTGCGAGTGCCCATGCGTCAGATCGCGTGCACATGCTTGCGCCATCGCGTTGGGCGGCCGAAGCGTACCTGCGCTTCGGCATTGCGCCCGAGCGCGTGCACGTCGTCCCTCTCGGCATCGACCCGCGTCTGCTCCATCCCGACGAAGCGCTGCGCGCCGAGGCGCGGAGCACGCTCGGAGTCAGCGACTGTTTCGTCTTCATGGCGGTCGGCGCGATGACGGAGAACAAGGGCATCGACGTGCTGTTGCAGGCCTTCGCGCGGGTGGCGGACGCCGGCGTCCAGACGCGGCTCGTGCTCAAGGGTGCCGATGACCTGTACGCCTCGCGCGATCTGCTCCATGCGCTGCTCGACGCTCTGCCGGCAGCAGACCGGGAGGCCGTCGCATCGCGCGTCGTCTACCTCGGCGATCGCCGCTCCGCGCGCGACATTGCGGACCTGCTGCGCGCCGCGGATTTTTATGTCTCGCCGTATCGTGCCGAGGGCTTCAATCTACCGGTGCTGGAGGCGGCCGCCTGCGGCGTGCCGGTCATCTGCACCGCGGGCGGCGCGACGGACGACTTCACCGATCCGTCCTTTGCCTGGCGCATTCGCTCGCGGCTGGCGAAGGTGCGTACCGACATTGGTCCCGTGGGCGAGGTGATGCAGCCGGACCTCGATCATCTGGTTCTGCTGATGCGGAAGGCGATCAGCGAGCCGGACGAGGCGCGGCGCATGGGCGCCGCGGGCGCCGCGCACGTTGCACGCAACTTCACCTGGGATCGCGTGACCGATCGCCTTGCCGACGTCATGTTTCCGAACAATGCGACCGCCGCTGCAGACGAAGACCGAGCCGCATCATGAATCGCGCTGCGGGCGGATTCTGCATCCTCACCGTCGGCCGTGCCGGCTCGACGTCGCTGATGGACCGCCTGGCGCAGTATCCCGATATCGCGGTCCCCAGCAAGAATATCGCCTGCATCGATCATGAGCTCACGCACCCGGCCCGCATTCAGGCTCACGCCGCCGCGTATGCGCAGCTGTGCGGCAGATCGGTCACGACGCCGGAACAGCTGATCGACTGCTTCTTCGAGTTCAATAGGGGCGCCGCATTTGCCGGCTTCAAGACCATGCCTAACCGGCACAAGGATCTCGGCGCTCTCGTCTCCCGCCCGGATATCCAATTCATCACGTTGACCCGTCTCGACCTGGCATCGACCGTGGCGAGCTTCCTCATGGCCATGACGACGGAGTCGTGGCGTCGTTCCGGCGGGCCGCAGACGGCTCGGTGGAAATTCGACTTCCAACGCGACGCGCCGGCGGTCCTGGGAAATCTGCGCTACGTCGTGCGCAGCCATGCGCAGCTGAGCCAGGTACCGCACGCGATTGCGCTCGTGTACGAGGACTTGTGCGATCCGACGTTTTCCAGCAAGGAGCCCGATACTTTTTTTGGTCGCGGGATTCGATTGGACGATCCGCAGCCGCCCACGTCGGCTGAGACCTATGTGGCGAACTGGCAGGAGTTCCGTACCTTCGTCGACGAAGCGCAACGGCAGATGGCGGCAGTAACGCCGCGGCGAACGTGACGCGCAAGAAACTGCTGGTGCAGGGGTGGCGCTTCGTTCATCACTCCTACGCGCTGGTCGCGCAATCGCACTCTCTGTCGCTCCTTCGCGGCGGCGAGGTCGATTTGCGCTTCGAGGACCTCCCGTACCACAAGGCGAGCTGGCGAGCGACGAAGGGGATTCTCGATGCGGCGGACGAGGCCATCCTTAGCACGCTCCGCGGCCCCGAGACGAGCTTCGTACCCGACGTGACGCTGCGTTTCAGGCCCGACTTTTCGGCGCCGCGAATCGGGCGCAAGTTCACCTTCGACACGCCCGAATTCCGGGTGCTGCGGCCGGCCGTGACCCAGGGCTTGCGGTCGGCCGCGGACATTCCCGAGAGCGTTCACGTGCTCACGCCATCGCGCTGGACGGCGATGCCCTATGAACGCTTCGGAATTCCGGAGGAGCGCATTCACGTCGTTCCGCTCGGCGTCGACCCACGGATTTTCCGTCCCGACGCGGAGCGCCGCGCGGCGATGCGCAACGAGCTCGGCATCGATGACCGCTTTGCGTTTCTCAACGTCGGAGGCATGACCGGCAACAAGGGCATCGACGTGCTCCTGCGCGCGTTCGCGCGGACGCTGGAGACCGCACCTGACGCCTGTCTGGTGCTCAAAGGCGCCGACGATTTGTACGCTTCGCACGACCTTCTGCAGCGAACGTTCGCCAAGCTCTCGGCGAGAGATGGTCAGGCCGTCGCGGGACGATTGATCTATCTGGGCGAGCGCAAGCCGGCGCAGTGGATGGCGGATCTGCTGCGCGCCGCGGATTTCTATGTCACGCCGTATCTCGCCGAAGGGTTCAACCTGCCGGTACTCGAAGCGGCCGCCTGCGGAGTGCCGGTGATCTGCACGGCGGGCGGGCCGACCGACGATTTCACCGAGCCGTCCTTTGCCTGGCGCATTCGCTCGCAGCTCTCCGGTTTGCGTCTCCCCCGCGGACAGATCGGCGAATGGCTCAAGCCGGATGAGGAACATTTGACGGAACTCATGCGGCAGGCGGCGCGAGGACGGGAGCGTGCGCGTGAGATTGGCGCCGTCGGGGCCGCGCACGTGGCGCGTCACTACACCTGGGACCGCGTGACCGAGCAGCTGCGTGGAGTGCTGTTTCCCCGATAGGCGAGACTGCCTGCCCAGTTGCATCAGGCACGATCGGGTAGCGGTCTAATCACGATCGTCCAGCAAGGCTTCACGAACCGGCAAGGACTCGCGTGCGGCGTTACGCTTGAAGTTCCAGTGCGAATACGCGAGCGATCGGATTGCGCGGAACCATGATGACCTCCATCGCCGGGTTGTAATCGCGGATGCGCTATAGAGCAGGCGTTTATTTTTCTGCTAGCATGCCGTGGTCCCATGCCCGAGAAACTACCCATCGAAATCGATGCCCAGCAGCTGCTTTATGCGGTGGTGAATGCTGCGGTCGGCAACGGGCTCGTGCCAGAAGGCGAGGTGGACTTTGCCGGGGGGGCGCGGGAACAAGCCACTCATCGTCGTCGCCGCGGCCCCCAAATCGGGTTCGACGTTTCTGGCGAACACGTTGCGGCGCATCACCGGGCTGCAAGGGTTTCGGCTTTGCGCGGCGTACTCGACCAACGAGCACGACCTGTATCTGCCGGCGTTATGTCTGATGAACCACTACGGGTGCGTGTCGCAGTTGCACATGAAGGGGACGTTTCACAATGCGGCGCTCATGCGCGTCTTCGGCATCAAACCCATCATCCTCGTGCGGCGGATCGAGGATATCATCGTGAGTCTGCAACACGACCTCAAACGAAAGGCGGAGCGGCCGACGATAGGTACCGGCCAGGAAGGCTACTCGTTCGTGTGGCAGGATCGGTGCACGAAGGGGCTCAGCGACCAGCGGCTGCTCGACATGATCATCGACCTTGCCGTACCTTGGTTCGTCAATTTCTACGTCTCCTGGTATCGGCTCTGCGAGCAGCGTGCCGTCGATGCGCTCTGGGTGACGTACGAGCAATTGTTCGCGAAAAGGAGAAAACACTTCGGCAGGTGCTGGAATTCCTCTGCTTCGCAGACATCGCGCAAATCGATCCGGAAATACTGTCGCGCGAGTACCCGACTTTCAGGGATGGCAGCATCGGGCAGGGTGCCGCGACCCTGACTGCCGAGCAGCGCCGCAGGATCGAGGAACGATTCTCGTACTATCCCGAAGTCGACTTCGGAAAGTACGGGTTATGAGCCATGCTACCGAGTTAACCCGCGATCGTGTGCGCGCCGGCGCGTTAGATGCGCATCGGCCGGCCGCCTTGATTCCTTTCAGGCTTCGTCGCGTCGAGATCGCCATTCCCCATAAGCTGTTTGTCCATGCGAATTGAAAGTGCGCGAGTCGGGTGTGCGTTCGCCGCCAATTTTCTAGCGACCCGTCAAAGCCCTCGCTGATCGGAGCCGAGGGCTACCTACTGAGCTTTAGTCGCTGAGCGCAGAGATCATGATAAACGCTCGCAGGACCGCGCAACAGATTAGGCCGACCCCAACGCTGTGCACTCTCCCACTGGCGAGTGGGAAGCCTGACGGGCGGGCGCCTGTTTCTGCTAACATCGTGATCCCATTCCAGAGAAGACGCCGATCGGGCGAGTGAGGTTCCAGGGTAAGTATCCCGCGACCCTCCTGCTGATGATTCAAGCTGACCGTTGGGAAGTGAACCGCCCCCACATTCTCATCCTGATGACCGACCAGCAACGCGCGGATTGCTTGCGTTGCGCGGGCCATCCACAGCTTCGGACGCCCAACATCGATCGTCTCGCCGGCGAAGGAATGCGCTTCGCCCAAGCGACAACGGCGTCGCCCATCTGCATGCCCGCGCGCGCTTCGTTTGCGAGCGGGCTTTACCCGCACAATCACGGAATATGGAGCAACGGGGGGGAAATGCCTGCGGACGACGAAACCTTCTTTCAGCTGCTCCGCCGTATTGGTTACTTCACCGCCGCGATTGGCAAGTCGCACTATTACGATCCTAGGCGGGGCGGGCACATGCGCGACCGCGAAGCGTATATGCGCGCCCGCGGTTTCGAGTTCGTGCATGAAACCACCGGCCCGCAAGCGACCGTGCATATGGATTCGTATGTCACCGATGAGTGGAAAAGAAAGGGTCTATGGCAGGCGATCTCCGCGGATTACCGTAAACGGGAGCTCCCAGGCGAACTAATCGTCGATCCGAGCCCCCTTGCGGTTGAGGACTATCTTGATAGCTATATCGGCCGGCAAGCGGAAGCATTCGTTGGTGCGTACGAGCAACCGAGACGACTGTTGTTGTTCGTGGGCTTTGCCGGGCCGCACGAACCCTTCGATGCTCCCGGGCCGTATGCGGAGATGTACAGGCCCGAGGATTCGCCGCGCCCGATTCCGGTGCCCGACGAGTACGGGACTCTTCCCGACCGGATCCGCACCAAGAAGGCGTTCGAGGTTTGGCCTCAGGTAACGTTGAATCGGATACCGCAAGTGCGCGCGAGTTACTACGGGAAGATATCGCTGATCGACTTCTGGATCGGCCGCATTCTGAAGGCGTTCGAGCGCAGAGGATGGCTCGACAATACTCTCGTCGTTTTTCTGGCCGATCACGGGGAAATGCTGGGCGACCACGGTCGCCTCAAGAAGTCAACGTTTCACGAATCGAATATCCGCATCCCACTGATTCTCAGCTGGCCGGAACGGATCCCTGCGAACACCGTCACGAATGCACTCGCCGAAATCGGCGACGTGTTCCCGACGCTGCTTGAAGCCGCGGGGTGCGAGCCATCAGCGCGCTGCTTGGGACGCTCGCTGTGGCGGGTGCTGCGCGATCCCTCCGCCGAACTAAGGACATACCAGTTGAGCGAGGTCCGATACGGCGACCGGCAGATCATGATTCGATCACGACAATACAAGTTTGCTATAGATTCGCATTCACGAGCCTATATGCTCTACGACTTGGCTCGCGATCCTGATGAACAGCATAATCTTGCTGCAGATCCCTCGGCACGAGCATTGAAGCAGGACCTTCGCCGTGGCTTGGCGGAGCGCCTTGAAGAGACGCGCTACGGCCAGGCCTTGGATCAGCTCAACGCGGGTTCGATGTAGGACGCGGTCCGAACGCATTGTAGGAATCCACACGCATTTTTTCACGGCGATCGCGCGGCAGCGAAACTTCGAAAGCACACCTCGGTCGATGGTTCTGTCGGTCCCGGTATCGCTGCGTTGCCGGCGGAGAATTTACGCGCCGGCGGGTCCGATCTTTTACCCATCGATTCTGCAAGGAGCGGCCATGACTGTTCGCAACTTGATTCTCGGTTCCATGCTGACCGCCGCCGCAATAGCGAGTCCGGCGGGCGTGCAAGCACGAACCGTCGAATTTGAAGTCGATGTCGCACCGCCGGCCCCGCGCGTCGAGGTCGTTCCCGCGCCTCGTCAGGGTTACGTGTACGAGCCTGGATACTGGGCGTATGACGGCAAGCAATACACATGGAACGAGGGCCGGTTTATCGCCGACCGCGAAGGCCATCGCTACGTGCCGCCTATCTACGAGCAACGCGGTGCCCGCTGGGTATTCCGCGGCGGTCACTGGGATGATGACTGATGCGCTTTCAAGACAGGTCAAGACATCGATTGCGTTTTGAATGAAAAGTGGGTGCGGGGACGATGCGCCCGGCACCCGCTGCATGTGCTCGTGTTCCTGAGCCTTGCCGACATGCGGGAAATTGGACCGGATTACTCTGTCATGCAGAAGCCGGCCGCCTGACGGCGCAATGGCGCGGCAGATCCGGCTAGTTCGGCGCGTACGGAGGGCCTGGCGGGCGTCCGCGAGCCATGCTTTCAAACGCTTCGGCGAGCGCCTCGATCGGCTCGCTGCGGTTGACCAGTCGCGGCAATCTATCCCGAATGCGAGAGGACAATGCCTCGCGATAGGCGGGATCGCGCGCAACACGCAACGCAAGCTCGACGTACTGTTCGGCATCGTGCGCAATCAGTTCTTCAACGCCGATAATACGAAGCATCGCCGCGCTCTGGCGGCCGCGCATGAACCGGCCCTGCAACGTAACAATGGGTAGTCCGGATGCTAGCGCATCCAGGCTGGTGGCACCGCCACTCCAATGCGGCGTATCCAGCATGACATCCGAGACGCTCATCACGCGCCGGAAATCGCGATGGCTCATGAACGGCAACAGCTTGATCTGCTGGCGCGGCCGCAGACCGCGCATCTTCATTCCCGCCTGCAGGCGATGTACGAATGCCTGCCTCTGACCCTGCGTCGTGGCGGCGAAGAACAACAACACCGCATCGTCATCCCGCGTCAGGACATCGAGAAACAGAGCGTCCGTGCTCGGGTGGATTTTGTACAACGACTGCGGACAAAGATAGATTCGCTTTTGCGGAGGCAGCCCAAAGCGATCGCGTGCGGCTCTTTCAACGCGCGGTCGCGGCTCGTAACGGGTGCCGAGCCCGGGCAAGAGCACCAGTTGCTCCCGATAGTGCGCGCTGGCATGCGCGGGCTCCATGTCGGCGCATGACAGAAAGTAATCGATAAACGTGCTTCCCGTCGTCACCGGGTGACCCCACGCGGCGCATTGCACCGGCGCAAGACGTAGATTCGCCAGCAGACTGCTCCACGCGCTCATACCCACATCGGGAAGGACCAGGATATCCAACTCCAGAGATTTCGCCGTCCGCGCAATCCCTTCGACACCGCCGGTAACCGACACGAATTTGTCCGTCGCGCGAGCCAGCGCCTTTGTGCGCGCATCGGGGATGCCCACGGTCAGAAGAGCAGAAACCTCGAAACGATCGCGTGGCAGGTCCGTGATCCAGCTCCCAAAATAATCGCCGATCGTAGACGCAGAGAGATTCGAAGACATGAAGCCAACTTTGATTCTGGTGGCGCGATCGCCCCCTTGCCTAATGGGCGCCTGAAGGTCGGGCACCGTAGCACCGAGGAGGGCGGCCAGAAAGTCACTGTAACTGGATTGCAATGCGCAATCGTCCTCTCCCTGATACGCGAGATAGAAATTGGTCAATTCGACGCCGAGAACACCGTGAGGTTGGCGCAGCCAACTCGATTTCCTGGCATGCAGACGCGCAAGCCCGTCGACGAATCGGTTTCGCCACATCCTCAGATCGTTTGTGCCGGCGTAGATGGGCGGCAGCATGAGGGCCTCGGTGACCGCCGCGTGAAGATTTTCAGGGTCTACCGCGAGGGCACGCCGACACGCTTCAATCGCCGCCTCGGGCCTGTTCTGTTGCAGAAACACATCCGCCAGTGCCACATGAAGCGACGGTAGATCTGGATCGAGAGTGCAGGCACGCTGCAGGGCGAGTTCAGCTGCCTCGTACTCCCACTTCGCCGCCAGGGCCCTACCTAAGCGCTCCCAATGCAATGCGCCTGCCGGCTCCAGTTCTGTTGCACGTCTGAAAGATGCGATGGCTTTTTCCAGGTGCCCCGTTTGCAAGTGACGTTGGCCGACAAGCTCCCAATCATTAGCGGTGCTCGGCTCCGGATGTTCCACCTGCGGCCCTGCGTCGGTAGCGGGATCAGGCGGCCTCGGAAAGGCAGGGGTCGAGTTGCTGCTTGACATTTCCGTTATCTTAGTCAACAAGGCTTCGCTCGATGCCTGGATCAGCACGAACTTTCTGGGCCGATACGAAACGACTCCGAAAACCGGGGAATCCCGGTAATCAGGCACATCGGCGCATCGCATTCTAGCTCGGCCCCACGCACACCCGCAGCGGCAAGGCGGGAACTAAGCGTTATGCCTGACCGGCCTGTCGGATGCGTGTTTCCTGGGCAGGCGACCCGCTGGGCCCTACTGGAGCCGCGAGCCGACCTTTACAATCCGCCGGCGCTCGCCGCAACGCTGCTATTCTTGCTGGCGCCGATGTTTGCGCGTATCGCGCGCTTCCTGGGCATCTCGCATTCACGCCGGCGCAGGCTATCGTAGCGCATCCGGGGGCGTACGAAAGCACGATGGCCGACAAGGATTGGCGCTATCTCGCCGGAGTGTTCGAGCAGGAGATACGGGATCGTGAGCGGCTGCTCGGCTGGGACTGCCGCGACTGGCTCGAGGAAAACGTTAGACCACGTTTCCTGATCGTCTGGGAAATTCGCTGGCGCCGGGCTTATTTGCCGGTGATGCCTACCCTTGGGTTCAAGCCGCCTAAACCGATCGAGTCGCATCGACGAAAAGCATTCGAACGGGACCTTCGACCGTGAGCGCCTTGGGGTTTCGGGAAGGAAAACGTGCTATGTCCCCTGATGCTATGCTCCGGCCCATGTTATCCGCGCCACGCCCCGCAGCGCCCGGCGCAATGGCCACCGCGGCGGTCCCGCGTCTCGCGCGCCACCGTGCGCTATTCACCAACTTTTTTCGCCGCGAGCTGTTCGCACGCTACCTCGGCAGTGTCACCGGGCTCGCCTGGGCGTTTGTGCATCCACTCGCACTGCTCGCCGTGTATCACTTCGTGTTCACGACCGTCTTCCGCGCCGGTACGATGAATGGGAAGAGCTTTCTCCTCTTCGTCGCGGTTGCGTTGTGGCCGTGGCTGGCCGCGCAGGAAGCGCTGCAGCGTGGGACGGTGGCGATCGCCGGCTATGCCGGGCTTATCCGCAAAGTGGCATTTCCGCACGAACTTATCGTTTATGCGTCGGTGGCAGCAACGCTCGTGCTGCAATTTGTCGGTTATCTCGTCGTCCTGGCGGTTCTCGCCCTCTTCGGCGAGCCGGTGCATTTCGAAGGGCTGCTGCTCGCGGCGCCGCTGTGGCTCGTGCTCGCGGTGGCGATTACCGGGGTTTCGCTCGCCCTCGCGGCGCTGCAGGTATTCATCAGGGACGTCGAGCACATTCTGCTCCCCGTACTGATGATCTTGATGTACCTGACGCCGATCCTGTATCCGCTGTCGCTCGTGCCCGAGGGCGTGCGGCCGTGGGTTGCAGCGAACCCATTCGGCTACCTGGTCGACCGGCTGCGCGACGCGCTGCTCGAAGGGCGGCTCGCCATCCACTGGGGCGATGCGGTTGCGCTCGTCGTGGCGGTCGCCTTGTTCGTGGGCGGGCGCTGGATATTTCTGCGACTGTCGCCGCATTTCGAGGATTTCGTGTAATGCCGCGCTTGCCATTCGTAGCCTGGGATGACCCCGGACTTGATCCGGGGGAATCCCGGGGCTTCATTGAATCGTTGCCCCGGGTTTCGCCGGAGCCTGCCCTGAGCTTGTCGAAGGGGCTCAACCCAGGCTACCCACCAACGACGACATGAGGCGATAGTGTCGACTCCGCTGCTACATCTCTCCGGCGTCGGCAAGGACTACGCCAAGCTCGACACTGGCGCGGCGCGCATGAAGCTCGTTCTCGATCTGTTGCGCGGACGCGGTGTCGCCCACGCGTTCCACGCGCTCGACGATGTGTCCTTCGATCTCGCCGCCGGTGAATCGCTCGGCATCATCGGTGAGAACGGCGCCGGCAAGTCGACGCTGCTCAAGATCGTCGCGGGCGTGATCACGCCGACACGCGGCAGCGTTGATCTGCGCGGTCGCGTCGGCGCACTGCTCGAGCTCGGGTCGGGTTTTCATCCGGAGTATTCGGGGCTCGCCAACATCGATCTCGCCGCGGCGCTCCTGGGCCTCGCGCCCGCCGAGATCGCCGCCAAGCGCGAAGAGATCGTCGCCTTTGCCGACATAGGCGAGCACATCCACGACCCGATCAAGCACTATTCGTCGGGTATGGTCGTGCGCCTCGGCTTTGCCGTCGCGACGGCGCTGCGTCCCGACATCCTGATCACCGACGAAGTGCTGGCGGTCGGCGACGAGTCGTTCCAGAAAAAATGCATCGCCTGGATGGAAAACTTTCTCGCGGGCGGCGGCACGCTGCTCCTGTGCTCGCACAGCATGTATCACGTGCAGAAGCTCTGCCGTGCCGCGCTGTGGCTCAAGGATGGGCGCATGGAACGCTACGGACCGGCGGCGGAGGTCGCGCAGGCGTACCTCGCCTATCACGAAGAGAAGAGCGCTGGCGCCAAGCAGCCCATCGCCGCACCGCAGGCGAGCGCCGAGGGCTTCTACGCGGTCCAGTCGCTCTCCCTCGATCCTCCCGGGCGGATCGCCGTGGGCGGGTCGCTGGTGGTCGCCGGCGAGGTGTATTCCCCCGACGACCGCGCGCCCGTCGTCCTGGTCGGCCTCGTGCGCGCCGACGGCACGCCCATCTACGGCGTCGCGACCGACATGGACGGGGTCGCGCCGGTTCGCATTGCTGCACAGCGATTTGCATTCTCGCTCACCTTTCCGCAGCTGCCGCTCCTGCCGGGCAAGTACATCATCCGTGCCCACGCGCTCGACCCGGCCGGTGTGCGGCTGTTCGACAACGTCGAGCAACCATTCATCGTCGAGGGCGAGACCCGCGAGCTGGGTCTCGTGCGCATCGGCCACGGCTGGAACGGCGGCGCTCCGCACTGACCGGACGCTCCGTGAGGTATCGAAGGGCCAACCTACAGCTCACGCTCGATCTCGCTCGCCACGCTGACAATCATTGCCTGCCAATGCTCGCCGTCGCCCTTGTGACGGATGCGCATCGTGGGGTACCACGGGCTGTCGGCGCGATTCATCATCCATCGTACTGCCGCCGGTTCATTCAGCAGCAGCCAAGTAGGCTTCGCCAGGGCACCGGCCAAATGAGCCACCGCCGTGTCCACCGTGACTACCGCATCAAGCGCAAGGATAGCATCGCGTGTGTCGCCGAAATGTCGAAAGGCGGTTCCGGCGCTTTCTATGCAGTATTCGGACAGTTGGCGCTGCTCGCTCTCGCTAACGTCTTTCTGCAGTGAAACGAGCCGCGCGTTCAGGCTGACCAAGGGCAGGAAATCCGCCAGTGCGGCATTGCGCGTCCAATCAAACGTGCTGCCGGACCAGACGAAACCGATCTTCAACCCATTTCCCCATCGCGTCGCAAAATTGTTTTCGTCGGACGGGGTTGCCGGTAGGTAGGGACAGGTGGTCGGAAGCTCCGCAGCACTGAAGTTGAGAAGATGCGGCAGGCTCAATAGGGGAACGTAACAATCGAACATCTCTTCGGGAACCGGATGCGACTGGGCTGGAATCGCTTCGAGTCCTGGCATAGACGAGACCAGGGGCAAGAGTGGTGGCGGACATTCGAACCTCACGCGGCCGTCGAGGCGACTTAGGGGGCGCAGGAAGCGGAGGTATTGAATGACATCGCCGAGCCCTTGTTCCCGATGCACAAGGAGGGTCCGGCCTTGCAAACGCTCACCCTTCCACTTCGGCTTGGTATAGCGATAAGGATAAAGCGAGGTCGCCGTCGGGATAGAGTAGCGCCACTCCGACTCCTTCCACGCCTCCTCGATCCGTCCCAGGGCTTCCAGGGTCAAGGCTCGGTTGCTATGCGTGATGGCGCACGTTGCATCCAACCGCAAGGCCTGGTCGTAGCGCTCCAGCGCTTCTGCGTGCCGCGCCCGCCGCGCATACATAAGTCCCAAGCCGGTCTGCGCCGATGCAAGCTTCGGATTCGCTGCGACAGCATCCTCAAAACAGGCAGTTGCCTTCTCGATTTCGTTGAGATACTGCCATGCAAGACCGAGATTGGTGAGTATCACCGCACGCAGGTACGGTTGAATGGATGGGCGTTCCAGCGCAATCAGATAGAGCGTCGTCGCCGTCTGATAGTCGCGTCGGTGGAGCGCATTGTCGGCGTCCGTCGTCAGACGGGACATGCTGGGGTAGTTGCAGTCCACCAACTGTCCTCTCCCTGGCTTCTTGCGGTTTGCGGCCCGGTGATTCTCCGCATTCCCGAAAGTCATTGCAAGGCGTGATCAAAGAAAACGATCTATGTCGACGCAAAATGAGCGCAAGAATGAAAGCGCACAAGGGGTCTTCTGCAGGCGAGCGTGGCGGGGCGTGTCCGGGCCAGACGGGCGTCGCGTTCCATTGCCGAATATCTCTATGGTAGGCTCGAAGAGACTGGCACGTTCCTCTGCGCTTTCTGGCGCGCACACGTTTCCATATCCCTGGAGGCACGTGCGTGGGCGTCCCCGAGAAAAGACCGGTCGATAAGCGAATCTTTGAAGTGCATGACATCGATTGGCCGGGACCTTCCCGGCTTGGCACGGGGTGATAGCGTAGCTAGTTCGTTAGCTTGGGTGGAATTTGTGCGACTGTCTCTCGATTGCGGACTGCTGCTCTTGAAGCGAAGCGCGTGTTGCAAGAACTTGATCCAAATGGTGGCCCAACAGCTGGCCGATTCTCATGATCCGCCGCAACGACTCTTGTCCCTGCGGTAGCGGGGAGCGATACAAGGCTTGCCACGGGGCACTCGACAGCGCTGCCCCGGG
The DNA here is from genome assembly GCA_030854785.1 of Pseudomonadota bacterium. Taxonomy (GTDB): domain Bacteria; phylum Pseudomonadota; class Gammaproteobacteria; order Burkholderiales; family Casimicrobiaceae; genus PALSA-1003. The sequence goes on from JALYSM010000099.1 coordinate 15,922, forward strand.
CTCGCCGCAGCCCGCCGTGCACAAGTCGGTGGCGAGAGCGCAATTCGCCAACGGGCAGCTCGAGCTCGCGGCGACCAGCGCCCGGCGCGCGGTCGCGCTCGACCCGCTGGACGCGGAGGCCTGGAACATGCTGGGTCTGTGCCTCGAGACGACGGAGCCCGAGGCCGCGTACGCCGCGTGGGAGAAGGCGATCGCGCTCGCGCCGCGCGATGCGGAACCGCACTTCCGGATCGGCGATTTCCACCGCCGGCGCGGCAATCATGCCGCCGCCGTCGCCGCGTATCGTGAGGCGCTCGCGGCGGGCTCGCCGCATCCCGTACTGCTCAACAACCTCGGTCTCGCGTTGCAGCAGCAAGGGGAGCTCGACGCCGCTGCGCAGTGCTTCGCGACGGCGGGAGAGCGCCAACCGGATCTGGTGTCGGCGCATGCGAATCTCGGCGACGTGCGGCGCCTCCAGCATCGGTTCGCCGACGCGATCGCGGCGTATTCCCGCGCGACGGCGATCGATCCGAATGTGGCGCGATTGTGGCAGAACCTCGGCGTCTGCCAGCATCGCACCGGCGCTTTCGAACAGGCGCGCGCGAGCTTCGAGCGCGCGCACGCGCTCGATCGTGACGCGCCCGAAACTCTTGTCAATCTCGCGGCGAGTCTCACAGCGGAGGAA
>JALYSM010000106.1 GCA_030854785.1 Pseudomonadota bacterium
ACCACGCCCTTCGGGCTTCGCTTCGCGCCCCGCGCTCACTCGCCCTCCTTGAGCTTCTCGAGATGCTTCAGGTCCAGGCTGTCGAACTGTTCGCGGATCTGGAAGAAAAACACGCCGAGGATAAGCATGCCCACCAGCACGTCGAGCGCGATGCCGAGCTCGACGACCATCGGCATGCCGTACGTGGCACTGGTCGCCGCGAAGAAAAGGCCGTTTTCCATCGACAGGAAACCGATGACCTGGGGTATTGCCTTCCGCCGAACGATCATCATGAGGAAGGAAAGCATCACGCACGCCATCGCGATGCCCAGCGTCGCGCGGGTGATCGTGCTGGCGAGCTGCGCGATGGGAAGCGCGAGATTGAACGCAAAAACGACCAGGACGATGCCGATCAGCATGGTCGTCGGGATATTGAGCAGTCCTTCGATGTCCCAGCGCACGTCGAGCTGGCGGATCAGCCGGTGCAGTAGCCACGGCAGGAGTACCACTTTGAGCACCAGGGTCAACGCCGCCGAACCGTAGAGGTGCGGCTGGGCCGTCGCATAAGCGACGATGGCCGTCGAGCAGGCAAGCGCGAAGCCTTGCGCGGCGAAGAGGTCGATCAGCGTGAGCACGCGCCGCTGAGCGAGCATCGCGAATGCGAGCAGCAGCAGTACGGCTGCGAGCAGGTTGATCAACTGCGCCCAGAGCGGGATGCCGGTCATCGCGCGGACCTCAGCTTCGTAGCCCGGGTCGAGCCCGAAGGGCGATACCCGGGGCGACGAGTGGGTAGTTCTGGCCACGCCTGCCGACTCGCATGGGTCAGCTTCCAAGCAAGAGGTTGACCAGCATCGCCAGCACGGCGAGCAGGAACGCGGTCCCGAGAAACTCGGGCGCGCGGAAGATGCGCATCTTCGCCGAGAGCGTCTCGATCAGCGCCAGCGCGAAGCCGCCGACCGCGAGCTTGCCGACCAGCACCGGCGTGGCGCCGAGGATCGCCGTCCAATCGGCGCTGCCCTCGGCGATGCCGAAAGGCAGGAAGAGCGCCAGGCCGATGCACGAGTAATTGAACAGCTTCAGCGCGGAGGCCCACTCGATCAGCGCCAGGTGGCGCGCCGAATACTCGAGGAGCATCGCCTCGTGGATCATCGTCAGCTCGAGGTGCGTCGCCGGATTATCGACCGGGATGCGCGCGTTCTCGGCGAGCGACACCATCGTGAAGGCGACGCCCGCAAGCGCAAGGCTCGGGTAGATGGCGATCTCGCGATGGGCGAGCGTCTCGACGATCGTCGGCAGCAGCGTCGAACCCGAGATCAGCGACGCCGTGAACAGCACCATCAAGAGCGCCGGCTCGGCGAGGAAGCCGACGAACATCTCCCGGCGCGCGCCCATGCTGCCGAACGCGGTGCCCAGATCCATCGCGGCGAGCGCGATGAACACGCGGGCCAGCGCGAATAGTCCGACCAGCGCAATCGCATCGGCGGCCACCGCGAAAGGCAGATCGGTCGCGAGCGAAGGCACGATCGCGGCCGCGAGGGCCATCGCAGAAAACACGATGTAGGGCGTGACGCGGAATATCGGCGACGCGTTCTCCGCGACGATGGCATCCTTGTGGAAGAGCTTGCGGATCGTGCGGTAGGGCAAGAGCAGCGACGGAGCGCTTCTGTTCTGGAGCCACGCCCGGCACTGGTTGACCCAGCCGAGAAGCAGCGGCGCGAGCAACAGCGCGATCGCCAGTTGCAGCAGTTGGGAAACGAAGCCGGCTACAGTCATCTAAGGTTCCATGACGCTGGAGCGACCGCTCATCTGACAAAATAGAGCAGCGCGAGGAGCGTCAGGAAGCTGTACGTCAGGTATGCCGAGATGCGGCCCTGCTGGATTCGCCCGACCAGACGCGCCGCCCAATCCACCACGCGGGCGACCGGCAGATAAAGCCAGTACCAGAGGTGATCGCCCGCCTTGACGAGGTATCTCGGCTGGGCATCGAACGGCGTGGGCAACACGCGTTCGATGCGGAAAAACTGCTCGAAGATCTGGCGGATCGGCTGGCCGAAGCCTTCCGCCGTATCCTGCATGCGCGCAGTCTGCGCGGGAAAGCCGCAATCCCACACCGGGCCTTTGCGCAAGCGGCCGTGATAGTGGCGATGCACGACCTGGATGGTGAGCAGCAGCACGCCGACGGTAACGGCCAGCACGATGACGGGGCTGTAGCTGGCACGGTCGGCGTCGATCGGCGCCAGCAGCCACCAGGTCATACCGGGCCGGCTCACCGTCGCGCCGAGCAGCATTGCATTGACCGCATCCAGGAGCCCGATGACCTGGACGGGGAAAAGGCCCAGCAGCAGGCACCCAGCGGCAAACCAGACCAGCGCGACGCGCTCGAAGCGACCGGCATCGTGTGCATAGGCGAGATTCGGCTCGCGCGGCCGGCCGAGAAAAATCACGCCGTAGAATTTCACCATCACGTACGCGGCCAGTGCCGCGGCGAGCACGAGCGCGGCCGCCGCGAGCGGGACGAGCATGTTGATGAACGACCGCGGCAGGCTCGGCGTGAACAGGAATGCCTGCAGCAGCAGCCACTCCGAGACGAAACCGTTCAGCGGCGGCAGACCAGCGCAGGCAAGCGTCCCCGCGAGCGCGAGCCAAGCCACCCACGGCATGCGATGGATCAATCCGCCGAGCTTGCCGAGGCTGCGTTCGTTCGTTGCGTGCAGTACCGCGCCCGTGGCGAGGAACAGCAGGCTCTTGAAGAACGCATGATTGAGCGCGTGATAGAGCGTCGCGGTCAAGGCGATCGCCGCGAGGAGCGTCTTGTCGTAGGTCTTGAACAGGATCGTCAGGCCTATGCCGGCGACGATGATGCCGATATTCTCGATCGAGGAGTACGCGAGCAGACGTTTCATGTCGGTCTGCACCGTCGCGAAGAGAACACCGAAGAGCGCCGTGGCGAGCCCGAGAACCAGCGCGAGCACGCCCCACCACCAGAGCTGGCCTTGCAGCAGGTCGAAAGTCACGCGCAGCAGGCCGTAGATCGCCGTCTTGAGCATCACCCCGCTCATCAGGGCTGAAACTGGGGAAGGCGCCGCGGGATGCGCTTCCGGGAGCCAAACGTGCAGCGGCAGGAGGCCCGCCTTGGCGCCGAATCCGGCCAGCGCGAGCAGGAACGCGATCGAGGGCCACGCGGCGTGAAGGGTCACCGAGCGCATCGAGGCGAACGTATAGTCGCCGGTTTCCCCATGCAGCACGCCGAAGCAGAGCAGGATTGCCAGCGCGCCGATGTGCGCGATCAGGAGATACAGGAAGCCGGCGCGACGGATCTCGGGAATGCGGTGATCCGTAGTGACCAGGAAGAAGGACGCGAGCGCCATCGTCTCCCACGCGACCATGAACATATAGGCGTCGTCGGCGACGAACACGCACGCCATCGCGGCGAGGAACGTATGGTATTGAAGGCAGAGCAAACCAGGCGCGGCGCCCTCGCTGGCGCGGAAGTACCCGGCGGAAAAAACGGAGATTCCGGCAGCCACGGCGCCCAGGAGGAAGAGGAAGAACGCGGAGAGCGCATCGAGGCGCAGATGAAAAGGCAGATCGGGGAGTCCCAGCGGCAGCAAGACCGTCTGCGCAGCCTGGCCGACGGCGAGAAGCGCGACGATCGCGAGCAGCAATCCGACGACCGCGCCGGCGGTGAACAGCACGCGGCCGACGTAGAGCAGGCTCCGCGGCCGGATGAGTCCCAGCGCGCCGATCGCGAGCCAGGCGACGATCGCGGCGACGACGAGCGGAAGCGCGTTGATCACTTGACGACGATCGTCTTTCCGGCGGAGGCCGGGGCCCAATGTCGCAAAACGTCCGCGCAGCAAACCTCGATCCCGGCCCCGGATCGACTCCGGGGCAGGCTCTGCGCCGGGATGACGCGCCTGTTTCCAATCGTCGCGACGCTTCGCGTCGCCCTCTGGGACATCCGCGTCATTTGACGCGCATGCCGGGCGTTGCGCCCGAATCCGGCGCGAGCAGGAAGATGCCCGGGCCGTCGCCCGATGCGGCGAGCACCATGCCTTCGGACAGACCGAACTTCATCTTGCGCGGTGCCAGGTTCGCCACCATAGGAGTCAGCCGGCCGATGAGATCCTCGGGCTTGTACGCGGACTTGATGCCGGCGAAGACCGTGCGCAGGCGGCCGTCGCCGATGTCGAGCGTGAGCTTCAGGAGCTTGTCCGCGCCGTCGACGTGCTCGGCGTTGACGATCCTGGCGACGCGGAGATCGACCTTGCCGAAGTCGTCCATGGTGATGTGCGCGGCGTCAGCCGCGGACGAACTTTCCTCTCGCCCGCTTGCGGGAGACGGAGAAGCGGTGACGGTCGATTGCGCCGCCCGCTTCGCTCCCTCGCTCCCGGCGGGGGAAGAGGACGGGGGTGAGGAGACGTCGGACTGCACATCGAACAACGCATCGATCTGCTTCGGATCGACCCGGCTCATCAGATGTTCATAGGGTTGAATGGAAACCGCAACTCTCTCGAGGTCTTCCCACCTTAGCGGAAGCGTCAAACCCAGCATCGCCGCAGCTCGTTCTGCTGTTTGTGGCAGGACAGGCGCCAGATAGTAGGTGAGCGCGCAAAACGCGTTCAGTGCGTCTGAACAAATATCCTGCAAAGATTCTCTTTTAGATTCGTCCTTCGCGAGATCCCATGGACGCGCCTGGTCGAAGCGCTCATTGACGCGATCTGCAATGCGCATCACTTCGCGCAGCACCTTCCCATATTCCCTGGCTGTGTATGCGTCGGCGATGGAGTCCTTCGATGCCCAGGCAATGCTCGTTGACCCGGCGCGTACCTTTACATAACCAGTATCCGGAAGGCGTTGCGAGAGTTTGCCTCCAAAGTATCTCGTGATGAACGTCGCCGCTCGGCTCGCGATATTGACGTACTTCCCGATCAGATCGCTGTTCACGCGCGCTACGAAATCGTCGGGATTGAAGTCGATATCCTCGACCTTGTCGTTCAATTTCGCCGCGATGTAATAGCGCAGCCATTCGGGATTCATCCCGACTTCGAGGTAGCGCTGCGGACTGATACCGGTGCCGCGCGACTTGGACATCTTCTCGCCGGAGACGTTGATGAAGCCGTGCACGTAGACGTTTGTCGGCAGTTTGCGCAGTGCGAACTCGAGCATCGCCGGCCAGAAGAGCGTGTGATGGTAGACGATATCCTTGCCGATGAAGTGATACTGCTCGACATCGGATGCGCGCGCGATGAATTCGTCGAATGAGCGCGTCTCGCCGTTCCGCTTTGCCTTGCCGGTGTCGAAATAGTTCTTCAGGCTCGCCAGATAGCCGACCGGTGCGTCGAGCCAGACGTAGAAGTACTTGCCAGGAGCGTCGGGGATCTCGATGCCGAAGTACGGCGCGTCGCGCGAGATGTCCCAATCGGCAAGTTTTCCATCGCCCAGCCACTCGGCGATCTTGTTCTTGACCTCAGGCTGCAGCTCCGTCTTTGTGGTCCACTCGCGCAGGAATTGCACGACCTTCGGATCCGATAAGCGAAAAAAGAGATGCTCCGAGCGCCGCAGCTCCGGCTTTGCGCCGGTGAGGACCGAGTACGGATTCTTCAGGTCGGTCGGCGCGTACGTCGAGCCGCAGTTCTCGCACACGTCGCCGTATTGATCCTTCGTGCCGCACTTCGGGCATTCACCCTTGATGTAGCGGTCGGGAAGAAACATGTTCTTGACGGGATCGAAGAACTGCTCGATCGGCTTGGCGTAGATCAGGCCCGCGGCCTTGATGCTGCGGTAAATGTCTTGCGAGAGCTCGACGTTTTCCCTGCTGTGCGTCGTATACCAGTTGTCGAAGCTCAGGTGAAAGCGCTGGTAGTCGCGCTGGTGCGACTGCCCGATGCGGGTAATGAGCTGCTCGGGTGTAGTGCCGTCCGCTTCGGCACTGAGCATGATCGCCGCGCCATGCGTGTCGTCGGCGCAGACGAAATGCACGCTGTGCCCCTGCATGCGCTGGAACCGCACCCAGATGTCGGCCTGGATGTATTCCATGATATGGCCGATATGGAATGGCCCGTTGGCGTACGGCAACGCCGTGGTCACGAACAGGGTGCGCCCGGGCATGCTTGCGAAAACCTTTGCTGCAGAAGGGGAATGAAGCATTCTAGCAAAGGGACTCTGCGCTGAGTACCGAGCGGCGGCGTTTTTCGCTACACTGTTTCGTTGCCCAAACCCGTTCCGGATCATTCGCCGATGCCCATCTCCGAGGCCGACGTTCAGACCAGCCTGCGCGCGCTGATCGACCCGAATACCGGTCGCGACTTCGGCTCCGCCAAGGCGGTACGCAAGGTGCAGATCGACGGCGCGAACGTCGCGGTCGATCTCGTCCTGGGCTATCCCGCCAAGAGCCAGCACGAAGCAATTCGCAAGCTCGTCCAGACGCAACTTGCCGCGCTCCCCGGCACGGCCAGGGTATCCGTGGCCATCGGCCACAAGATCGGTGCGCACACGGTGCAGCGCGGCGTAAAGCTCGTGTCGGGCGTCAAAAACATCATCGCTGTCGCGAGCGGCAAAGGCGGCGTCGGCAAATCGACGACCGCGGTGAATCTCGCGCTCGCGCTCGCCGCGGAAGGCGCGCAGGTAGGCGTGCTCGACGCGGATATATACGGCCCGTCGCAGCCGATGATGCTCGGGATCGCCGGCCGGCCCGAGTCGAAGGACGGCAAGACGCTCGAGCCGCTCGAGGCCTGGGGCGTGCAGGCGATGTCGATCGGCTTTCTTATCGATACGGATACGCCGATGGTGTGGCGCGGGCCCATGGTGACGCAGGCGCTCGAGCAGCTGCTCAAGGACACCAATTGGCGCGACCTCGACTATCTTATCGTCGACATGCCGCCCGGCACGGGCGATATCCAGTTGACGCTGGCGCAGAAAGTGCCGGTGACCGGCGTCGTGATCGTCACAACACCGCAGGACATCGCGCTGATCGATGCGCGCAAGGGGCTCAAGATGTTCGAGAAGGTCGGAGTTCCCATCGTCGGTATCGTCGAGAACATGGCCATTCACGTCTGCTCGAACTGCGGCCATTCCGAGCACATCTTCGGCGAGGGGGGGGCGGAACGCATGTGCAAGGACTACAACGTGCCGTTCCTCGGCGGGTTGCCGCTCGACATCCGGATCCGCGAGCAGGCGGACTCCGGCCGGCCGACGGTCGTCGCCGATCCCGACGGCAAGATCGCGGCGATCTACAAGGAGATCGCCCGCAAGACCGCGGTGTTCGTCGCGCAGAGGGCCGAAGATTTCACGGCCAGGTTCCCGAGCATCGTCATCCAGAACACCTGACACTGTCGTGACCGGAGCAGCGCCGGCGCTCGAGCCGGCAGGCCCACCCGTTTTCGTGCTCGCCGCAGGCGGCCGCACGGGCAGCACGCTGATGCAGCGATTGCTGATCTCGACTGGCGAGATCATGATCTGGGGCGAGCATGGTGGCCTGTTGCTCGATGCCGTCGAGCGCATCGTGTATGGGATTCGCGACTGGATCGACAGTGCGGGCGGCCGTCAACTTGCAAAGTTCGCGCAGCAGGGCTGGAACAGCTTTATTCCCAATCTCAATCCGCCGCACGAAGCTTTTCTGGAAGGAGCGCGGGCAGCGCTCTGGCAATCGCTCGCCGTTCCGGCGGCCGGCCTCGGTTATCCGCGATGGGGCTTCAAGGAGATCCGCTATGACGCTGCCGCCGTCAACCTGCTCAAGACCCTGTTCCCGGATGCGGCTATCGTCGTGCTCGTGCGTCATCCCGAGGCGGCGCTGCGATCGATCAAGGCGACGCCGTGGTACGAAAAGGATCATGATGCGCGGCCCGATGTGTTTCTCGAGCGGTGGGCAGCTTTGTCATCGTCGCTTGCCGCGACACGCGCGGTTTCCGGCGGCGTACTATTCCTGCGGTATGAAGAGCTCGCCGCCGATGCCGAAGGAGTGATCGCGCAGCTGGCGGCGCACGTCGCGATCGAACCGGACCGGTTTAGCCGGCTTGCGTTGAATACAAGGCTGCGTGGCATAACCGAAGAGCCTGCGCCGCTGGACGAGCGTGACCGGGCGGCGCTGGCCGCGCCGGACGTACGGCAGGTAGCGGCGACGCTTGGTTACGATCTCGATCGGCCCGCAGCGAATTGAATACGCGGCACGAGCGACATTCGCCCCCGGGCGCGTTTACGATCGACGAGAGAGAGTCGCATGAGCATCAAGTCCGACCGTTGGATCCGCCGCATGGCGGCGCAGCAGCGCATGATCGAGCCCTTCGAGCCCGTCCAGGTGCGCGAAGTGAACGGCCAGAAGATTGTCTCGTACGGCACGTCGAGCTACGGCTACGACATCCGCTGCTCGAACGAATTCAAGCTGTTCACCAATCTCAACACGACCATCGTCGATCCGAAGAACTTCGACGACAAGTCATTCGTCGATTTCACGGGCGACTCCTGCATCATCCCGCCGAACTCGTTTGCGCTTGCCCGAACCGTCGAGTACTTCCGCATTCCGCGCAACGTGCTCACGATTTGCCTGGGAAAGTGCGTTACGGCGGATACCCGCGTCGTCGATGCCGATACAGGCGCATGGCTTCCGATTGTAGACGTTGCACGTGGCAAGAAAACGCTTGGGTTGGATGGCTGGCAAATACAATGCGCGACGGTGTCAGGGTTGATGCCCCAAGGGAAGAAGCCCGTATTCGCGCTGCGAACCAAGACGGGCCTCAGGATTAAGGTCACTGCAAATCATCCGTTCCGACAGCTGCATGGATGGACGCCGCTCGACCAGCTCGCGGTCGGCGACCGGATTGCCATAGCGCGCCACATTCCCGTGTTCGGGAAGACACCGATTTCTGACTGGGAGGCCACCCTGCTTGGCCTGATGATTTCGGAGGGCCAATGCGACACCCCGGGAAGTAGCCCAACGTTTACAAGCGCTGATCCGGTTCTCGTGGGTATGCTGAGGAAAGCGATCGCGGGAGGCGGGCTGGGCGAAGTCACTTATAACGGCCGTTATGGTTACCGGCTTGTCAACAGGACCGGGCGTGGTGGCCACGCAGAGCGTAATCGCGCGACGCAATGGCTCGAGAGTCACCGACTCAATGTAACCGCGGAGGGCAAGTTCGTCCCGCCGTGCGTCTTCACCGCGCCGCGCGAGTCGGTTCGACTTTTCTTGCAGGCGTTGTTTTCCGGCGACGGCGGTTTGTACCGCAGCCGGGAAAGCTTCTTACTCGAGTACTACTCCAAGTCACGTCGACTGGTCGAAGACGTGCATCATCTGCTTCTTCGTTTTGGTATTTTCTCGTTGATGCGCGAGAAGAGCACGGCTATCGGGACCGAAGCACATTGGGTTCAGATCACGGACCGTGAGCAGGTCGTTCGCTTTGCAGACCAGATCGGCTTCTGTCCCGGGTCTGTCAAGCAGACACGCCTCGAAAACGAAATTCTTCCGGCGCTGCGGACTTTACCCGCGAGACTTCGCAGTAATTTCGACACGTTGCCCCTTGCCGCATGGAGTCTGATGAACGCGGCATTGGCTCGTGCCGGCACCAGCCTCAATCGGCTCGCCGTGAAGACCAATCCCGCGCAATCGCTCCCTTTTACTATTGTCGCCACGGTTGCGGCTGCCACCGGAGATGACGAGTTGCTTCCACTGCTCGAAGGGCCGGTCTGGGACGTGATCGAAGCCATTGAACCTGCGGGCGAACAGGAGGTATTCGACATCGGCGTGCCTCGGCTCCACAACTTCTTTGCGAACGATATTGTCGTGCACAATTCCACGTACGCGCGTTGCGGCATCATCGTCAACGTCACGCCGCTCGAGCCCGAATGGGAGGGTTTTGTGACGCTCGAGTTCTCGAATACGACGCCGCTTCCCGCGAAGATCTACGCCAACGAGGGTGTCGCGCAGGTGATCTTCTTCGAGTCCGACGAAGTCTGCGAGACGTCGTACAAGGATCGCGGCGGAAAGTATCAAGGTCAGAAGGGCGTCACGCTGCCGAAGATCTGAGCGATTGGGCCGCCTCCTGCCGCTGACCCGGGATTAAGCACGATGCTCGAGACCTGGGCCACGTCCAAGCGCGCGTCGGTTGCGATCATCGCGATTTGCCAGGTCGCCGCGATGGCGCTTTGGTTCTCCGCGTCCGCGGTCACCCCGGCACTGGCCGCCGAATTCCACCTCTCGAATTTCTCCCAGGCCGCGCTCACCAGCGGCGTGCAGGCTGGGTTTGTCCTCGGCTGCCTGGCGAGCGCCATTCTCGGCCTCCCCGATCGCGTCGATCCGCGACGCTTGTTCGCCGGATCGGCCGCAGTCGGGGCGCTCGCCAATGCGCTACTTCTCGCAGTCGATCCCTCGACGGCCGCCGCGCCGTTGCTGCGCGTGGTGACCGGGATATGCATGGCGGGCGTCTATCCGGTCGGGATGAAGCTCGCCGCGACGTGGGCCAAGGGCGATATGGGGCTCATGGTCGGCATTCTCGTCGGTGCCCTGACGCTCGGCTCGGCGTCGCCACACCTGTTCAATGCCTTCGGCGGGGTCGATTGGCGGCCGACGGTCGTCGTGTCCTCGGCGAGCGCCCTCGCTGCCGCGCTGTTGATCGGATTCGCGGGAGTCGGTCCTAATCGCGCGCCTCCGCCGCGCTTCGATCCACGCGCCGTGCTCAGTGCGTGGCGCGACGTGCCGCTGCGGCTCGCCAACCTGGGCTATCTCGGGCACATGTGGGAGCTCTACGCCATGTGGGCGTGGATCGGCGTGTTTCTTAACGCGAGCTTCGCGCTCTCGCTGCCTCCGGAGACGGCGCAGGTCGCTGCCCGACTCGCCGCGTTTGCAACGATCGCGTCCGGAGCTCTCGGTTGCGTCGCAGCCGGCTTGCTCGCCGATCGCATCGGCCGCACGACGGTGACGATCATCGCCATGGCAGTCAGCGGGAGCTGCGCGGCGACGATCGGCCTTTTTTACGGAGGATCGGCGCTGGCGCTTTTGTGCATCTGCGTGATCTGGGGCATCAGTATCGTCGCGGATTCGGCGCAGTTTTCCGCTTCGATTGCGGAGTTGGCCGATCCCGGCCGCGTGGGCACGATGCTTACCCTGCAGACCGCGCTCGGCTTCACGCTCACGCTCGTGACCATCCACCTGCTGCCGCATTTCGTCGACGCGATGGGTTGGCGCTACGCGTTCGTTCCGCTGGCGATCGGGCCGGCGATCGGCGTCTGGGCGATGGTCCGGTTGCGCGCCGACCCGCGGTCGGTCAGGCTGGCAGGCGGCCGGCGCTAAAGTGTTGTCGAATATTCACCTAGAAACCGCAAGCGTGCCGGCGTAACATCCCCAAACCCGTGCGCTGCGGCAACGCGCCGGAACTCTTTGCAACTCCAATCTCGGAGGGAAGCGTGGCTTATCATCTGGAAGGACGGCTGCTCGAAGTCTGCAATTGTCGCGTGCTGTGCCCGTGCTGGATCGGCGAAGATCCGGACTTCGGCACCTGCGACACCATCGTCTCCTGGCATTTCGACAAAGGCACTATCAACGGTGTCGACGTCGCTGGGCATACGATCGCCCTTATCGCTCACATCCCCGGCAATATTCTCCAGGGCAACTGGCGTGCTGCCGTGTATCTCGACGACAAGGTGACGCCGCAGCAGGAAGAGGCGATCCTCGGCGTCTACACCGGCAAGCTCGGCGGGCCGGTGGCGGATCTGGCCAAGCTGATCGGCGAAGTCGTCTCCGTCGAAAAAGTGCCGATCCAGTTCGACGTCCAGGGCGTCAAGGGAACGCTCAAGGTCGGCAATGCCGGCTACGCCGAGCTCGAGCCGTATAAGGGCCCGTCCGGCAAGGGCACGACGCTGAGAGACACGGTTTTCTCGACGGTGCCCGGCGCGCCGGTGTATGTCGGGAAGAGCCCGCGCTATACCTCGAAGAACGAAAAGCTGGGCATCAACCTGGACATGAGCGGCCACAACGCGCTGCAAAGCACGTTCGTGTTCGATGCCTGAAGCGGCTCGGCTGACCCGCGCGTAGCGACTGCACGCCTTGGCTGCGTCAGGTCCAGAAGCGAGCACCCCGGTAGTGCACGGCGCCGGCGGGGGCGTACGCGCTCCTGACCGGTACGTGCTGCGCCTGGGACTGATCGTGGCGCTTTCCGCCGCCGCGTGGGCGGCGCTCGCCGTCTGGAGCGCGAGCCCTTATGGGCGCTATCTCGATCACGGTGGCTGGGATGAGCCGGGTCTGCTCGCTCTCATCTGTCGCGGCGTTCCGCAGGGCGAGGTCGTGATCCCGGCACTGCTCTACGCGTCGGCGTGGCTGTTGATGATCGCGGCGATGATGTTACCTACGACGTTGCCGCTCCTCGGCATCTTCAGCCGTATCACCGCTTCCCGGCCCGAAGCCGGCGCACTGCTGGGCCGGGTCGTCCTCGGCTACGCCGCCGCATGGCTGGGATTCGGTCTCGTCGCTCACGGCCTCGACAGCGCGCTTCACCTCGCCGCCGCAAACACCGATTGGCTGGTCCCCCGCGGTTGGCTCATCGGCGCATTGATCCTGGCGGGCGCCGGGGCGTTTCAATTCAGCGCGCTCAAGTATCGCTGCCTCGAGCGGTGCCGTACGCCGTTTGCCTTCGTCAACGCGCGCTGGCACGGCCGCCAACCCCACCGCGAGGCGTTTCGCATCGGCTTCGATCACGGCGTTTTCTGCGTCGGCTGCTGCTGGGCGCTGATGCTCGTCATGTTCGTCGTCGGCATGGGGAACCTCGGCTGGATGCTCGTTCTTGCCGGCGCGATGGCCGCCGAGAAGAACCTGCCCTGGGGCCGACGGCTCCGCACTCCGCTGGGCCTGGGCCTGATCGCCTGGGCGGGCGTGCTCGCCGTCGCCAACCTCTGACTTGGCAGGCGCGGTCGGGCGCGGCTTTTGGCGGCTACGCCCGCGTCAGCCCGCGGCACTTCGGCGCCGGTCCGGCAATTCGCTCGCATCGCACGCCAACGCGGTGCACAATGCGGCCCTGACGAGGGGTGTGGCCTCCGGCCTGACACCCCCCTTTCTTTTGGCGCAGCCGCAGGAGCCGTTGCATGAAATTCCGCTTTCCCATCGTCATCATCGACGAAGACTTCCGCTCGGAGAACGCGTCGGGACTGGGCATTCGCGCACTTGCGGCGGCGATCGAAAAGGAGGGCATGGAAATCCTCGGGGTGACGAGCTACGGCGATCTGTCGCAGTTCGCCCAGCAACAGTCACGCGCTTCGGCATTCATCCTGTCGATCGACGACGAAGAGTTCACGCCGGGACCCGAGCTCGACCCGGCATTGCTCAAGGTGCGCACGTTCATCGAGGAAATCCGGTTCAAGAACGCGGAAATCCCGATCTACCTGTATGGCGAGACGAAAACCTCGCGCCATATCCCGAATGACATCCTGCGCGAGCTGCACGGTTTCATTCACACCTTCGAGGACACGCCGGAGTTCGTCGCGCGCCATATCATCCGCGAGGTCAAGGCGTATCTGGACTCGCTCGCGCCGCCGTTTTTCCGCGCGCTGGTCGACTACGCCCAGGACGGCTCGTATTCATGGCATTGCCCGGGTCACTCCGGCGGCGTCGCCTTCCTGAAGAGTCCGGTGGGTCAGATGTTCCATCAGTTCTTCGGCGAGAACATGCTGCGCGCCGACGTCTGCAATGCGGTCGACGAGTTGGGCCAGCTCCTCGATCACACCGGACCCGTGGGCAAGGCCGAGCGCAACGCGGCGCGCATCTTCAACGCGGACCATTGCTTTTTCGTCACCAACGGCACGTCGACGTCGAACAAGATGGTGTGGCACGCCAACGTCGCGCCGGACGACATCGTCGTCGTCGACCGCAACTGTCACGTGTCGATCCTGCACGCGATCACCATGACCGGTGCGATCCCCGTATTCCTGATGCCCACGCGCAATCATCTCGGCATCATCGGGCCAATTCCGCTCGAGGAGTTCAAGCCCGAAAGCATCCGGCGAAGGATCGAGGCCAACCCATTCGCCCGCGCGGCCAAGAACAAGAAGCCGCGCATTCTCACGATAACGCAGAGCACGTACGACGGCGTGGCCTACAACGTCGAGATGCTCAAGCAGACGCTGAACGGCACGATCGAGACGCTCCACTTCGACGAAGCGTGGCTGCCGCACGCGGCGTTCCACGAGTTTTACCGGGACATGCACGCGATCGGCAAGGACCGGCCGCGCAGCAAGGATGCGATGATCTTCGCCACCCACTCGACGCACAAGCTGCTGGCTGGCATCTCGCAGGCCTCGCAGATCCTGGTGCAGGAATCCGAGACGCGCAAGCTCGACCGGCACATCTTCAACGAGGCGTATCTGATGCACACGTCGACCTCGCCGCAATACGCGATCATCGCCTCCTGCGACGTGTCCGCGGCGATGATGGAGCCGCCAGGCGGCACGGCGCTGGTCGAGGAGTCGATCACCGAGGCGCTCGACTTCCGCCGCGCGATGCGCAAGGTCGACGACGAATGGGGCAAGGACTGGTGGTTCAAGGTCTGGGGGCCGGAGAAGCTCACCGCCGAAGGCATGGGCAAGCGCGACGACTGGATACTGAAAGCGAACGAAAAATGGCACGGGTTCGGCAATCTCGCGCCCGGGTTCAACATCCTCGACCCAATCAAGGCGACGGTGATCACGCCGGGGCTCGACGTTTCGGGCAAATTCGCCAAGACCGGCATTCCGGCGTCGATCGTCACCAGGTACCTGGCGGAGCACGGCGTCATCGTCGAGAAGACCGGTTTGTACTCGTTTTTCATCATGTTCACGATCGGCATCACCAAAGGCCGGTGGAACACGCTGGTGACCGCGTTGCAGCAGTTCAAGGACGACTACGACAAGAACCAGCCGCTGTGGAAGATCCTGCCGGAGTTCTGCGTGCAGCAGCCGAGCTACGAACGCGTTGGCCTGCGCGACTTGTGCCGGCAGATCCACGACATGTACAAGGCGAACGACGTCGCACGCGTGACGACGGTAATGTATCTGTCCGACATGCTGCCGGCGATGAAGCCTTCGGATGCCTTTGCGTGCATGGCGCACCGCGAGATCGAGCGGGTCGAGATCGATCAGCTCGAGGGCCGCGTGACCAGCGTCCTGCTGACGCCGTATCCACCGGGCATTCCGCTGCTGATTCCGGGCGAGCGGTTCAACCGCACGATCGTGCAGTTTCTGCAATTCGCGCGCAGCTTCAACCAGCAGTTCCCCGGATTCGACACCGACATACATGGTCTCGTCGAACAAAACGACGGCGGGAAGCTCCGTTATTTCATCGACTGCGTCAGGGCACGGTAGTAGCGTCGCTTTTCGTAAACCTCCGATGGTGAGTACAGCATCCAGGTACGGGCGGTTTGGCAGCGGACATTCGGTGCGCCGGGTCGAGGACGAGCGGCTTCTCACCGGCAAGGGAAGCTTCGCCGACGACGTGTCCGAGCCGGATCAGGCGCACGCCTGTTTCTTAAGGTCGGCGTATCCGCACGCGCGAATCCTCGGCATCGACAAGACCGCCGCGGCGGCGTTGCCGGGCGTCATCGCGATCGTTACCGGCGACGATCTCGTGCGCGCGGGGGTGAGGCCGCTGCCGTCGTCAGCGGATTTCAAGCGCGCCGACGGTTCACCGAGCGCGTCGCCGCCGCGGCACGCGCTCGCAGTCGGCACGGTCCGATTCGTCGGCGAAGCCGTCGCCGCAGTCATTGCGCACAGCGCCGAGCTGGCGCGCGACGCGGCGGAGGCCATCGACGTCCGCTACGAGACGCTGCCGATGGTCGCAGACCCCGCCGATGCGATCGCGAGCGGCGCGCCGCTGCTGTGGCCGGCGGCATCGGGCAACATCGCGGCCGAGATCCGGCACGGCAGCGCGGCCGGCGCTGCCGCCGCATTCGACAAGGCCGCTCATGTCGTCTCGCTGGATCTCGTCAATCAGCGCCTCGCACCTTCTCCGATCGAGCCGCGCGCGGTGCTGGCGAGCTACGACGCCGCGACCGATCGCATTACGCTGCGCGTGAGCTGCCAGTGTCCGACGGGTTTGCGCGACGACCTGTGCAACGAGGTCCTCGGAATCGCACCTGAAAAGGTGCGCGTGCTGGTCGGCGACGTCGGTGGCGGCTTCGGCATGAAGACAAGCCTCTACCCGGAAGACGTCGTGCTCGCGTTCTGCGCGCGCGAGCTCAAACGCCCGGTCAAGTGGTGCGCCGAGCGCATCGAGGAATTCCTGGCGGCGACCCACGGGCGCGACGTGACGAGCAAGGCCGAGCTCGCGCTCGACGCATCGGGGCGCATCCTTGCGCTGCGCGTTTCCTCGCTCGCCAATCTCGGGGCGTACGCCACGCCCGCAGGCGTCGTCATTCAGCTGATGATCGGCCCCTGGGTGTCGACCAGCATCTACGACATCGGCACGATCGATATCCGCATCCGGGGCGTGCTCACGCACACCGCGCCGACCTCCGCGTACCGCGGCGCTGGCCGGCCGGAGGCGATCTACATCATCGAGCGGCTGATGGACGCGGCTGCGCGCCAGATCGGCATCGATCCGGCAGAACTGCGCCGGCGCAACATGATTCGCCCGGAGCAGATGCCGTACAAGAACGCGATGCACAAGACCTACGACAGCGGCCAGTTCGAGTCGGTCATGAACAAGGCGATTGCGCTCGCCGGGTGGGACGGCTTCGCTGCGCGCGCCGCCGAAGCGAAACAACGTGGGCGCCTGCGCGGGCGAGGCATGGCCGCGTTTCTCGAATGGACCGGCGCCGATGTCTTCGAGGAACGCGTCACGGTCACCGTGAGCGCGACGGCGGAAAGTGAGGGAGAGATCGAGATCTTCAACGCGCTGCAGGCGATGGGGCAGGGGCTCAAGACGACGTTTGCGCAAGTGGCGGTCGACGTCTTCGGCGTGCCGATCGACAAGATCAGGATCGTGCAAGGCGACACCGACCGCGGCACCGGGTTCGGCAGCGCCGGCTCGCGCTCGCTGTTCGTCGGCGGCTCCGCGGTGCGCGTCGCCGCCGAGCGCACGATCGACAAGGCGCGGCGGCTGGCGGCCGAAGAGCTCGAGGCGGCGGCTGCCGACATCGAATATGCCGAAGGCGACTTCAGCATCGCGGGGACGGACCGGCGCGTGGGCTTGTTCGATCTCGCGCGAGGCCAGCCGTCGCGGCAGATCGTTCTCGACTCGACCAGCTCCGTCGCCGGTCCGACCTGGCCCAATGGCTGTCACATCTGCGAGGTCGAAATCGATCCCGACACCGGCGCGGTGGAGGTGGCCGCGTACTGGTCGGTCAACGATGTCGGCCGCGTCGTCAATCCGATGATCGTCATCGGGCAGCTCGAGGGCGGCGCGGCGCAGGGGATCGGCCAGGCGCTGTGCGAGCGCTTCGTCTACGACCGTGAATCCGGCCAGGCGCTGACGGCTAGCTTTCTCGACTACGCCATTCCGCACTCAAAAATGATCCGGCACTTCGCGATGACGATGGACGAGTCGACGCCGTGCTTGAACAATGCGATGGGAGTGAAGGGCGTCGGCGAGCTGGGAACCATCGGAGCGACGCCTGCCGTGGTCAATGCCGTGATCGACGCGCTCGCGCGCGGCGGCTCCCCGAGCAGCGCACAAGCGCTGCAAATGCCGCTGACTTCGGAAAGGGTCTGGCGCGCTCTGCGCGAGACGGGATCCGCGACTAAGGGGGATGGGCTGAGGCAGCGCTAGGCAGTGACGCCGGCGACGGCGGGAGCGGCGGACGGCTTGGGCTTCTGCGCGGCCGTGCCCGCGGCGGCGTGCGGGACGTGCGCGGCGACCAGCGACGCCAGCACGCAGGCGGCCATGCGGACTTCCATCGATTCGCCGCGGCCGGACAGAACGACCGGGACCATCGCGCCCAGCGTCACCCCAGCTGCGAGCGCGCCGAACATGCCGGTAATCGTTCGCAGCAGCAGCGCGCCTGCCTCGAGCCCGGGCACGATGACCACATCCGCGTTGCCTGCGACCTTGGACTCGACGCCGTTGGCGTGTGCCGCGGTGAGGGAGAATGCGCTGTCCGCCGTCAGAGGCCCCTCGACGACCCCGCCCGTGATCATCCCCTGCGCCGCCATCTTGGCGAGCGCTGCGGCATCGCCGGTCGCCGGCAGCGCCGGCGTCACGCCTTCGACCGCGCTTAAGAGCGCAACCTGCGGTGTCGCGATGCCCAGCGCGTGCGCGAAGTGAATCGCGTTCTGGACGATGTCGCGCTTGGCGGCGAGATTCGGCGCGATGTTCAGCACCGCGTCGGAGAGCACGAACGCGCGCGGGTAGCCGGGAACGTCGACGAAGAACGCATGCGTCAGCCGACGCTCGCCGCGGAGTCCGGCCTCCGGCGTGGCGACCGCTCGCATGAGGTCGTCGGGATAGAGACTACCCTTGATGAGCGCGCGGACCTCGCCGTTCTTGGCCATCGCCACCGCGCGTTGTGCTGCCGCAAACGGTTCGTCCGGCGTGTCGATGAGGTCGATTCGGGAAAGGTCCAGGCCGGCCTGCGCCGCGGCGTCGGTGATACGTTTTTCCGGCCCGACCAGCACCGGCGCCAGATAACCCGCGAATCGGCCCGACAGCGCGATCTGCAGCGAATCCCTGTCGCACGGGTACACCATCGCCGCGGGTAGCGGAGGCAGGTTACGGACCCGATCGACGAGCCTCTGAAAATGCGGGCGACCGATCATGCAGCCAGCGTGGCAAATGGAAGCGGGGCTGTCAACCCTGCGCCGATGACCGGCACATGGGAGCAGGCAGCCGTTCCCTCGGGAGCTTGCGGGCGCCTCGCCGGCTATACCTTGCTGCTCACACCTCGGCCTCCTTGGACCGTTGGCGCGAACGCACAGTGACGCGTGTCGGCCTCCGAAAGTGATTCGCCTGCCCGCGATCCCCTCGCTGCGCGTGGGGCCCCTCGCCGGGGGCTCACACTTTCCCCTTCCACGGCACGACGACGTGCTCGACGTAACGCATCAGCAGGTCGAAGAGGTAGGCGACCACGCCGATGACCACGATGCCCATGATGACGATATCGGTGCGCAGGAAGTTGGAAGCATTAAGCACCATTTGGCCCAGCCCTTTGGTGGCGGCGACCATTTCCGCGGCGACCAGCGTCGTCCAGCCGAAGCCGATGGCGATGCGCATCGCGGTCAGGATCTCGGGCATCGCCGCCGGGACGATGACGTGCCGGATCACCTGCCATTGCGACGCGCCCATCGAGTACGCAGCGTGGATCTGCTCCTGAGCTACCGAGCGAACACCGGCGCGCGCGCTCATCGCGAGCGGAGCAAAGCAGGCGAGGTAGATCAGCAGTACCTTGGAGAACTCGTCGATGCCGAACCAGATGACGATCAGCGGCAGATAGGCAAGCGGCGGCAGCGGCCGGTAGAACTCGATCGGCGGGTCGAAGATGCCGCGCGCGATGCGTGAGACACCCATCGCGATGCCGATCGGAATGGCGGTGAGGCAAGCGGCGATAAACGCGCTGAACACCCGGAATATCGACCAGCCGAAATGTTCTGCGAGTGGCGCGTCGGTCAGCTTGCCGAACGCCGATTCGTACAAACGCTCAAACACCGTTTCCGGCGTCGGCAGGAACAGCGGCGGCAGCCAGCGGAAATGGCTGGCGAACCACCACAGCGCGACGAGGGCGAGCATCGTCAGCACGCTGATCGTCGTACTCGCGCCCTCACCCAGGGTCGCGAACCGGGACGTCTTGGGGCGGCCGTTGCCGGCGCCGGCGTCGTCGGCCGTCGTCATGCCTCAAGGACGGTCGCGGCGGTATCGCGCTCGCGATGCTGTATAACCGCCAGCACCTCCTCGCGTACGCCGATGAAATCGGGCGCCGATTTGATCGCCCGCGCATTCCGCGTCTCGATAAAGCGCCGGCCGAAGTCAACGCGGTATTCGTGCGAGATGCGGCCCGGACGCGGCGTCATGACGACCAGGTGCGTTGCGAGGAACAACGCCTCCTCGACCGAGTGGGTGATGAAGAAGACCATCTTTCCGGTGCGATGCCAGACGTCGAGGATCAGCTCCTGCATCGACTCGCGCGTGAACGCGTCGAGCGCGCCCAGCGGCTCGTCCATCAGCATCAGCTCGGGGTCCGACGCCAGCGCGCGGGCGATTCCGACGCGCTGCTGCATGCCGCCGGAGAGCTCGTAGATCGCGCGCTCGGCGAAATCTTCGAGGCCGACGAGCTTGAGCTTCTCCAGCGCGACCTGGCGCCGCGCGCTGGCGCCGACGCCGCGCATGCGCAAGCCGAATTCGACATTGTCGATGACGTTGAGCCAGGGCATGAGGGCATGCTTCTGGAACACGACGCCGCGGTCGGCACCCGGGGCGATCACGGGCCTGCTGTCGAGCTCGATCGTACCTGCGGTGGCGGGGAGGAAGCCGGCGATGCAGTTGAGCAGCGTCGTCTTGCCGCAACCCGAGGCGCCGATGGCGACGACGAATTCGCCGGCTTGCATGGTCAGGTTGACGTCGGAGAGCGCCTCGACCGTACCCGTCTTGGTCGCGTAGCGAACGCCGAGATTGCGGATATCGAGCTGCGGCAAGGTGAAAGCCTGTTCGCGGGCGGCGTTGGCCCATTCTGACAGAAAAACGGCGGCGCACTTCGCGCCGCCGTTGCTTGCGGATCGCCGGACTTCAGGCTATTGCGCCTTGGTTACCCACTCGGTGGTGACGTTCTTGCTGAAGTCGGGCGCGACGGAGGTGAGCCGGCCCTGATCCTTCAGGAAGTTGGCCTGTTGTGCGAGCGCCTTGGTCGCCGAGCCGTTGGCGCCGCCGCCGAGCCATGCCGGGGAAGCCTGCTCCTGCAGGCTCGGGAAGCCGTAGAGCGCCATCGAATCGGCGACATCCTCCGGCTTGGCGCCCGACCACTTCGCGACCGCGGCGACCTTGGCCGGGTCACCGGTCCACGCCTTGGCGTTGGCGCGATAGTCCGCATCGGCCTTGGCGAGCGCCTTGACCAGCGCGACCATGAACTCCGGATTCTCCTTGGCGAACTTCTTGGTCACGATCAGTCCGTCGAACGTGCACGCGCCCTTCTTGCAGATGTCACCCGAGGTCATCAGCACCTTGCCGGTCTTCTTGACGTTGGACAGCACCGGATCCCAGATGAACGTCGCATCGATGTCGCCGCGGCCCCATGCGGCGGCGATTTCCGGCGGCCGCATATTGAGCACCTGCGCGTCCGACGACTTGAGGCCCGCTTGCTGCATCGCATAGAGCAGCTGAAAGTGCGCAGTCGAGACGAACGGCGTGCCGATTTTCTTGCCCTTCAGGTCGGCGATCGTGTTGACTCCGCTGCCGTTGCGCGCGACCAGCGCTTCCGCTGCCGCGATATCCTCGAGAATCCAGAACAGGTCGACGTCCATACCCTGGCTGATCGCGGTTGCTATGCCGGTCGAGCCGACCTCCCCGAGTTGCACATCGCCCGAGGCCATCGCCCGGATCACGTCGCCGCCGCCGCCGAACTGGCGCCAGTTGATCTTGAAGCCGGTCGCCTTTTCGATTTCCTGGTTCTGCTGTACCCAGCGCCATGGATTCATCATGTCCTGATAGGCGAAGGTCACGGTCTTCTGCGCCCACGCCGACGCTGCAGCCATCGCGAGCGCCGTGATGAATAGCATTCCTGCCAGCAAGCGTTTCATGCTCCCTCCTTGGGTTGTTCCAATCGCCTGGGTTTCCGGTGCCGGTGATGCTAGATAGCAGCCAGAGTCTTGCGCAAGCATTCGACGATCACATCGATATGCTGCCTTTCTGCGATCAACGGTGGCGCGACGATCGCCGAGTCACCGGTCGTCTTGAGGTGGAGACCGTTGTCGAAAAGCTTCTTCTGCAGCAGGTGGCCGCGCACGCCGAGGCCGCCGGCGGGATGTACCTCGATCGCCGCCAGCATGCCGTAGCCGCGAAGATCGGCGACCGCCGGTAGGTCCTTGAGCGACCACAGGCCGTCGAGGAAGTAAGGAGACAACGCGGCGCCGCGCTCGAACAGTCCCTCGTTCCGGTAGATGTCCAGCGTCGCCAGTCCCGCCGCGCATGACGCGGGATGCGCCGAGTAGGTGTAGCCATGAAAGAACTCGATCGCGCCGTCCTGCGCCGCCGCGACGATCGTATCGTGAATGCGCTCGCTGATCGCGACCGCGCCCATCGGCTGCGCCCCGTTGGTGAGGCCCTTGGCCATTGTTATGACGTCGGGCGTGACGCCGAAGCTCTGCGCTGCGAACGCCTTGCCGGTGCGGCCGAAGCCACAGATCACCTCGTCGAACACGAGCAGAATGCCGTGCTGGTCGCAGATCTCGCGTACGCGCTTCAAGTAGCCCTTGGGCGGCACGAGGCAGCCCGTCGATCCCGCGATCGGCTCGATGAAGCAGGCGGCGATATTCTCCGCGCCGTACAGCGCGACGAAGCGCTGCAGATCGTCGGCGAGCTCCGCGCCTTGCGCCGCTTCACCCTTCGTGAAATAGTTTTCCTTGAGATGCGTGTGGCGCATGTGCGCGACCGGCAGGGTCGGTCCGAACTTGCGCCGGTTGTTGACGATGCCGGACAGCGCCACGCCGCCGAAGTTGACACCGTGATACGCGCGTTCGCGCGAGACGAACATGTTGCGGCCACCCTGGCCGCGCGCCTGATGGTAGGCGAGCGCGACCTTCATCGCCGTGTCCACCGCTTCCGACCCGGAGTTGACGAAGAAGATGCGATTGAGATCCCCGGGTGTCAGCGCCGCGATCCGCTCGGCGAGCTCGAAGCTCTTCGGGTGCCCACGCAGGAACGGCGCGATGAAGTCGAGCTCGGTTAACTGCTGGTGCACCGCGTCGGCGATCTCCTTCCGGCCGTGACCGGCATTGACACAGAACATGCCGGACGACGCGTCGATGAGCTTCTCGCCGCGATCGTTCCAGTAGTACATGCCCTCGGCCCGCACGACCATTTTCGGATCCGCCTTGAAATCGCGGTTGGGCGTGAACGGCATCCAGTATTCGTCGAGCGAAATGCGGCGCGGTTGCAACTGGTCGCGGAGCGTGAATTCGGCGTGGCCCATCGTGATCTCCTCATGCGGCGAAAAACCGGGGCTGCAAGTGCCTCGGCGGGAATACCCCTTTGTAGTCCCAATGCGGCGGCAGGGCTAGAGCCAGTTGTCGGCGCGACGGTGGGCCAGGGTGGGTATTTGCCGTGTCGGGTGCGGATGCGGCATGATGCCCGACCCTGGAGAGCTTGATTCTATTCTAGCCCCAACCCCCGGCCCGCTAGCCCCCATGTCACGCTCCCAAGCACCGATGTGGAACCAGCTGATCCAGCTCACATTCAAGAGTCAGATCAGCCTGCAGGCACAGATTCGCGAAATGCTGGTGGCGGCGATCCTCGACGGGCACATCCCGGTCGGGGTGCCGCTGCCGTCGACGCGCGTGCTGGCGCAACAGCTCGGCGTCGCCCGCAACACGGTTGCACTCGCCTACGAGCTGCTCGTCAACGAAGGCTATCTGCGCACCAAGAGCCGCAGCGGACACTTCGTCAACGCCGAAATCCTCGCCGGCCGCGCGCCACGGCCCCGGCCGGCGGCGCTGCCGGACGCGCCACCCGCGGCGGCCTGGGAACCGCGGATGCGCTTTTCGGTCTCGCGCCAGCGCAACATCGTCAAGCCGAAGGACTGGCAAAAATACCCGTACCCTTTCATCTACGGACAGTTCGATCCGGCGCAGATGCCTCTCGCGGGCTGGCGCGAATGCAGTACGCAGGCGTTGTCGACCGCCGAGGTCCGAGGCTGGGCCGGCGATCTTATCGACGGCGACGATACGCTGTTGATCGAGCAGATCCAGACGCGTCTTCTCGGCCGGCGCGGCGTCTGGGCTGCTCCGGACGAGATCCTGATCACCGTCGGCGCGCAGCACGCGCTGTTTCTGCTCGCGACACTGCTGGTCGGCACCGCGACAACTGTGGGTGTCGAGGATCCGGGTTACCCGGACGCGCGCAACATCTTCGCGTCGCGCACGTCCGGCGTTGTCGCGCTGCCCCTCGACGCCGACGGTCTGGCGCTCTCGGCGGGACTCGACGCGTGCGAATACGTATACGTCACGCCGTCGCATCAATGCCCGACGAACGTGACCATGCCGCTCGCGCGGCGCACGGCGCTGCTCGATTGGGCGGAGCGGCGCGACCGCGTTCTCATCGAGGACGACTACGAGATCGAGCTGGGGTTCGAAGGCCGCGGACAACCGGCGCTGAAGAGCCTCGATCGGACCGGCCGCGTTCTCTACGTGAGCAGCCTGTCGAAAACGCTGGCGCCCGGCATCCGGCTGGGCTACATCGTCGCCAGCCGCGAGCTCATCCGCGAGTTGCGGGCGCTGCGGCGCCTGATGCTGCGCCACCCCGCAGCGAACAACGAACGCTCGGTCGGACTGTTCCTGGCGATGGGTTATCACGATGCATTGCTCCGCCGCCTCAAGCAGACTTACGCCGAGCGCGCGCCGGCCGTTGCTGCGGCACTGGCAAGACACCTGCCGGACGTCGCGTTCCGGACCGTGGCCGGCGCGTCGTCGTTCTGGCTCCGATTTCCCGACGGTGTCGATACCCGGGCGCTTGCGTCCGTTGCGGAGCGCCATGGCGTTTTGATCGAGCCGGGAGACGTGTTCTTCGCCACCGACTCCTTTGCCAACTTCGCGCCGAGAAACTACGCGCGCGTGGGTTTTGCATCCATTGCGACGGAGCGTATCGAGCCGGGCATCGCTGCATTGGCGGCCGCCTACGCGCAAGTCACCGCGACGCATGCCGCCGCGCGGTGAGTATAAAACCGATGCGTGTCGTCCCCGCGAAGGCGGGTACGGCACTACGCTGCGATGTTCTCCGGCACCTCGGCGTGCTCGATCGCGAGCACCTGCGCCACCGCGTTGACGACGGCGGCGATACGCCCGACATCACGCAATTGCTGGGTGCTGAAACCGTTTTCCCGCAGCAGCTTGTAGTGCGACTGGACGCAGAACTCGCACTTGCCGACGATCGACGCGGCAAGCGCGTAGAGCTCGAAACTCGTCCTGTCGACGCCGCCGTGCGTGGCGTAGGCATTCATGCGCAGCTCCGGCCGCACCGTCTTGAGCTCCGCGTCGGCCGCCATCTCCACGTACGGATACCAGACGTTGTTCATGCCCATGAGCGCCGCGGCGGTCAGCGCCGCCTGCCCCTGCGTGGCGTCGAGGCCGTCGCGCAACGCCGCGACCAGCGGTGCCGATTTCGCCGCGAAGGCCGCGGCCAGCGCTGCACCGTTCGCCTGCGCCGGCGTCAAGCTCGAGCGGTTGAGCACCGCGTCGAAGTTGAGCCGCACATCCTTGGCGTAGTCGGGGATACGATCCTTGATCGATTGCAGCGATTCCATAGTTGATCCTTGATTGGACGCGCCTTCTAGGCGCCTTGTAAGGCGTGGCCAGCGGCACCCGCGTAGCAGCCTTACAGGGTCCCGCCGCCGACCGCCCGGTTGCAGGGGCACAGCTCGTCGGTTTGCAGCCCATCGAGCACGCGCAGCACTTCCTCGGGACTGCGGCCGACGTTGAGGTTGTTGACCGAGACGTGCTGGATCACGTTGTCGGGGTCGACGATGAACGTTGCGCGCAGCGCCACGCCTTCGTTCGGATCGCGCACCCCGAGCTGATCGACCAGCGATCCGGTCACATCCGCAAACTGCCATTGGTTGAGGCTCTTCAGGTCCGCGTGATCGCGGCGCCAGCCGAGCTTGGAGAACTCGTTGTCGGTCGAACCGCCGAGCACGACCGCGTCGCGGTCCTCGAAGTCCTTGGCGAGTTTGGCGAAGCCGACGATCTCGGTCGGGCACACGAAAGTGAAGTCCTTGGGATAGAAGTAGATGACCTTCCACTTGCCCGGAAAGGACTTTTCGTCGATCGGCGCGAAGGCCGACTCGCCATTCTCCTCGTGCCGGTTAAAGCCGGGCTTGACGCCGACGACGTTGAACGATTCCAGCTTCTGACCTACGGTTTTCATACGTTGCTCCTGTGGAAGCGGCGCCCCGAAGGGCCCCACCGGTTGTCCGATCCTGCAATTAAGCACGATGCATAGATTATGGTCGCGCCACCTATAATTCAATTTGTTTATTCTGATCGCGCCGTTAAGCTCCGTTTATGACCGCGCAGTCCGGGCATCGTCGTCCCGGCGGAGGCCGGGACCCAAGTTGGGACCGCTGACGAACTCGCGCTACAAACTTGGATCCCGGACCTCGCTGCGCTCGCCCGGGATGACGCATCCGTAGCCAATCGCGGGCACGCGCGTGCCCGCTCTTGGACGGATG
>JALYSM010000150.1 GCA_030854785.1 Pseudomonadota bacterium
CCCCATGCGCTGCGCGCACGGGGACCCACTCCGCCGCTCGAAGTCCTACTTCGCCCGCTCGCTTCCGGCGAGTGCGGTGAAGAGCGCCAGGCCGATGAAAGCGCTGCCGGTGAGATAACGGCCGAGCGCGCGGATGCCGCGTGCGCGGCCGAGCGCGGGAGCGGCGGTGCCCGCGGCGACAGCGTACGCCGTGTCGGTAACCGCGGCGATAGCGACGAACAACGACCCGAGCAGGATGCTCTGGACGATCGGCTCGACGTCGGTGCGCATGAACTGGGGCAGGAAGGCCGCGAAGAAGAGCGCAGTTTTGGGATTGAGCAACGCGACGACGAATCCGTCGCGAAAGACCTGCCGCAGTGGCCCAGGCTCGGCAACGGGAGTCTCGCGGTTGGACCGAGGCGCGCGCATCGCCTGTATCCCCAGATAGACGAGATACAGCGCGCCGGCATACTTGACGACGGTGAACGCGACCGACGAGACGGCGAAGAGCGCAGCCAGGCCGAGCGATGCGCCGATCGCGTTGCCGAGATTGCCCAGCGCCACGCCCGCGACCGAAGCGAGGCCGGAGCGCCGGCCTTGCGCGACGCTGCGCGTCACGATGTAGAACACGGCCGGCCCGGGCGTGACCGCAAGGATCAGGCTCGCGACCAGAAAGACCGAAAGCAGCGGCCAAGCGGGCAAGAGATCGTGCACAGCCGACATTCCTCGATGTCTTCCGCTCCGGGATCAGCCCGGTCTTGGCGCGAACGACGCGAGCTCGCCGGGTTTGCGAAGCATCTTGTCCACGTCGGCGGCGTGCAGCTCCTCGGCATGGATCATCTGCCGCGCGAACTCCTCCAGAGCGACGAAACGGCCTTCTACGAGGCCCAGCAGCTCCTTATACATATTCAGCGCCGCGCCTTCGGATTCCTGCGATTCGCGCAGCATCGCCGCGATGTCGTGCTGGTGCGAGTCCAGCAACGGGCCGATCGCCAGAGACGGGTAGGCGCCCAGCGTCGTGATCCATTCGCCGACCTGCTGCGCATGCAGCAGCGATTCGTTCGCCTGTCCGCGCAACCAGGAAACGATCGGAATGCGGCCGAATCCGAAGACGAGGAACGAATAATGGGTATAGCGCACGACGCCGGCCAATTCGGCCTCGAGGATGCGGTTCATTACGGCGATCACTTTCTCGGCATCAAATTTCGACATACGGGCTGCTCCTTCCGGCGACGAGGCTGATGACTCTTTCGGGATCGCGACCGCTCCCTGATTCCTGCGAGTCGGTCGGGCGTAAATGCGAACGCCCTATCGAGACTCCACCCACCCCTGGCGCACGCGAGCGAACGCCAATAGCGCTCTACTCGGCAACGCTATTGCCCGAGCCGCCCATTTCCTTGGGCACATCCTTCTGCTTCGGTACGCCGTCCTTGATATGCAGAACCGTTTCCTGATAGTGCACGTGCACTCCGGGCTTGAACGGCAAATCCGGAATAACCGCGGCGTATACGTCGGTAAGTCCCATCCCGGGATGCTCGGTAAAAATGTGTCCGCCGCACAGCTTGCACCACTTGCGATAGCTTCGCGGGGTCTTGTTGTACGTTCCGATGTTTTCCGCGCCACGGGTGACCCGTACGGCGTCGGGCTTCCAGAGCGTAAAGGCATTCACCGGGCCGGCGGACCAGCGGCGACACGAGTCGCAGTGGCAGTAGCCCATGGCGACCGGGTCTCCGCTGACTGTGATTTGGACGGCCCCGCAAAAACACGAACCGCTGTAGCTGTTTTCGTTTCCCATCGTGCATCTCCTTGGCATTACGAGCCCGGCGCAAGCGTGCCTCAAGATGATGACGCCCGCACTCCGCTCTTACACTTCCACGAGGTTGCCTAGTCTTCCAGATCGAGAACCCGGCGGCACGCCTGACGATGCGCGTCGCGCCAAAGCATGATAGCAAGCGCGGTTGCGATCACAAACGAGAGAACAGCTGCGATAGTCAACGGGTTCACGTGTTGCCTCCAGCATCATCGTCGGTGCACCGAAAGCGCAGGGCGGTCTTCGATAGCGAGTGGAGTTGGGAACGAAATACTACCTTGCGATGGGCCGGGTTGCCATCGGGACTCTGACTTCGCCGCTGACGCTCTATCGGCGTCCCGACGGAGACAAGCGCGAGGTCGGCAACCGGGCGCGCGCCCGTAGGTTATGACGCGCCGATCCGGCCATTACGTGCTCGCCGCGGCAGGCGCACGATGTGCGAGCACGACCGCGAGCTCTGCCCAGCCTCGAGGATGCGGCACGCGCGTGTAGGGCGGTGGCGGCCATCCCCACTGTGACGCCGGGAAAAGGGCGCGCATCGCATTGATGTCGCAGTGATACGGCGGGCCTTCGATGAATCCCTCGGCCGCACCGGCGCGAAACGCTTGCATCCATAGCGCGTAGAGCCGCCCGGCGGGCCCGAGCCAGACGTCGAGCCGGTCGGCATACGCGCGCCAAAGATCGGGATGCAACGCGCACAGGCAGGTCTGCTCGTAGATGGCGTCGAAGGGCGCGGGGGGCTGCCATTCGAGCGCGTCGGCCTGCACCAGCGTCGCCCGCACGTTCGCCCCAACGAGACGTTCCCGCGTCAAGGCGATCGCCGCTGCCGCGTAGTCGAGCGCCGTGACATCGAAACCTGCCCGGGCGAGCGCTACGACCTCATGGCCCGCGCCGCAACCGGGCACGAGTATGCGGCAGGGCGCGAGCGTCCCGGAAGCGAGCCAGGCCGCGAGCTGCGGACTCGCGGCGCCACGATCCCATGGCGTCTCGTTTGCCACAAAGCGCTGCTGCCAGAAATCGCGCGTCGGTCCAGCCATGGATCAGGCCTGCCGATTCTCGGTAGTAACCGCGAACGGGTTGGATCGGTATCATAGGACGATTCCATCGGCCAGGAAACGACCTTGCTCGACGAAAGAATCAAACCGAGTGCCATCGTGAGCTATCTCGATCAGTACGTGATCGGCCAGGATAACGCCAAGAAGACCGTAGCCGTCGCCGTCTATTCGCATTTCAAGAAAATAGCGAAGTCGCAGCGGGACGCGAGCCCGATCACCAAGAGCAATATCCTGCTCATCGGCTCTTCCGGGACCGGCAAAACCTTGCTTTGCAACACGCTGTCGCGAGTCCTGAACGTGCCCTTCGTCACCGCGGAAGCCACCTCATTGGCGCAAACCCGGTATGTCAACGAAGAGATCGAGGCGATTCTGCAACGCCTGGTCGACAAGGCGGACGGCGATATCGGCAGGGCACAGCATGGAATCGTCTATATCGACGAGATCGACAAGCTCAAGGCAGCCGACAACCAGCGCCAGGGCAACTCGGGCGAAAGCGTTCAGCACGCGCTCCTGAAGATCATGGAAGGCTCCCCGGTGAAACTGGGGGCCGCGCAATACATCGATACGACCAACATCCTGTTCATCTGCGGCGGGGCGTTCGTCGGGCTCGACGAAATCATCGCGCAGACTCCGGCATACGGCTACGTCGCGATTTCCAAAGCCGACGATCAGAAGCTTTTGGACCGGCTGAACACCCGTGTGAAGCCGACCAATCTGTTCACGTACGGGTTGATACCCGAATTCACCGGAAGGTTGCCGATCATCGCCCGATTCCAGGATCTCACCCGGAAAATGCTGGTGCGGATCATGGTCGAGCCGAAAAACTCCATCTACAGCCAGTTCCGGGAAATCTTCGAGAATGAAGGCGTCGAGCTGGCCATCGACCCGAAGGTCTTCGAACAAATCGCCGAACTGGCATTCGAGTACAAGACCGGCGCGCGCAGCCTGAGAGGCATCTTCGAGGAATTGATCACGCCGATCCTCTATGTGGTTCCCGACGAGCCCGCTGTTCAGAAAGTAGCAGTGACGTCGTTGTTCAGCGAGCCGTCGTTTGTGAGAGCGCAGCGCAGTTCCTGAACGCGGCAGCGACATGTCGTCGCGGCGCCGATCGATCGGCGCCCCGCGTCGATCGGGCCCGCATGGCACAATCGCGGCTCTCGCAACGGGAGTCCGATGAAAGAAGCGCACGGCGTAGTCGAATCGCCCTACGCCTGGATCCGCCTGGCGGTGAGCCTCGCGCTCTCGACCATCGGCGGCGTCGGCATGTGGTCGGTCGTCGTTGCGCTTCCCGCGGTGCAGACGGAATTCGGCGTTGCGCGCGGTGATGCATCGCTGCCCTATACGCTGACGATGATCGGCTTCGGAGTGGCCAGCGTCCTGATGGGTCGGCTGGCGGACCGCTTCGGGATCATGACTCCGGTCATCATCGGGACGATAACGATGGCGCTGGGGTTTGCCGGCGCCGGATCCGCGCATAGCCTGTGGCTGTACGCGCTCGCGCAGGGCTTGCTCATCGGCGTGGGCAGCGCGGCGACCTTTGCACCGCTGCTCGCTCACGTTTCGATGTGGTTTGCGCGCCGGCGCGGCATCGCGGTGGCGATCTTTGCCAGCGGAAACTATCTCGCGGGCACGGTCTGGCCGCCGATCGTGCAGCACTTCATCGAGGGCGTCGGCTGGCGCGAGACGTATGTCGGCATCGCCGTGTTCTGTCTTGCGACCATGCTGCCGCTCGCGCTGCTGCTGCGGCGGCCACCTCCGATCGTCGAGCTGGAAATGTCAGGTTCGCGCGCCGCAACTCGAGTGGCCACGCACGCGCTCGGACTTTCGAGCGGCACGCTGCAAACGCTGCTGATCGTTGCCGGCCTTTCCTGTTGCGTGGCGATGTCGATGCCGCAGGTGCATCTCGTCGCCTACTGCGCCGACCTCGGCTACGGTGCCGCGCGCGGCGCGGAGATGTTGTCGCTGATGCTTGGCTGCGGCATCGTGAGCAGGCTGACGTTCGGATTCATCTGCGACCGCATCGGCGGACTGCGCACGTTACTGCTTGGCTCGAGCCTGCAAGGCTTCGCGCTGTTGTTGTTCCTGCCCTTCAACGGGCCGGTATCGCTTTACGTGATCTCGGCGCTGTTCGGTTTGTTCCAGGGCGGAATCGTCCCTTCCTACGCGATCATCGTGCGTGAATACTTCCCGCCCCGCGAAGCCGGTGCCCGCGTCGGCGTGGTCATCACGGCCACGCTCTTCGGGATGGCGCTGGGCGGGTGGATGTCAGGCGCGATCTTCGATCTGACGGGCTCGTACAGGGCCGCGTTCGTTAATGGCATCCTGTTCAATCTGCTGAACGTTTCGATCGCGGTTTTCCTGTTGCGACGGGCGACGGCGCGGCCGGCGTTCGCTTGATCTCACGCACATTCGAGCTGATCGGCGAGAGCAGTGAGGCTCGCAGCGGATAGATCGACCGGTACGCTGGCGCGGCTCTCGCCTTTGCTTTCGCCGTATTCGTTCGGGCGAGCGACGAACGCGGTTTGGAATCCAGTCGCCGCGGCCGCCGCGAGGTCGGATGAATGCGCTGCGACCATCATCGTCTCGCTGGGCTCGCAGTCGAAAGCCGCGGCGGCGGATAGATAGACGACCGGCTTCGGCTTGTAGTCGCGCGCAATTTCCGCTCCGAGAATCGCGTCCCAGATGAGTCCGTTGCGTCGCGCGAGATCGACCATGAGCGAGATGTTGCCGTTCGAGCACGGCGCGATCCAGAACTTTGTGCGCAATCTCGCCAATCCTGGCCGCGTATCCGGCCACGCGTCGAGACGGTGCCACGCGAGATTGAGGTTTGCGCGCGTGAGCTCGTCCAGATGGTCGAGTCCGAAATCCTCGAGGATCACATCCAGATTTCGCCGGTGCAGCACATCGAGCTTGGAAAACGGCAGACGGCCGCTGCGCACCTCGTCCATCGCCGGCTGATACTGGTCGCGCCACGCATCGGCAAACGCGTTCCAGTCGATGGCGGCGCCAAGAGGCGAGAGGATGGTTCTCGCTTCCCTGGCGATCGAGCCGCGCCAATCGACCAAGGTACCGAAGACATCGAAAAATAGCGCCTTGACGTGCTGCATGAAGTCATCTCACCGGAGATTTTCCGGGCCACCGATCGGCCGCTGCACTCCTGTATCCGACAAGTGTGCGCCGGTCGTAACAGTGTTCGTCTTTGCGATCGTCATTGCGTCAGTGCATCGTGGAGCGTACTATGACAAATGCATATTCCGCCGCTGTCCCGAAAGGCATCCATGCGTTCGAAGCTTCCACACCTGTTGTTGGCGATTGCGTTGGTTCTCCTTGCCGCTCCGGCATCGCCCGCGCAATGCCCGGCATCGGTGCCCGTCCAGGGTGCCGCGCCGGGTGTTCCTTTGCCGCTCTTTCCCTCGACTAACTGGTGGAATCTCGACATTTCTGGAGCGCCCGTCGATCCGGGCTCCGCAAGCTACATCTCCTTCATCAACAATGGCGGCACGCGGCATCTGCATCCGGACTTCGGGGGCGAAGTGTCGCCCGGCAGCGTCGACACCTACGGCATGCCCTACGCGATCGTCGACGGGTCGCAACCGAAGCAGGCGGTCACGTTCCAATACTGGGACGAGAGCGATGGCGTCAATTATTCGACCGGGCAAGGCGTCCCGTTCTACCCGATCCCGGCGCAAGCCATCACCCAGCCGCACTGGATCGAGGGCGGCGCGCCGGGCAACGTCGACCAGCGCAGCGAAGACCGCCACCTCCTCATCATCGATTGCACGAACAATCATCTCTACGAGCTCTACAACGTCTTCTACGACGCAACTCAGTCGAAGTGGTACGCGGGCTCGGGCGCATTCTTCGACATGAACACGAACAACCGTCGGCCCGACACCTGGACTTCTGCGGACGCTGCGGGCCTCGCGATTCTTCCCGGCCTTGTTCGCTATGACGAGGCGTGGAACCCCGCGGTCACGGACATCGGCCACGCCTTCCGCGTCACCGTACGCGCGACCAACGGCTACGTCTATCCCGCCTCGCACCGCGCGGGATCGACCCCGGGTGCGCTCCCCATGGGCGCGCGGCTGCGCCTGAAGACCAACGTCGCCGGGCAGGACCCGGCGCTGCGGACCTCCGATCCGAACGTGCAGAAGATCTTCCGCGCGATGCAGAAATACGGTGTCATCGTCGCCGACAACGGCAGCGACATGTTCATCACCGGAACGTTCGATACGCGCTGGAACAACGGCATATTGAACCCCGCATTTTCGCTGGTGACAGCGAGTGATTTCGAGGTGGTGCAATTGGGATGGAGTCCGCCCTCCGGCGCGGCTGCGCTCGGCTCGGTCAGCGCCCGTCCGAATCCCGTCATCGGCGGAAACCCGTCGACCGCCACGGTGACGCTCACGTCTCTCGCGCCCGCCGGCGGCGCGCTCGTCTCACTGGCGAGCGCGACAGGCGCGGTTACTGTTCCGGGAAGCGTTTCGGTGAGCCAGGGAGCAAGCTCGGCGACATTCGGCATCACGACGTCCTCAGTGACCACACAGACGTTGACGACGCTCTCGGCCTCATACGGCGGCGTCACCAAGACCACGACGTTTACCGTCAATCCCGCGTCAGCCCCCGCGCCGGCGCTCATGACGCTGACGCTCAACCCGACGAGCGTGAAGGGCGGAACCTCCGCCACCGGCAGGGTGACGCTGACTGCGCCTGCGCCGAGCGGCGGCGTGGTCGTGGCGCTCGGCAGCACGAAGCCGTCTCGAGCTTCGGTGCCCGCGAGTGTTGTCGTGGCGGCCGGCACGACGTCGAAAAGCTTTACCGTGACGACTGCATCGACGAAGAGAAACACCTCCGCGACAATATCGGCGTCCTACGCAGGCGTGACCAAAACAGCCGCGATCGCGGTCACGCGGAACTAACGCCCGATCACGCGTTGAATCCGCCGCCCACATCGTGCGCCGTTCCTGCGATGTACCTCGCCTCCGGGGTGGGGAGAGCACGGCGTTGAAGCGAATGAAATAGCGAGCATCGCGAACGCGGCAATGCTCGTTAACTTTCTTCCCGGGTATCGTCGTAGTTGCCGTGCTTGTGCTCGTTTTGTTCCGCTTCGCTTTCCCACGAGTAGCGGGTGCGCGGGGGAATGTCGAGGCGCCGAAGCATGATGGCCAACAGAACGCCGATCAGTGCGGCCGCCAAGTGGGTTTCCCAGGAAAACTCTGGCTGGATCGGTAGTACACCCCAGACCAGTGCGCCGTACATGAAGCAGACCAGCAGGGATGCGGCAATCGCGCGCCTGTCCCTGCGGATCAATCCAGCCACAAGAATGTAGCTGAACAACCCGTAGACCAAGCCGCTTGCGCCGACGTGTATGGAGCTTCTGCCGAATAGCCATACTGCCACCCCCGGACCCAGGTAGACCGCGGGCAACACTCTCAGGGCCGATTGCGGATAGAGGTGCAGCATCGCCGTACCCAGCACAGCCAGCGGCGGCGAGTTAGCGATGAGGTGGGTGAAGCCGGCGTGCACCAAGGGCGCGAGAAGAATGCCGGGCAGCCCCATCAACTGGCGTGGACGGACGCCGAAACGCTCGAATTCCAAGTCCAGTCCCCAGTTCGACAACTGGATGACCCAGAGCACGGCGACGAAAGCGAGCGCGGTGGTTGCCGCCAGCCGGAAGTCGGCGCGTGGTTGCGTCGCTTCGACGTTGGACGGACCGGGAATGTCGACCTGCATCGCGCGACAGAATACCAGCCAGTGCCTTTTATCTAGCCCTCACGCGAAGCGAAGCGCGTCAGCGTTTGCGCGTACCCCGGGGCGGTCGGCTCGTGCATGAAATACACGTAGATTTCGCGCCACGACGTGGCCTCGAGCCTGCGCGCCCACTCCTGGAGATCCTCATCCGAGTACGTTTCGAGTCGAAGCCGGACATAGCCCCAGGGAGCCGTTTCCACCAAAGGCGGAGGGGCGTTGTCTTCGCGCTCGGAAAGACACAGCACCGACCCGGCCGCCTTCAGGGCGTCGTAAACATCGTCGGCAAACCAGCTGTCGTTGCGAAATTCGAACGCAGCGCCGTGTCCTTCGGGGAGCAGGGAAAGAAACTCGGTGAGACGCGGCAGGTCCTTCTTTAGGAACGGCGGCAGCTGGAACAGCACCGGACCACGCTTGGCGCCGAGTGACGCGAGGTTCTTGTAGAGAAAATCGACCGAGTCGGCCGCCGTCTCCGCTTTGAGCCGCGCCATATGAGTGATCCGGCGCGACGCCTTGATCGCGAACCGGAAGTGCTCCGGCGTCGAGCAGGCCCAGGTCTCGAGCACGGCCACCTTCGGCATTTGATAGAAGGTGTTGTTGATCTCGACTGTCGGCAGGCGCTCGGCATAAAAGGTTAGCATGTCCTCCGGCTTGATCTTTTCCGGATAGAAGTTTCCCTTCCATTCCTTGAACGAATAGCCGCTTGCACCTGCCAGTAGCCTCGACGCTGTCACGTGCACGTTCCTCCCCTAGAATCTCGGCATGGCGAAAAACCAACTAAGCGAATACTCCGCCAAACGGACTTTTACAGCCACGCCCGAGCCGGCGCCGGCGGTGCCGACGACAGGCGGTGGGCCTTTGCTGTTCGTCGTCCAGCAACACGCCGCCCGACAACTGCACTACGACTTCCGCCTCGAATGCGAGGGCGTCCTCAAGTCTTGGGCGGTTCCCAAGGGCCCCGCGCTCGATCCAGGCGAGAAACGCCTGGCGGTGCACGTCGAGGATCACCCCTACGACTATGCCTCGTTCGAAGGCGTGATTCCACCGGGGCAATACGGCGCGGGCGAAGTGATCGTCTGGGACTGCGGGGTCTATTCGCCCGACGAGGGCGGCGCGACCTGGTTTCACGACCGCGGGCAGGCGGAGCAGCAGGTCATGGAAGGCATCGAGAAAGGCAAGTTGAGCATCCTGCTTCGCGGCGAGAAGCTCAAAGGCTCCTTCGCCTTGGTGCGCACCAAGGACAAGAAGCAGTGGCTCCTCATCAAGCACAAGGACCGGTTCGCCGCTGCCGTCGATGTGACCGCGCAGAACCGCTCGGTCCTCTCCGGCGTGGCGGTCGAAGACCTCAAGGTCGTACCCGCGCACCGGATCGCCGCTTCGCAGCTCGTCCCCTCGGGCGCAATCGAGCCGATGCCCGCCAAGCTCCCGCCGATGCTCGCCGAATCGGGCGAAGCCCCGTTCAATCGCCCGGACTGGATGTGGGAGCCCAAGCTCGACGGCTATCGGGTGCTCGCCTTCATCGACGAGCACGGGGTCAAGCTGCGGTCGCGACGAGGACTCGAGCTGGCCGCAACTTTTCCCCGGCTCGCCGCGGAGCTCGGCAAGCAGGCCGCGAGAGGCATGATCCTCGACGGGGAGATCGTGACCTTCGACGCGAGCGGCAAGCCTTCCTTCGCAGCGCTGCAGAATCGCGCCCAGTTGAAGACGGAGCGGGAGATCGCGGCGGCCGACCAGAGTGCGCCCGTGGTCTTCTGCTGCTTCGATCTGCTGCATTTCGCCGGAATCGATTTGCGCAAGATGCCTTACAGGGATCGTCGGCGCTATCTTGCCCAATGCCTCCTGCCTTCCCCTTTGGTGCAGCTCGTGCATGCGTCGGAAGACGGGGTTGGATTGGAGGCCGCAGCGCTCGCCAGCGGCTTCGAGGGCGTGATCGGCAAGCGCAAGGACAGCCGATACGAGGCTGGCCGCCGCTCGGCGTCATGGTTGAAGGTCAAGCCCACACGCAGCGCCGATTTTGTCATCGGTGGCTACACGCGCGGGAAGGGTTCGCGCGCCCCGCTCGGCGCCCTGCTCATCGGGTACTGGGACAAGGGCAAGCTTCGTTATGCGTCGCACGTCGGCTCCGGCTTCGACGAGCGCACGCTTGCGCAAGTGAAGGAGCGGTTGGAGCGCCTCCAAAGAAGCACCTGTCCATTCGCCGAAAAGCCGGTGCTCAATGCCCCGACGACCTGGGTCGAGCCCGAAGCCGTCGCCGAAGTGAGCTTCCAAAGCTGGACCGAGGACGGCGCCCTGCGCGCCCCGGTTTTCCGGCGGCTGCGCGATGACGTCGACCCGAAGGCAGTGCGGCGCTCTGCACCTGGCGCTGCGCCGCAAGCTCCACCCGCCGGCGGCGGCACGGTCGACGAAGTCATGGCGCAGCTTGATAACACCAAACCCACGTTCACGATTGCGGTGGGACCGCATCGCATCCGCCTGACGCATCTCGATCGCGTCTACTGGCCGGCGGATCCGGCGCTCAAACAGCCCGCGCTCACCAAGCGCGACCTGTTGCGCTATCTCGCGCAGGTTTCTGCCTTCATTCTGCCGCACCTCGCCGATCGCCCGCTCACCATGATCCGAATGCCCGACGGGATCCGCGGGCAGCGCTTCTTCCAGAAGCATTGGGAGCAGGAGCGGCCGGATTTCGTCGAGACCATCACCGTGTTCTCCAGCCACAAGGACGAGAGCCACGAGTACCTCCTGTGCAACAACCTCCCGACGCTGCTGTGGCTCGCCCAATCCGGGACGCTCGAATTCCACGTCTGGCATTCGCGTGCGAAGCCCGGACCCGACGCGCACTCGAAGAGCACCGACTACGCATCCTCGCTCGCGGCGCTGGAGGGCTCGGTGCTCAACTATCCCGACTACGTGCTGTTCGACATCGATCCCTACATTTACTCCGGGAAAGAAGCGAAGGGGGCGGAACCGGAGCTCAACACGATCGCGTTCGAAAAGGGCAAGGAAGTGGCGTTTTGGCTGCGCGAGCTTCTGCAGGGCATGTCGCTCAAGCCCATCGTCAAGACTTCAGGCAAGACCGGCCTGCACGTGTTCGTGCCGATCCGCCGCACGATCGATTTCGACGCCGCGCGCCATGTGTCGGAACTGGTCGGCCGGCATCTCATGCGGCTGCACCCGAAGGACATCACGCTCGAGTGGAGCGTGCCGAAGAGGACGGGCAAGATCTTCATGGACTACAACATGAACGTCCGCGGCAAGACGCTGAACGTCGCCTATTCACCGCGGGGCGAGCCCGGGGCGCCGGTGTCCATGCCGCTCACGTGGGAAGAGCTCGCGGGCGCGCACCCGCTCGATTTCAGGATCACCAATGCGGCCGAGCGCCTGGCGCAAACGGGTGACCGCTGGAAAGACGCTTTGGAGCGCAAACAGAGCCTTGAGAGAGCGCTCGATCGTGCCAAGGCCTAACCATGTCGGAGGCAGAGTATGGCTGTACGATCGATTGCGAGTTTGACGGTTTCGTTCGGGCTGGTGTCGATCCCGGTGAAGCCCTGTTCGGCCACCGAGGCGAGCCGCGTGATCTCCTTCAATCTCCTGCACAAGGGCTGCGGATCGCGCCTCAAGCAGCAGTACATCTGCCTCAAGGAGTAGGTGCCGCGCGAGGACAGGGTGAAAGGCTATGAATTCGCGAAAGACCAATACGTGCAGGGCGTGCGCGGCCGCGGGCAGCTTCACGACGTGATCATCCGCGCGTCGCCCTTTGTCGTGACCTTGGTAATCATGATCGCGATCATTTGCATTTTCCCCGATCTCGTACTATGGCTGCCGCGCTTCGCCAGGTAGACGAGGTCGAGGCGCTACGTGCAGCAATGGTCAGACGGGTTCACAAGCTGTACGGTAAGTGATAGCCTCTCTAATCACGAAGCGAAGCGAATTCGCCGGTGATTGGACCGCTCTAATCGGCATCCGCAGACGCGTGATCGAGAGAGGGCACCATGATCAGACTCGGAACCATCGCAACGATAGCGATCGTCGGCGCGGGATTGCTGTGGACGGCGCCCGCCTTGGCGCAGGACCTCCCGGTCACCCATCTGAAGGTCATCGGCCTGCAGAGCCATCTCAACAGCTTCAAGACCGGCGAGAAGCCGTTCTGGGAAGAGCGCATTCCGAAGGAATCGGGCGGCAAGGTCACCGCCCAGCTCACGGCGCAGGACGTGCATGGCCTCAAGGGCACGGAAATCCTGCGGCTGATGAAGCTCGGCGTGATCGACTTCTCGTCGGGCGTGATCACCTACATGTCCGGCGACAGCCCGGCCTTCGAAGGTTTCGACCTCGCCGGCCTTTCGCCCGACATGGCGACGACGCGCAAGATCGCCGACGCCTATCGGCCCTATCTCGCCAGCATCATGGAGAAGGAGTACGGCGTCAAACTGCTGATGCTGTTTCCGTCGCCGCCGCAGGTCTTCTGGTGCAAGACGCCGATCACGAGCGGCGCCGACCTCAAGGGCAAAAAGGTACGCGTGTTCAACAAGTCGATGTCGGACCTCGCGGCGGGATTCGGCGCGATTCCCGTGACGATGCCGTTCGGCGAAGTCACGCCCGCGCTGCAGCGCGGCGTGATCGACTGCGCCGTCACCGGCACGCTCTCCGGCAACACCAACAAGATGCACGAAGTGACGTCGCACATGCTGACGCTCTACGCGGGGTGGGCGATGCATTTCCACGGCGCGAGTATCGAGAGCTGGAACAAGCTCGACCCGAAGGTGCAGGCGTTTCTGCTGAGCCAGTTCAACTGGTTCAATGACCGCCTGTGGTCGGTCGTCGCCGAGGAGGAGCAGGATGGCATCGATTGCAGCATCGGCAAGGATCCGTGCAAATACGGCTACAAGGGCAACATGACGCTGGTCAAGCCGAGTGCCGCGGATCTGGCCCTGTCCAAGAAGATATTGTCATCGACCATCATGCCGGATTGGGCCAAGCGGTGCGGAGCGGACTGCGTGAAGGAGTGGAATAAGTCGATCGGTCCCGTGGTCGGCTTCACGTTGAACTGAAGCGCAAGCGGGCATATCTGCTGCGACCAACGCAGCGAAGGGGATTGATGCCGTGCTGCGGCTGGTCGAGCGGTTATCCCAAGCGGCCGCGATGTTGGGTGGGCTTGCCATCATCGGCGTTGCCGTCCTCGTCTGCGTGGAAGTCATGCTGCGCACCGTCTTCGGTATCGGACTGAGCGCGGCGACCGAGATATCGTCGTATGTTTTGGCGGTGACCTCGGCCTGGGCATTCTCCTACGCCCTGCTGCGACGCGTGCATGTTCGGGTCGATGCGTTAATCCGCCTCTTCCCGCAACGCATCATCGCCTGGTTTGATCTTCTGGCGCTGCTCGCGCTCGCTTGGCTGGCGTCGATGATGCTGTGGTACGGCGCGTCGGTCTTCTCGTTCTCGTTCGTCAAGGGTTCCACGGCGATGACACCGCTGCAGACGCCGCTGTGGATTCCGCAGGGTCTGTGGCTGCTCGGGCTGGGGCTGTTTTTCATCACATCGGTGATCATGCTCGTCGTGGTCGGCCGCTGTCTGATCAAAGGCGACGCGGCACAGGTGAACCGGCTCGTCGGATCGTTCACGGTCGAGGAGGAGGCCCTGGACGAGATCAAGGACGCGCGGCGCCGCGAATCTGAGCTCTCCGGGACCAAGTCATGATCGGGACATCGGTCAGCCTGCTCGTGTTGCTCATGGGGATCGGCATTCCGGTCGCCGCGTCGCTGGCGCTGCTGGGACTCATCCTCGCAGCGATCTTTACCGGCACGCCGCTGATCCGCGCTATCGGCGAGACGAGTTGGCATGCCGGCGCCGATTCTCTCATCGTCACCATTCCGCTGTTCATCATGATGGGCGAGATCCTGCTGCGCTCGGGCATCGCCGAGCGGATGTACGGCGCGATGACGCATTGGCTGTCGTGGCTGCCGGGCGGTCTGATGCACGCCAATATCGGCGCCTGCGCGCTGTTCGCGGCTACCTCCGGCTCGAGCGCCGCCACCGCGGCGACGATCAGCACGGTCTCGATCCCGGAGATGCGCAAATACCACTACAACCAGCCGCTTTTCCTCGGCTCGCTGGCGGCGGGAGGCACGCTCGGCATTCTCATCCCGCCGTCGATCAACATGATCGTCTACGGCATTCTGACAGAGACCTCGATCCCCAAGCTCTATCTCGCCGGGTTCATCCCGGGATTCGGGCTGGCCGCCATGTTCATGGGGACGATTATCGTCGCGTGTCTGTTCAACCGCCGACTCGACGGGACCCCCGTCCGCTCCGACTGGCAGCAGCGCATCGCCGCGCTGCCCGCGCTGGTGCCGCCCCTGCTGCTGTTCCTCGTCGTCATCGGCTCGATCTACGCCGGCATCGCGACGCCGACGGAATCCGCCGCGCTCGGGGTTGTCGCCGCGCTCGTCCTGGCCGCGGCCCACCGGCGGCTGACCTGGGATGTGATCCGTGTGGCGTCGCAAGGCACGATGCGGACGACGGCGCTGGTGCTGCTCATCTTCACCGCCGCCTTCTTCCTCAATTTCGTCATTTCGGCGATCGGGCTCACCAACCAGATCAACGATTTCATCCTGCGGCTCGGCTGGACGCCGCTGCAGACGATGATAGCCGTCATCGTCTTCTATCTGATCCTCGGCTGCTTCATGGAGACCATGGCCATGATGATTACCACGATCCCGATCATCGCGCCGGTCATCTTCAAGCTCGGCTACGATCCGGTGTGGTTCGGGATCATCATCATCATCCTGGTCGAAGCGGCGATGATCACGCCGCCGGTCGGCGTCAACCTGTTTATCGTGCAGGGCGTGCGCGGCCGGGGCGCGCTGAACGACGTGATCGTCGGCGCCGCCCCCTTCGTCATCACGATGATCGCTATGATGGCGCTGCTGATCGCGTTCCCGGACATCGCGCTGTGGCTGCCGCGCCAATGGAACTAGCACCGCGCGAAAGCGTTGCGGAAGGAGACGACGAAGCATGATCATCGACTGCCACGCCCATGTGTTCCAGGACTGGATCGGGGCCTGCGGTCACGAATCGCGCTACGTCCACAAGCGCTACATGCAGAGGGCGCTGACCCGCACTGTGGCGAAGACGTTCCGCACGCGGGACGGCGCGCTGTCCGACACCAAGGCGATGTCCAGCGCCAGTGACAATTCGTGGAACGGGCTGAACGACGTCGATTTCCGCGTCGGCCGTTTCGGGCAGCTCGAGTTCACGGTCGACGCAGAGGACTATCACATCCAGTACATGCCGGTCGGCATGCAGGAGATGGCCGCGCCGCCGGAGCTCATGCTGGCGCAGATGACCAATGCCGGCGTCGATCATTGCGTCCTGCAGGCGGGCAGCGCCTATGGCAGGATGAACGACTACAATGCGATGG
Source organism: Pseudomonadota bacterium (assembly GCA_030854785.1). GTDB lineage: Bacteria > Pseudomonadota > Gammaproteobacteria > Burkholderiales > Casimicrobiaceae > PALSA-1003. The sequence continues at coordinate 16,007 of JALYSM010000150.1, forward strand.
CGCAGAAGCAATATCCGCGCAAGATGACCGCCCTCATGCATGTCGACGAGGGGCTGGCCAGCACCCCGGAAGAAATGGCGGAGATCGACCGCGCCTATCGCGAGCTCGGCCTTCGCGGCCTCTACTACAATGTCGACGGCTTCTCGCGCACCGGCTTCGAGTGGGGCCTCGACGACAAGAAGATGATGCCGTTCTGGGAGAAGCTCGCCTCGCTCGGCATCAAGCTGTGCATCGAGCTCTCCGCAGGCCCGAGTTACGACAAAGCGGGCTACGTCGCCAATCTGCAGCGGTTGGGGCGCGTGCTCGCGCAATTTCCCGGGATGCCGTGCCACCTTGCGATGGGCCCGCCGGTTCAGCACTTCGCGACGAGCGGCCCCTGGGATTGGCCCGACGACGTGGCTTCCGTCTACAAGCGGGAGAACCTGGTGATTGAAATCATGTTCCCGATCACCTGGGGCGGCGTCTGGGATTACCCGTATCCGGAGGCGCAGAGCCTGATCAAGGACATGCGGGACAAGCTTGGCGCCGAGAAGCTGGTCTGGGGTTCCGACATGCCCAATGTGGAACGGTTCTGCACCTACGCGCAAAGCCTCGACTATGTGCGGCGGTACTGCCCGTTTCTGACCGCGCGGGAGAAGGACTTGGTGCTAGGTGACAATGTCGCCTGCTTCTACGGCATCACGCCGAACTGAGGGACATCCATGCCCGATACCTCGACCTCGCAACCGGGTCTGTTCGAACGGCTGGGATTGCGGCGCATCGTCAATGTTTCCGGCACCGAGACGACCAAGGGTGCGAGCCCGGTTTGCCCGGAGGTCGTTGCGGCGGTGAGCGAACTCGTGCCGCACTCGGTGGAGATGGCGGAATTGCAGAGCGTCGCCTCGGCGACGATCGCGTCGGCCCTGGAAACGGAGGCGGGATTTGTTACTAACTGCACGGCCGCCGGCATCACCGTTGCCATCGCCGCCTGCATGACTGGCCGCAATCTGGCGCGCGTCGAGCAGCTTCCCGACACCGCCGGCATGAAGAACGAAGTCGTGATTCAGCGCGGTCACAACGTAACCTATGGCGGCAATGTTGCGCAGAACATCCGGATCGCCGGCGCACGGGTGATCGAGATCGGCGCAGCGACAGAGTGCGGCGCGTACCAGCTGCATGCCGCGCTCAATGCCAATACGGCTGCCGCCCTCTACGTCGTCTCGCACCATACCGTGCAGAGCGGCCTGGTCGACCTCGAAACGTTCTGCGAGGTCTGCCACGAGGCCGGTGTCCCGGTGATCGTTGACGGCGCGGCCGAGCCCGATCCGCGGATGTTCCTCAAGGCCGGCGCCGACATCGTCATCTTCAGCACGCAGAAGGCGTTCGCCGGCCTCACCGGCGGCGTCGTAGCCGGCCGCATGGAGCTGATGCAGGCTTGCGCTTATCAGGAGCGCGGCATCGGCCGGCCGATGAAGGCCGGCAAGGAGACGGTGATCGGCGCGATCGCCGCGCTCGAGCGGTGGATGGCGCTCGATCACGGCAAGCGCGCGCGCGATCTCACGATGCGGCTCGAACGGGCCAAGGCGAAGATCGAGCAACTGCGCGGCATGACCGTGACGCTCGAGGAAGATGCGACGAGCCATGCCTTCCATCGCCTGCTCCTGTTCGTGCAGGCCGATCAGGCCGGTATCTCGGCGTTCGATCTTTCCCGCGCGCTGTGGGAAGAGACCCCGTCGATCTTTGTCCGCAACCTAATGGCCGACATCGGGCTGCTGCAGGTCGATTTCCGACGGGTCGACGATCGCGTCGCCGATTGGGTGGCCGAGCGTATCGTCGCCATCGTTAATGGGGGCACGCCGCGGCTGAACGCCGGGCCGGCGCCGGCGGCGAACCTCGCCGACTTGTCCTTGGCCAGCCTGGAGCGCTGGCCGCTGGCGCTGAAGCCGCGCAGCTAGCTGCGAGCAGGAGACGTGGATGGCTGCCATCGTTGCCGAACCGTCGACAATCCGCACACGCGTCATCGCCGAGATCGACTACGACAAACCCGGCAAGCAGTTCGGCGCGCTGCGTCTGCCGCATTCGCAGAACGATTCCTGCTGGGGCACGATCGGCGTGCCGGTCGTCGTCGTAAAGAACGGAGCCGGCCCGACCGTGCTGCTGACCGGCGGAGTGCATGGCGACGAATACGAGGGACAGATCGCCCTACACGAGTTGGCGCGGCAGCTCGACCCAGCCGCTGTGCAAGGCCGCGTCATCATCATCCCTGCCCTGCATTTCCCGGCGGCGCAGGCCGGCACGCGCCTGTCGCCGATCGACAGGCGCGACATCAACCGGTGCTTTCCAGGCGATGCCGATGGCAGCTTGGCCTACATGCTGGCGCACTATGTGAGCGCGGTGCTACTGCCGCTCTGCGATGTGGTGACCGATCTGCATTCCGGTGGACGCTCGCTCGACTGTCTGCCTTGCACCATGTCGCATATTCTCGACGACCTTGCCTTCACGCGCCGGACGACCGAGCTGGCCCGCGCCTTCGGCGCGCCGTACCACGTGGTGAGCAAGGAGGTCGACGGAGCGGCCACGTTCCAGTCGACCGCGGAGGGGCTGGGCATCCTGTCGCTGTCAAGTGAACTGGGCGGCGGCAATCGCGTGCAGCTGGGTGGGCTCGCCATCACCGAGCGCGGCGTATGCAACGTGCTCAAGCATTTCGGCATCATCGACGGCAAACCCGACAATGGTGGCGTGCCGACCACGACAATGATCCTGGCCGACCATGATTGTTACGGGTTTTCGCCGTGCGGCGGCATCTATCGGCCTTTCCACGAGCTCGGTACCCGCGTCGAGGCGGGCCAGCCGGCAGCGGCGATCTATGCGATCGAGGATCCGTCGCGGCCGCCGACGATCCTGAACTACAAACGCTCCGGCATGCTGTGGGCGACGCGCGGCCAAGGGCGCGTGCAGCCCGGAGATTCGGCTGCCGTCGTCGTCACCGAATGGGAAGGGATGTAGCGAAGAGATAGCGCGGAGCCTTGCCACCGTGAAGCGGGAGATGCGCGAAACCGGTGCGGGACATCGTGATATCGAACGATCGTTCTATAGCGTATCACAAAACAACAACGCCGCTGCTCCGCGATACCGGCGGGCTGGCAAAATCCTCATGGATTACAATATGATGTGAACATCGCTGGGCCTGACCCAACGGAGGCAAGAACATGGCTGCACGATCGATTGCGAGTTTGACGGTTTCGTTCGGGCTGGTGTCGATCCCGGTAAAGCTTTATTCGGCCACCGAGGCCAGCCGCGTGATCTCCTTCAATCTCCTGCACAAGAGCTGCGGGTCGCGCCTCAAGCAGCAGTACATCTGCCTCAAGGAGGAGGTGCCGGTCGCGCGCGAAGACATGGTGAAAGGCTACGAGTTCGCCAAGGACCAATACGTCATCTTCTCGCCCGAGGAGCTGAAGGCGATGGAAGAGGCGGGCACGCACATGGCCGAGATCACCGAATTCGTGCCGATCGAAGCGGTCGACCCGGTGTACTTCGACAAGGCGTACTACCTTGCCCCCGACAAGGGGGGCGCCAAGCCTTTCGCGCTGCTTGCAAGCGCATTGCGCGAGTCGAAGCGCTGCGCGCTCGGGCGCTGGGCCGCCCGCGGCAAGCAGTACATCGTGATGATCCGCCCGGTCGAGGACGGCCTCGTCATGCAGCAGCTCCTTTACGCGGGCGAGGTGCGGGCGATCAAGGAACTCGAGATTCCGAAGACCGAGGTGAAAGATGCCGAGCTCAAGCTGGCAAAGCAACTTATCGAGCAACAGGCCTCCGACACGTTCGATCCCAGCGCGTATACCGACACAGTGAGTGCACGCATCGAGGCAGCGGTGCAAAAGAAAGTCGAGGGTCAGGAGATCACGCTGGCCGAGGCGCCCGAAGGCGGCGGCGCACAGGTCATCGACCTCATGGAAGCGCTGCGCGCCAGCCTCGAGAAGAAGGCGGCTGCGCCCTCAAAGGCGCGCGAGGCGCAAGCTGAGGCGCGCAAGCCGCCCAAGCGGGCACAGCAGACCGAGCCGGCGATGCCGGCGACGCGCAAGGGCGTCAAGAAAAAAGCCTAGCAAGCAAGGCGGCGGGTCCATGCACCAGTACGGCGTCCGCGACGTCGAGAAGCTGCTTCGCCTGCCGCGCAGCACGATTCGAGCGTTGATCGCAGCCGGATTCGTGTCGCCGACGCGCGGACCCCGTAGCGCCTGGCGGTTTTCCTTCCAGGACCTGATCGTGCTGCGCACGGCCCAGGCGCTTGCCGACGCGAAGGTGCCGCAAAGGCGGATCACGAGATCCGTAAAGGAGCTTCGCCGCCACCTTCCCGATGCGATGCCGCTATCCGGACTCAGCATCTGCGCCGTGGCCGACCGGGTCGTGGTCAGGGAAGGCGGCAGCCGCTGGCAAGCAGAATCCGGACAGTATCTCCTCGAGTTCGAGGGCAATCCTGCCGACGGTTCCTTGAACGTGATCGAACGCAAGACGGCGGCCGAGGCGCCGCGCGGCGCGCAGGAGTGGTTCGACCAAGGGGCGGCGCTGGAGCGAGAGGACGCCGAAGCTGCGCTGCGGGCGTACGAGCAAGCCATCGCCGCCGATCCGGCACACCTCGATGCCTACATCAACCTGGGGCGGCTTCTGCATGAAGCTGGCCGCTTCGCGAAAGCCGAGCAGGCCTATCGCGCGGCGATCAAAGCGTGTGGCAGCGATGCCGCGCTGCTCTACAACCTCGGCGTGCTCCTCGACGACATGGATCGGAAGGCGGAAGCGATGCAAGCGTACGAGGCGGCGCTGCGCGGGAATCCCGGCCTGGCCGATTGCCATTACAACCTGGCGCTGCTCTGCCAAAGACTCGGGAAGCCGAAGGAAGCGATCCGGCACCTGTCCCGGTATCGCACGCTGGTTGGGACCCGATCGAAGTAAAGAAGCGATCGGAGGTCTAATTTGTCCTGACATGGACTCGACCGGACAAACAATATCGGATTACATTTCATTCGACGCCCGCGTTCGACCTATAGGCGTCAGCGCCTTGTCCTGCTAGCCATGTGCGCGAGCGCAATCGCCAATGCCGCACTACCGAGCGTCTGAACTAAGCCGGAATGCTGAGCGTAGAACTCACTGAGCTTGTCGACGATGCTCGGGCTGTGTTGCTCCGCACGTGTCGCGATTTCCTGAACTTGCTCGGGGGTCACTTGGCTCGCCTGCTGAGGCGAGACCTGGCCGGCCACGTTCCCAGCGCCTTGCCCGAAAAGTCCAGAGAGGGCGCCGCGGCTGGTCAACGCGGCAATTGCTGCCGGTCCTAGGCTTCCCAGCAAATTGGGTCAACATACCGGCCTGTTGCTGCGGGTTCGCTTGCCCGAATAGTTGAGCCACCATCTGCCCGAACGGTGGTGTTTCATCCGAGCGAAAGGCCGCCGCCAACCCCTGACTGACCAACTCAGGTGGCGCGGTTTGCGCCACCTGACCAAAATGATCAACTGCTTTCCCTGGCTGTGCTTCGCCGCCGCCCAGGTCCTGCTGAAGCAAACCTCCTAGGGAAGCTCTGAACTACGAGCAAATGCACGGGTGTTCAGGACTTGAAACTTGATCAT
>JALYSM010000151.1 GCA_030854785.1 Pseudomonadota bacterium
GTTATGAGCCCAGCACACGCCGCGTGACGCGTTCGGCAAGTCGCGGTGGCAGCGCGGGACGGCGGCCGCTATGATCGCGCCACAGCGGAGACTCGTCATCATGCTCGTGAATTGCGTCGCGTACGAAGAAGGCCGGAAGCTCGCCGACATCCCTAAGGAGGACATCAGCGAGTACCTCAAGCGGCCCGACTGCTTCATCTGGGTGGCGCTCAAGGATCCGGAGCCCGCGGAGCTCGAAGAAATGCGCCAGGAGTTCGGGCTGCACGAGCTCGCGGTCGAGGACGCGCGCCACGGTCACCAGCGGCCGAAGATCGAGGAATACGGCGATTCGCTGTTTGCGGTCCTGCGGACGCTCGAAATCAAGGATGGGCAGCTTAACTCCGGCGAGGTGGATATTTTTGTCGGCCCGAACTACATCCTATCGGTTCGCCTAAAAACCGAAAAGGGCTTCTCCGACGTCCGTGCGCGTGCCGAGCGCGAGCCGCAACTGCTCAAGTTCGGAGCAGCCTATGTTTTCTACACGTTGATGGATGCCGTCGTCGACCGCTATTTTCCCGTTCTCGACGCGCTCGAGACCGAGCTCGAGGCGATCGAGGAGCAGATCTTCGTCAGGAACGCCGCGCGCTCGAACATCGAGGGGCTTTACCTGTTGAAACAGAAGCTGATGATGCTCAAGCATGCGGTCGATCCCTTGATGGAAGCGTCGAGCAAGCTATTCGGCGGGCGCGTGCCCATGATTTGCAGAGGAATGGGCGAATACTTCCGCGACGTCTTCGACCACCTCCAGCGGCTGCACGCGTCGATTGAAGGCATCCGCGACATGCAGACCACGGCGATTCAGGTCAACCTAGGCATGATCAGCCTGAACGAGACCGAGGTCACCAAGAAGCTTGCGGGTTGGGCCGCAATTATCGGGGTCCCAACGATGATTGCCGGGATCTACGGCATGAATTTTAGGCACATGCCCGAGCTGGATTGGTTGTGGGGCTACCCGCTGGCAATGGCGGCGATGGTCGGGATCGATATCTGGCTCTACCTCTGGTTCAAGAAGATCGGTTGGCTGTAGGCGTTCGGGCGCTAATGGACGATCGGCTTGTCGTCGGTTGAAACCGGCGTTACCGGGATTACCCGCTTGCCGGGAACCGGCGTGCGCCAGTCCGGCTGCAGCGTGACATGATCGATGCCGAAGCGTTCCGCGAGCAGCCGTTGCGCCGCCGCCAGCGTTTGCGGCCACTCGGCGGGCTCGCGGATCAGTACGTGCGCGGACAGCGCTGCGCGCTCGCTGGTCATGTGCCACACATGCAGATCGTGAATCGCAGCGATGCCGGGCACACGCGCCAGAGTGCGGCCGATCTCGTCGTACGAGAGATGCGCCGGCACGCCTTCCATCAGCACGCCCGTCGATTGCGCCAGCAGCCGCCACGTCGAGCGCAGGATCAGGAGCGAGACCGCGATTGACAGGATCGGATCGATTGGTGTCCATCCCGTGAACACGATCACCGCGCCGGCGACGATCGCGGCAACCGATCCCAGCAGATCCGACAGAACGTGCAGCAGCGCGCTCCGCGCATTGAGCGAGGCGCCGGCGCGCGCGAGAATCCACGCCGATGTCCAGTTCACGACCAGGCCGACGAGCGCGATGGCCAGCACCGCGCCGCCCGCCACAGGTTGCGGCGCAAGCAGGCGGCGCACCGCTTCGATCGCGATGAATACGACCAAAGCGAGCAATGCCAGCGCATTGATGAATGCGGCGAGGACCTCCGCGCGCGCGTAGCCGTAGGATGCCCGGCGCGACGGCGGACGGCGCGCGATCCATTGCGCGAACAGCGCGAGCCCGAGCGCGGCCGCGTCGGTGAACATGTGTCCGGCATCGGAGAGCAGCGCCAGCGACCCGGCGAGCCAGCCACCTGCCGCCTCCACCAGCGCGAACGCGCCGGTGAGAATCAGCGCGCGGGTCAAGGCTCGCGCTGCCGACGCGGCCGAAGCCGACGGCGCATGCGCATGCGTGTGCGCGCCGACGCCAACCTGTGTGTGCTCACGCACGCGGCGGGACGCAGGCGCGGCGGCGTGGCGCGGTTGCCGATCCTGAGCAGCCATTTGGCTTGCGGCGATGAATTTGACGCGATTGTGCGCCAAGTTGTCCGCTTGCAAAAGCTAAGGTACTTCTGCCGGAGCGATCCACGAACGCGCGAGTTACCGCCGTGGCAAGTAACCGATGCAATTTGGCGATCACGAAGTGACCCGGAGCACTCGCCCGACACGCGCCTTCCGGCTCGAAGAGCGTCCCGCCGCCCTCCGCAACGGTACAATAACCGCATGAACAACGAGACTCTGCTCGTCGAGCGCATCGATGCGCTGCTCCCGCAGACGCAGTGCCGACGCTGCGGCTACGACGGCTGCCATCCCTACGCCCAGGCGATCGCGCAGGGAGTGGCAGCGATCAACCGCTGCCCCCCCGGCGGGGAAGGAACCATCGTGGCGCTGTCCGCGCTGCTTCGTGTTCCCACGCTGCCGCTCGATCCGGCGTACGGCGAGTCCGGGCCGCTCGTCGTTGCGCGCGTCGACGAGACCGCGTGCATCGGCTGCACCCTATGCATCGCGGCGTGTCCGGTCGACGCCATCGTGGGTGCGACCAAACTCATGCACACCGTGGTTGCCGACCGCTGCACAGGCTGCGGACTTTGCGTGGCGCCCTGCCCGGTCGATTGCATCGCCCTCTTGCCAGCGGGACGTGCCTGGACGCGCGCCGACGCCGACCGCGCGCGCAGCCGCTTCGAAGAACATGGGCAGAGGCTCGAAAAGAAAGCCGCGAAACGCAACCGGAGAGAGACCGCCACGGAGTTGGCGCCGCACGAAGACGCCGCTCGCGTGCGCCGCCAAGCCGCCATCGGCGCTGCGCTCGAGCGGGCTCGAGCAAGGCGCGCGGCGAGATCGGCGCCACATTCTTAGCGCAGGCTGGGCATGCTCGAGTGCGCGGCAATGCTCGTGGCGATGACGATCGGATCCGTGATGCCCGCGTCGGCTCACACCGCAGGCGGTGCTCCCCTTGATGTCGCATGGCTCGATCATGCCTGGGATTTCGATCGGCCCGCCGACTCCGAAGCGCGGTTCCGCGCCGAGCTCGCTACGCTGCCGCAAGGATCGGTGGCGGGGCTCGAATTGGCGACGCAGGTTGCGCGGACGCAAGGCCTACAGCGCCTTTTCGACGCCGCGCACGCAACGCTCGATATGGTCGAGCAGGCGCTCGCCGGTAAGCCCAAGCGCGTTGCAGTTCGCTACCTGCTCGAGCGCGGGCGTGTATTCAACTCATCACGGCAGGCTGACAAGGCGCTGCCGCTGTTCAACGACGCGCTTATCCTTGCGCGAGCAGCCGGAGAGGATTTTCTCGCGATCGATGCCGCGCACATGCTGGGCATTGCCGCTCCTGCGGGTGAGGCGCTCAAATGGAACCTCGAGGCCGTCGCGATGACCGAGAAGACCGGCGATGCGCGCGCGCGGCGGTGGCTCGCATCACTGTACAACAACATCGGCTGGACGTATCACGAGCGCGGCGATTACGCGAGCGCGCTCACGTACTTCGAGAAGGCCGTGCCTGCCTGGGAAGCGCGCGGCGATCCGCGAGGCGTGCGCATCGCGCGATGGACGGTTGCGCGCGCCTACCGATCGCTCGGCCGCTACGACGATGCGCTCGCGATCCAGCGGCAACTGGCAGTCGACGGCGCGGCGACAAATACTCCCGACGGCTACGTCTACGAGGAGCTGGGCGAGCTCTTGCTCGCCAAGGGCGAGCAGACAGCCGCGCGGCCTAACTTTGCCCGCGCCTTCGAGCTGCTCGGCGGCGACGCGGGTCTCCAGGCCAACGAGCCCAAACGGCTGTCGCGCCTGCGCCGGCTGGGCGGAATCGAGTGAACCCGGCCAAGCGGCTCGAGATTTTCCGGCGACTGCGCGCGCAGAATCCACACCCGCGCAGCGAACTCCAGTATCGATCGCCATTCGAGCTCCTGATCGCCGTCGTGCTCTCTGCGCAGGCGACCGACCGCAGTGTGAATCTCGCAACCGCGAAGCTCTTCCCCGTCGCCCGCACGCCGCAGGCTTTTCTCACGCTGGGCGAAGCCGGCTTGATCCCATATATCCAGACGATCGGCTTGTTCCGCACTAAGGCAAAAAACATCGTGGCGCTGTGCCGGCAGCTTATCGACGAGCATGGCGGCGAAGTGCCCGCCGATCACGCGGCGCTGGTCAAGCTGCCCGGGGTCGGACGCAAGACGGCCAATGTCGTACTCAATGTCGCCTTCGGCCAGCCGACCATCGCGGTCGACACGCATATTTTTCGCGTCGCCAATCGCACCGGACTCGCGCCGGGCAAGACGCCCGAAGAAGTCGAGCGCAAGCTCGTGAAGTTCACGCCCGCGGAATTCGTTCACGACGCGCATCACTGGCTGATCCTCCACGGCCGTTACATCTGCCAGGCAAAAAAGCCCAGATGCCCCGAATGCGTGATCGTCGACTTGTGCGAATACCGGAGGAAGACGCGCGCCTGATGCTATCCGTGTGCGCAAAACGACAAGGGCGCCTGCAGGCGCCCTTCTTTGGGCGGTGACACCGCCCGTCAGTGCTTCACGACCAGGACCGGCGGTTGCGCCGCGTAATACGCGGCGAGATTGGCGATGTCCAGCGCAGACAGCGTCCCGGCGAACGCCGCCATGATCGGATTCTTGCGCGCGCCTGACTTGTAATCGCGCAGCGCCTTGGCGAGATAGTCCGGCCGCTGGCCGCCGAGCTTCGGATAATCCGGCGTAGGGCTGTTGCCATCGAGCCCATGACATGCCTGGCACACTTCCTTCGCCTTGGCTTCTCCAGCCTTCATGTCGGCAGCGCCGGCCGCTGCGGAGGCACCCAACAACGCGGCGACAAGCAGGTAGCGAAGGCGCGCGGTCGTCGTCATCTCACTTGCTGGCGGTCTTCGGCTCGGCGGCGCCGTAATACGCTGCCAAGTCCACCATGTCCTGGTCGGACAGCGTGGCAGCGATCGCCCGCATCGAAGGGTGGTTGCGCTCACCGCTTTTGTACGCTTGCAACGCCTTGACGATATACGCCGGGTGCTGGCCGCCGATCTTCGGCACGCCGTAGACTTCCGGATACGCGGTGCGCCAGCCGTCGATACCATGACAGCCTCCGCACATCTGCGTCTTGCGCTGACCCGCGGCCGGGTCGCCGGACGGCGCGGGCTGGGACCAGGCGAGCGAGGGCAGCGCAATGAGCGCGAGCGCGGTCAAGGATCGCCTGAGCATCATCGTTCGAGGAACTGCAACTTGGGCTTGACCGTCTTCCATTCATCGGCGTCGGCAGGCGCCGGCTTGCGCTCGATGATCGGTTTCCACAGCTTGGAAAGCTCCGCGTTCAAGGCCTTGAACTGTTGCTGGTCGGACGGCACATCATCCTCGGCAAAGATCGCCTCGACGGGACATTCGGCGACGCAAAGCGTGCAATCGATACATTCGTCCGGATCGATGACCAGGAAATTGGGTCCTTCGCGGAAGCAATCGACAGGACAGACGTCGACGCAATCGGTGTACTTGCAGCGAATGCAGCTTTCGGTCACAACGTAGGTCATCAGCCCTCGGCTCCCGCGCCGTCGGATGCGTCGATTCTACCAAATTCACCTCCGGCCTGCCCCTCAGTACAATCGCGCGACGGGCTCGCGCTGCTCGGCCTCGTTGCACCGGCAGTCAAAGTGCAATTTGAGCGCGTCGGCCTTCTGCCTGGACTCCTGCGAGCGGCACGGACGCGATGAAAGCGAACCGACAATATCGCTCGCAGGGCATCCGCCTCCGCGGTCGCATCCCGCTTCGCTACGCTCGCGGGGTCCCTGCTCCGCGCTGCGGCGTCGCCCACGCGCGATCCACGTGCTGCGCACGGGGCGACCGGCGACGCTGCGGCATCGCACCGCTGCTTGCGCGCCCCATACCTTTGGGCTAACGTAGACCTCGTGCCGCACCCGATCGGCCGCCGGTTGTCTGCCCTGCCACCCGTCCCGGCCCCCCAAGAGGAAAAGATGAGCGAACACATCAAGCATGTCACCGACGCCAGTTTCGATACCGACGTTCTCAAGGCCGGCACGCCTGTGCTCGTCGATTACTGGGCGGAATGGTGCGGACCGTGCAAGATGATCGCCCCGATCCTCGATGAAGTCGCGAAGGATTATGCCGGGCGCGTCACAGTGGCAAAGCTTGACGTAGACGCCAACCCTGGCACCCCGGCCAAATACGGTATACGCGGGATTCCGACCCTGATCTTGTTCAAGGGCGGCGAGGTCGCGGCGCAGAAAGTCGGTGCGCTGTCCAAGTCGCAGCTCACCGCCTTTCTCGACAGCCAGCTTTGATTCCCTATTCCAACCCCTATTTGACAGCCCCTATCGAACCCGTTACGCTTCTTACGCATTGAGACGCGCCCCGCGGGCGCGAAACAACACCGGGTCCGACCGAAGTTGGACCGCCGCGGGTCGCCATCACCGGCGCTGCCCCTTCTCCGGCGCCAAACCCCTGATTGATTCCAGCGGCCGCCTTTTTCACGCCGCGCCCGTTCACTCTGCTACCCGCACACCTATATGCACCTGTCCGACCTCAAGTCCAAGCCCGTCACCGAGTTGGTCGAGATCGCCAACACCAACGAAATCGACGGCGCGAATCGTATGCGCAAGCACGACCTCATTTTTGCGCTGCTGAAAAACCAGGCGAAGAAGGGGGAGAGCATCTACGGCGACGGCACGCTGGAGGTGCTGCCCGACGGATTCGGCTTCCTGCGCTCGCCCGACACCAGCTACCTCGCCGGGACCGACGACATCTACATCTCGCCCTCGCAGATTCGCCGCTTCAATCTGCATACCGGCGACACGATCGAGGGCGAGATCCGGACCCCCAAGGATGGCGAGCGCTACTTTGCGCTGGTCAAGGTCGATAAGGTCAACAGCGAGCCCCCGGAGAACGCCAAGAGCAAGATCCTGTTCGAGAACCTGACGCCGCTGTTTCCGGACGAGCCGCTCATTCTCGAACGCGACATCAAAGCCGAGGAAAACATCACTGGCCGCATCATCGACATCGTGGCCCCGATCGGCAAAGGCCAGCGCGGGTTACTCGTTTCCTCACCGAAATCCGGCAAGACGGTCATGCTGCAGCACATTGCGCATTCGATTGCAGCCAACCATCCCGACGTCGTGCTGATCGTCCTACTGATCGACGAACGGCCGGAGGAAGTGACCGAGATGACGCGCACGGTGCGCGGCGAAGTCGTCGCCAGCACGTTCGACGAACCGGCGACGCGTCACGTACAGGTCGCCGAAATGGTGATCGAGAAGGCAAAACGCCTGGTTGAGCACAAGAAAGACGTCGTCATTCTGCTCGATTCGATCACCCGGCTCGCGCGCGCGTACAACACTGTCGTGCCGGCATCCGGCAAGGTGCTGACCGGCGGCGTCGACGCCAATGCACTGCAGCGGCCAAAGCGCTTCTTCGGTGCAGCGCGCAACATCGAAGAAGGCGGCTCCCTGACGATTATCGCTACCGCGCTGATCGATACCGGCTCGCGCATGGACGACGTGATCTACGAGGAATTCAAGGGCACGGGAAACATGGAGATTCATCTCGACCGCCGCATGGCCGAGAAGCGCACCTATCCCGCGATCAACGTCAATCGCTCCGGCACGCGCAAAGAAGAGCTGTTGCTCAAACAGGACGTGCTGCAGAAGGTGTGGGTCTTGCGGAAGCTGCTCTACCCGATGGACGACCTCGAGGCAACCGAGTTTCTGGTCGACAAGGTCAAGCAGACCAAGAACAACGCGGAATTCTTCGACAGTATGCGCAGAGGTTAACGGCAGCGAGTCCATCGCTCCGCGCGAATGGCGAGTTTGAATTCCGTTCTCCGCCCCGTTTGTGCCAATGTGACGTGAGACACCTACCTTCGTAGAATTACTGTCGAAAGGTAGGCGAACGATGTCCGAGAGAAAGAAGCTGAAGGTGGTTTCATCGACGACGGTGACGTCGCCCGCGCCGG
>JALYSM010000013.1 GCA_030854785.1 Pseudomonadota bacterium
GTCGACAACTACGCTCAGCTCGTCGACGATCCTATCTTCTGGCAATCGCTCGCCAACAACCTGTGGTTCGCGCTGGGCACGATTCCGCTGTCGATCGCGCTGGCGCTGTTGATGGCCGTCTGGGTCAACGGAAAGATCGCCGGTCGCGGCTTGTTGCGGCTCGCCTACTTCACCCCCACGGTGTTGCCGATGATCGCGGTGGCCAATATCTGGCTCTTTTTCTACACGCCCGAGTATGGGCTCTTGGAGCAGATAACCGGCGCCTTCGGTCTGCCTGCGCATAACTGGCTCGGCAGCAAGAACAGCGCGCTGGCTGCGCTGATGGTGGTCACCGTCTGGAAGGAAGCCGGGTTTTTCATGATCTTCTACCTGGCGGCACTGCAGCAGATGTCGCCGCAGCTTGCCGAGGCGGCGGCGATCGAAGGCGCGTCGCGAGCCTATTTTTTCCGGCGCGTGACGCTGCCGCTGCTGATGCCGACGACCTTGTTCGTGCTTGTCAATGCGGTCATCAACGCCTTCCGCCTGGTCGATCATGTGGGGGTGATGACCCGTGGCGGTCCCGATAACGCGACCGAGCTCCTGCTCTACTACATTTACGAAATCGGCTTCCGGTTCTGGGACTCGGCGTACGCCGCTGCGCTGACCATGGTACTGCTGCTCCTCCTGGGCGTGGTCGCGCTGCTTCAGTTCTGGTTTCTGGAGCGAAAGGTGCATTACCAATGAGCTCCGCGCGTCCATCCTATGCCGGGCACTTCAGCCGCGGTCTCGAGACGGCCGGTGCGTGGCTTCTCGGCGCGTTGTGGATTCTGCCGCTGGCGTATGCGGTCTGGACCGCGTTTCATCCGGGCGAGTACTCGACGCACTTCGTCCCCACGGCCCCGCTGACACTCGACAACTTCGCACGGGCGTGGGCCGCGGCTCCCTTCGCGCGCTATTTTCTCAACACTGTCCTGCTGTGCGCGATGATTCTCGCGGCGCAGCTCGTACTATGCACGCTGGCCGCATACGCGTTCGCGCGGTTCGTGTTTCCCGGCCGCAACCTGCTCTTCGCGCTGGTTCTGCTGCAGCTGATGGTCATGCCGGACGTGCTGATCGTCGAGAACTACCGCACCATGGGCGCGCTGGGCTTGCGCGATACCATCGTCGCCATCGGGCTGCCGTACATGGCGAGCGCCTTCGGCATCTTTCTCCTGCGGCAGACATTCAAGACCGTGCCCAAGGAGCTCGACGAGGCGGCGCGGGTCGAGGGCTGTACGCCGCTTCAGGTTTTGTGGAAAGTCTACGTTCCGCTGGCGCGGCCGGTCTATCTGGCCTATGCGCTGGTCAGCGTCAGCTTTCACTGGAACAACTTTCTCTGGCCATTGATCATCACCAACTCGGTCGAATCGCGCCCGCTGACCGTGGGCCTGCAGGTTTTCTCCGCGACCGACCAGGGCATCGACTGGTCGATCATCACCGCGGCGACCTTGCTGACCAGCGCGCCGCTGCTGATTGCGTTCGTGCTTTTCCAGAGACAATTCGTGCAATCGTTCATGCGCGCGGGGATCAAGTGAAGCTCCTCACCTGGAACGTCCAATGGTGCCGCGGCGTCGACGGCAAAGTCGATCCGGCCCGCATCGTGCAGCATGCGAAGGCGATCGCCGACTTCGACGTCCTCTGTCTGCAGGAGATCGCCAATAACTATCCCCACCCGCGCCTTGCGGGCAGTCGCGGCGAGAATCAGTTTGCCGAGCTCGCGCGGCTCCTTCCCGGCTATGTGCCGGTGCCGGGCGTGGCGGTCGATGTGCCGGGAGATGAGGGCGGCCGCCGTCATTTCGGCAACATGGTGCTGTCGCGACTTCCCGTCGGCCAGGTCTTTCGTCATCTGCTTCCGTACCCCGTCGAGGCCGGCGTCAACGGGATGCCGCGCATCGCGCTGGAGGTGGTCGTCTTGGCGGAGCCCGGTGCAGTGCGCGTCATTACCACCCATCTCGAGTACTACGGGATCAAGAAGCGCGCCGACCAGGTCGATGCGCTGCGCCGTATTTATTCCGAAGGCAGCGGCTACGCCCGACTCGGAAGCATTGTCGACACCACCGGTGGTCCCTTTCACACCCGGGTGCGTCCCACCGGCACCATCATCACCGGCGACTTCAACCTCGAGCCCGACGATGCTCTGCACACGCGGATGTGCGAAACGTTTGCGGACGGGACACCTGCGCTTGTGGATGCGTGGGAGGCGACCCAGCCCGGCCGGCCCCACCCGGCGACCTTCAAGATCTACGAGAAGGAGCGACCCGGAGAGCCGGAGCTGCATTGCGATTTCATCTTCGTGTCGGCCGACCTCGTGCCGAGAATCCGGAACGTGCGCGTCGATCAAAAAACGCAGGCATCCGATCACCAGCCCGTGTTGATCGAGATCGCCTAGCTTGGACGGGCCGGCGTAAAATGCCACGTTGCCGCCGCGCCTGATGACACCCGGTTCGCCGGCCACGCCGGCGCCGGGCTCGCCGCTCCTTGACCGCCTCTCTACCATTCAACGGTGAAAGCCTCACCCCCGAGGCCGGGGGTGCGAACCGTCATGGGTGTCGTCACCCCTACTGCGACCCGGTCTCCCCCGACGCGGGAAAGCAGGTGCTCGACGCGGCGCGCGCTGAGTTTGGCCGTTCGTTGCTCGGGGGCGTCATACGCTTGTTCGGCGGAAGCAGCGGATGACGAAGATCGACGTCATCGTCCCGGTTTATCGCGGTGTCGAGGCGACGCAGCGTTGCATCGAAAGCGTATTATCCACCGCATCGTCGCCTGCATCGTCCATCAAGCAGCGGACGGCGTTCGAACTGATCGTGGTCAACGACGCCTGCCCGGAACCCGAGCTTGTTCGTTGGCTGCGGGAACACGCTGAGCGTTCGCGCCTGACTTTGATCGAGCAGCCACTGCGCCAGGGTTTTGCTGCGGCAGTCAACCGCGCGATCGCGCTTCATCCCGAACGCGACGTCGTCATACTTCACAGCGACGCCGAAGTCGCCAACGACTGGCTCGACCGGCTTATCGCTCCCGCATCCGCCGCACGCGACATCGGTACCGTCGTTCCGTTCACCAACTACGGCGGCATCGCAGGTTATCCGCGCACGGGTGTCAAGAACGCGATGCCGGCAGGGCACACGCTGAGCTCGATGGATCTCCTGTTCCGCCGCGCCAACGCGGGCTCCTCGGTAACAACGCCGCTTGCGCTCGGGCCGTGCATGTTCTTTCGCCGTGCGTGTCTTGACGCGGTGGGGACGTTCGACGGCGGTCCTCTGGGCGGCGATTACGGCGTCGAGCAGGACTATTGCCTTCGTGCCTCCGGCGCCGGGTTTCGACATGCGCTAGCCGCCGATGTCTACGTATGGCACCGGGGCGCGACCGCATTCGGATCCGCCGAGGCGCAAGACCTCGCGGCGCGCGCCGAGAAAGCCTTGGACAAGCTCTATCCGCATTACCCGACACAACGCGCCGAGTTCGCCGCGCGCGATCCGGCACGGACCTTCCGGCGTTGTGTGGACCTTCTGCGACTGGCGGAGTCACCGCGACACCTTTTGCTTTTCATCGTCCACGGATGGGGCGGGGGCGTCCGTCGACACGTTGATGATCTGATCGAGATGCTGAGCGAGCGGTGCGACGTGCTTTTGCTGCAGCCAGGCGTGGGCGACACAGTGAAGCTGTCATGGCCCAGGGAGGGAGAGGATTTCGCCGCCTATTTCACCTTGCCGGCGGAGTTGCCTGCGCTGGTCTCGCTGCTGCGCGGACTCGGGCTGGTGCGCATGCATTTTCATCACGTGCACGGCATGCCGCGCGCGGTGCTGGACCTGCCCGGTGGCATAGGCGTGCCTTACGACTGCACGCTGCACGACTATTATGCGATCTGCCCGCAATATCACCTGAATGCCGAGGATGGGCGGTATTGCGGCGAGCCGGACGCGCTCGGCTGCGCCGCGTGTCTGACATTGCGGCCCGGGCAGTGGGGAATGGACATCAGCGCGTGGCGCGGCGCGCTGGGCCAGTTGCTGCGTGGTGCCGACCGCGTGCTTGCACCCTCCCGCGACGTCGCGCAGCGCATCGCGCGCTATTTCCCCGATGTCGATGCATTGGTGATGCCTCATCCCGAAGAGCCCTTCATCGAGCCGGGCAGGATTACTCGGGTAGCGACTCTGGGCAATCTTTCGCCGGAAAAAGGCCTTCGAGTCGTCGCCGCCTGTGCCACCGATGCGCGCGCGCGCCGCCTGCCCTTGTCATTTCGTGTTATCGGCACTACCACCGAGGCATTGCCGCAGTGGCCCGCCGCACCGTTGTCCATCCACGGTCAATATGCGGACGAAGAGCTGGCGACTCTCATCGCCGCAGAACGCCCCGACGTGATCTGGTTTCCGGCACAGATACCGGAGACTTACTCGTACACGCTTTCGGCCGCGCTCGCCGCCGGTACCGCCATCGTGTTTTCCGCGCTGGGTGCGCTTCCCGAGCGCGCATCGGGTCACCCGCGCGCGGTGGCCGTGCGGTGGGACGCGACGGCGGCCGAATGGAACGAGGCCTTGCTCAAGGCGGGTGCGCTCGGCTCGAGCGCGCGTGCATCGCTTTCCCGAATCGCGATCACGTGACAGATCGAGAGCGATATCTGGCGCTCTATCTTGCGCCGTTGCCGGCGTTGCCGCGCGCCCGCGCGGCTGCCGTGGCGCTGCCGCCGCTCGACGCGCGACACTGGTACCTTGCCGCGGACCTCATCGCGGACTCGCAGATGTCGATGCCGCAACTTTATAGTGCAGGCGTCGAACGCGGACACGGCGAAGCGCGGGCCGAGCTCAAGCGACGCGTTGCGGTGGCCGATGCCGAGCTCGAGCAATTTCGAGCCATACGCGACCGCGCGCAACTCGATCGAGAGGTACTCGCGGCGCAGCTTCTCACCGCGCTGAGAGAGCAAGTTGCCACCCAGCTGCACGTCGGCGGAGTCGAGACGCAGCTCACGGCGACGCAGGCGCGGATCAACGAGCTGGAGACGAGCACCGTCTGGCGCGCGAGCGC
>JALYSM010000023.1 GCA_030854785.1 Pseudomonadota bacterium
GCCCACAACAGGCGCGAGGGCTGCGCCCACAGGATTTGCCCGACCAGCAAATCGCGCAGGTGCTCGCTGCCATGAACGTTGCTCGCCAGCAGGAGCACGCCGCCTGTCGCACCGAGAACGAATACGACACCGATGACCGCTTCCTGCACGTCGGGCCACATCCGCTCGGTCCAGGTGAGCAGCAACGCGCCGCTTAGGGCGGCGGCCAGCGCAGCGATCTGCACCGCGATGCCCTCGGCCTCGAAGCCCATTTGGTCGGCGAGCAGCACGCCGCAGCCGGCGATTTGCGCGATCGCGAGGTCGATGAAGACGATGCCGCGCGCGAGCACCTGCATCCCGAGCGGCACGTGGGTCGCGGTGACGAGCAGACCGGCGGCGAACGCCGGCAACAGAATCGAAATGTCGGCGGTGCTGAGACTCACTGCATCCCCTTGAGCAGCCGCTGGATCGTATCGTCGAACAAACCGAAAAGATCCTTGGCCGCATCGTCGCCGCCGACGGTGAACGGCAGCGCAACCACATTGATTTTGGCCCGTTCGGCGATCCACTGCGAAGCGCGATCGCTCTGGTAGGCGGCGCGAATCACCATCTTCACCGGGTTGCGCTGCACGATCTCCAGTACCTCGGAGAGATGGGCGATTGTCGGCTCGATGCCGGGCTTCGGCTCGAGCGCGGCGACCTCTTTCATGCCGAGCCAGTCGAGCAGGTAGGGAAAGCCCTTGTGCTGAACGAGCACGGCGACCCCTTTCAGCGGCGCGGCCTCGCGCTGCCAACGCGCGATCGCCGCGGTCCAACGCTCGGCGAACGCCTTGTAGCGTGCCTGGTAATACGCGGCGTTCGCTGGATCGATCTCAGCCAATCTTGCGGAAAGAGGACCGGCGACGCGTGCGATGTTGCGTGGGTCGGTTTGAATGTGGGGATTGCCCAACGGATGAACGTCGCCTTCGGCGCGATCGAGGCGCGTCGGCTTTTCGGCCATCGGGACCAGCGGCGCGGCTTCGAAGTAACCGGGCTTGCCCGCTTGCACCTTCGGATTTCCCGCTTGTTGGGTCACCAGCGGCAGCCAGCCGATCTCGAGCTCCGCGCCGGTCGCGACGACCAGATCGGCACTGCGGGCGCGGGCGATAAGGCTCGGCTTCGCCTCGACATGATGCGGATCCTGCAGCGCGTTCGTCGCAACGTAGACCTTGACCTTGTCGCCGCCCAGCTCTTCGACGAGTGCGCCCCATTCCGGGACCGTGGCGAAGACGTTGAGAATAGCGAGCGCGGGTGCCGCCCAAATGCAGAGCGCGGCGGCGAGCAGCCACGGTTTGAGTGCTTTCATGACGATGCCCCTTCAGAACTTGTGCGCGCCGTGGGCGCCGAGCGTCAGGATGTATTGCAGGAAGAGCTGGTTGTCGGTCACACCGGCCCGCGTCTTGCTTTGGCCCCACTGCAGCCTGACGCGGCTGAATTCCGACGGCGTGTAATCGACCATCAGGGAGTAGCGCTCCGGATGGAATGCCGGCGATTCGAGGTAAGCCGCATTGCCGCCGTACTCCACGTGTCCGGGATCGAGGCGGTCATAACGCGCGCCGGCGCGCCAATAGGGCATGAACTGGTAGACGCCCTGCAGGTACCACCCGGTCTGCCGCGACGTGTACGCGGACGTATTGGTCAGACCCAGCGCTCCGTCGACGTCATAGGTGAAATCTCCGCTTTCGCGGCGCCAGAAATATTCCGCCTGCAACTTGAAGTTGGTGTTCTGGGCGTTGCCGTTCGGCGCGTATTTCCAAATGAAGTCGGCGATCGCGACGTGGCTGTTTCCGTTGAAGCCAACCTGTGCATTGTTGCCGGCGAGATCGACCTGCGAGTAATCGCGGTTCTGCGCGCGCGTCTGCAGGTACGAGAGGCCCGCCCGCCAGCTGTGACTGGCGCCGATATCGCCGCCGGTGTGGGCGTAGATCACTCCGGATCCGGCGCCATTCTTGTTGCGCGCCGAGCCCGGAAAGTTGTCGCCGTTGCCGAGTTCGGCGCCGAGCTCGAGGAATTGATCGATGGGCGCGACCCATTTCACTTGCAGGCCATCGTTCGCGTACTGGCCGCCGAGAAAGGCCTGATACGCGAGCGGTGCATCGATGAAATCCCATGCATGCTGATGCTGCTCGTTCGTGTAACCGAGCCCCGAAAAAAAGCGTCCGAATTTCGGCACCAGGCCGTAGGGCGCTGCCGTGTAAACGCCGTAAACCTCCTCGACCGAGACGGTGTTCTCCGGTGTAAGCGAGACGATCAGGTTGCCCGCGAACAGGTGGTCGACGTTCGCGGAAATCGTGAGCTCGGACTCGCCCAGCGAAAAGCCGCGCCGACCCGGACCGATATCGCCACCTGGCGCAAACCCGGCGATGGTGAACTTCTCGGGATTCTGCGACAGGTTGGCGTACCTTCCTTGCAGCACCGCGGAGATCGCGGGATTGAATGCAGCAATGCCGGAAGCGGCTGACGAAACCGGCGGTGTGGCAGCGGGCGCTGCCGCGGGTATCGGGGCCGCTGCGGTTTCCTTGGCCTTTGCCGCCTCCGCGTCCTTCAGGCGAAGTTCGAGCGCCTGCAGCCGCGCTTCATAGGATTCGCGAATTTGCCGGAGCTGCTCGCGGATTTCCGCGACCTCGGCGTCGGATGCCGCGTACAGCGGCGGGGAAAGCGAGAGTGCCAGCGCCAGGGAAAGGGCGCGCGGCACCGAAGATGGCTTGGCCACGTTATCTCCTTCGAATAAGCGACAAGCGCCATCGCGATGATGGCGACCGCGAGATTCAAAGGAGGGCGGGCGGGGCGCGGCTTTGGTAGTAGGAAGAGAACGCCGGCGTTACCGAAACCGGCGCAGGCTGCGGTCGCTCCTGGGCTGCGAGGGTGACGGTGGTTTCGGCACCGCCGCCCGCGAGCGCGTTGGCGCCAGGCGCGAGCAATGTGCATTCCGCACATGCTTCGTCGCTTGGCACGGCCAATGAGTGGTCGCGCGAATGGCCGAGCGCTTGGCCGACATGGTTGAGCGCGTGCAGCGTCCCTTCGAGCTGCATGCCCAGGAGCAGCAGCGAGAGGGCAAAGGCGAACAGTGGTCGGAGCGCGCGGATCACGGCGGGGTCAGATGCAACTCGGTGGCGATCCTACCACTCGCGAATCGAGCATGCATCAGCCTGTTGGCCGATGTGGTGCTTGAGTAGCCCGGGTTGAGCGCGCAGCGAGAAACCCGGGAAACCGCGCAAACTTTCTCGCCCCGGGATTCGCTACGCTCATCCCGGGCTACATCGAGCGGGTGAACGCGGGCGCGAGCCCCGGGATTCGCATTGCTCATTCCGGACTACATCGCGCCGGTGACGAACGTCGGCGCGAGCACCTCGAGCGCGTCGAGCGCGGCCGAAGGCTCCTTGACGGTGATCCGCCACAGCGTGCGTGGATCGTCGGGATCGGTCAGCGTCGCGGAGTGCAGGAGCGACGCGTTGTCCCAGATGACGACGTCACCGACGCGGTAGCTCAAGCTGTACACGAATTTCGGCTGCGTGGCGTGCGCCGCGAGCTCGTCGAGCAGCGCGACCGCTTCATCTTCCGGCAGGCCGACGATGCCATACGAGCTGCCTGAGACCGCATAGAGCGCCTTGCGCCCCGTGACCGGATGTGGCCGGACCAGGGGGTGGGTGATCAGCGGCATCTTCGCCTTCTGCTCCGCGGTGAGCGGCGACGCGGCGACGCGGCTCATCTCGTCGGCGACCTTGCGGTTGCCGTAGTGGTGAATCCCGACCAGTCCATCGATGCGCCGTTTCATCGCGTCCGGCAGGTCGTCGTACGCCGCATACTGATTCGCGAACAGCGTGTTGCCGCCGGCTTTCGGGACCTCGATCGAGTAGAGCATCGTCGCGCGTGCAGGCACCTGGAGGTACGAATAATCGGTGTGGAAGTATGTGCCCGCATCGGCAAGACCCACGGGTTGTCCATCCTTCGTCCGGTTGGACAGTATCAGGATGTTCGGGTCGGCCGGATGATGAAACTGGTCGATCACGTGCGGCTCGGGCGGGCCTAAGCGGCGCGCAAACGCTACGTACTGCGCCGGCGTCAGCGACTGATCGCGCAGGACCAGCACTTGCCCGAGGAAGAACGTCTGTTCGAGCTCGGCGAATTCTCCTGCAGAAAGCGGACGCGATGCATCGACAGCGGAAGTTTCCAGCCCGAAACCGGGGCAAAGCGGCTTCGTTTCCATCGCGTAGCCCTATTTCAGGAATTCCGGCCGCACGAGTCTCGGCAGGAGCAGCGGAATTTCCGGCCAGACGATGAGTGCTGCAAGCACGAGCAACATCGGAACCAGCATGATCATGGTGTCCTTGAGCGCATAGCGCAGCCGTACCTTGGCGATGGCACAGGAGATCATAAGGCAAAGCCCATAGGGCGGCGTCACCAGCCCGAAGGCGAGCGCGACAATCCCGATGATCGCGAACGAGACCGGATGCATGTTCACCGAAGCCGCAAGCGGTTGCAATGTGGTGCCGACGATGATGATGGCCGGGATCGCATCGAGGAAACAGCCGACCACCAGGAACACGAACGCAATGAAGAAGCCGGCCCCGACCAGGCCGAGATGCCATGCAGTGACGTTCTCGAGCAGCGCCTTGGGAATCTGGAAGTACGCCAGCAGCCAGCCGAAGACCGAGGCCGTGCCGACGCAGAACAACGCGATGCCTGAGAGCTTGCCGGTCTCCAGAAACGCCGTCCAGAGATGATGCCGGTCCATCTCGCGGTAGAAGAAGATCGACAGCACGGCAGCATATAGCACCGCAGCCGCCGCGGATTCCGTGGCGGTGAACCAGCCGAGCAGGATTCCGCCGACGACGATGAACGGCGTGAACAGTGCCGGGACCGAAACGAGGGCGGCCGTCACGAATTCCTTGAACGTCGCGGCCGGGTACGTCGGATAGTTGCGGATCTTGGCATAGACATGGACGGTGGCCATCTGCGCGAGGCCGATCAGGAGTCCCGGAACGACGCCGGCGAGGTACAAGGCGCCGATCGACACCGACAACACGCCGCCCCATACGATCATCAGGATCGAAGGAGGGATGATCACCGCCAGCACGGCGGAAACTGCGGTAATCGCGATCGAGAAGGAAAGGTCGTAACCTTCCTTGACCTGCGCCTCGATGAAGATCTTGCCCTGGCTTGCCGCATCGGCGGTGGACGAGCCCGAAATGCCGGCGAAGAAAACCGAGAGCAGCACGTTTATCTGCGCCAGCGCTCCTGGGAAGTTTCCGACCATCGCCCGAGACAGGCGAACCAGGCGGTCGGTGATGCCGCCGACGTTCATCAGATTGGCGGTGAGCAGGAAGAACGGCACGGCGAGCAGGATGAACGAGTTGTACGCCTTGAACGTTGCGTTGAACACGACCATCGGCGAGAGCCGTGGCTCGATGAAGAGCACCGGGAGACAGGCGAGCCCGAGCGCGAAGGCGACCGGGACGCGCAGAATCAGCAACGCGAAGAACGTGCCGAACAGCCAAAGGGCCGCGACAGCCGGGGTCAGCGTGGCACCGGTCACAACCGAGGCTTCCCGACGTCCGTCAGGGGACTCACCCGATCGGCAAAGATCAGACGCAGGTCCTTGATGAACCACTCGCCGAGAAATAGCGCCCAGGTGAGCCCCGCGAGCGGCCACGCGACGAAGATGAAGGTCATCGGCATCTCCGCGAGCTCGGAATTCTGGCTCCAGCCGAACTGCACGAACTTGACGCCGTACCAGATGAAAGTGAGCGCGAAGACGAGCACGAACACGTTGGAAACGATGCGCAATAGCGCGTTCGCGCGCGGCTTCAGCTCGGGCCACACATCGACTTCGAAGTGCGACGCGTCGCGGACGCCGACCATCGCACCCAGCATGACCATCCAGATGAAGAGGAAGCGTGCCATTTCCTCGGTCCAGATCCAGCGCGGGATCAGCTCGGTGAAACGCGCGATGATCTGCAGCGTCACCGGTATGATGAGAATGCCTACCGTGGCGGCCAGCAACCAGTCGAGCAGCCGGTAGTAGCCAGCAATGAGCTTGCGCATGTCTTTGCCCGGCGTCGCGACAAAGAAGTCCGGCGGGAGCTCCAGCCCCCGCCGGATCGCTGTCGCTTCCTACATCGAATTGATCTTGTTGTAGATGGCGTCGGCGCCGATTTCCTTCGCGTACTCGGCCATCACCGGATCGACCGCCTTTTTCATCGCCGCGCGGTCGGCGAACGCGATGCGCTTCAGCTTGCCGGCCTTTTCCATCGCTTCGAGCTTAGCGGAATCTTCGCTCGACTCAATCTGACGCCCGTAGATACCCGCTTCCTTGCCCGCTTTGATGACCGCGGCTTGCAGATCCGGCGGCAGCTTTTTAAAGGTCTTGCCCGAGAAGCAGATCGGCCGGATCGTGATCGCGTGCTGCGTCATGTTGAGGTTCGGGCCGACTTCGTAGAACTTCATCGTCTCGACGCCCGCGGCCTCGTTCTCGCCCGCCTGGATCACGCCGTTCTGGATCGCGTTGTAGACCTCGTCGTAGGCGATAACCGTCGGCGACATGCCCGCGGCAGTGAAGGTCTTGCTCCAGATCGGCGCGCCCTGCACGCGGACCTTGAGACCCTTGAGCTCGGCCATGTTGCGCACCGGCTTGTTGGCGAAGATATTGCGCGTGCCGCCTCCCGCGAATCCGATCAGCATCACATCTGCCTTTTGCGCGACCTCGTCGGCGACCGGCTTCAGCGTGTCCGCGTCAAGAACCTTGTTCCAGTGGTCGAGATCGCGAAACAGGAACGGCGCGTCGATGAATGGCGCGGCCTTGGAGAACGTCGACATGTGCGCGGGCGAGACGATGCCGTAGTCGACCGAGATGCCTTGGTTCATGTAGGCGAAATAGTCCTTCTCGAGACCGAGTTCGCTGTTCTTGTGCAGTACGAAGTTGACCGGCTTGCCGTAATACTTCTTCACCAGTTCCTCGAATTTCACCAGCGCTTTGGTGAAGGCGTGATCGTCGTTGAACTGGACCGCGCCGTGGAGCGTGATCGCTTGCTGCGCGCCGGCGTTGAACGAGAAGGCCAGCGCCAGTAGCGCGACACCGCGCACGAACGCTTGCAGGAATGGATGCATCGGTTCCTCCAACAGGTTGTGTGTCGTATTCCGCCGGCGGGGTCGGAGATGCTGCGCCGCGAATGCGGTGTGGCCGTCCCGCTTTCTTTTGGTCAAGCGGCCCGACCGCATTCAACCGCGACGGCACCCGGGTGTCAACCTCGAGCCTAGGCGTGGCCGCCCTCACCGTGCACTGTTCATGGCCGGCGCGGTCGCATTGCGCAAGGTCGCATGCCCGGCGGCCTTGGCAGGTATACTCGCGTCCCATGATGCGGGGGTTTTCCGGGGGTCCGCAATGAGGTCTTTGACCGAGAGGGCGTTCGCCTTCTGTTGCGCGCTGGCGCTGTCGTCTGCGGCGCTGTGCGCCCACGAATACCGGACAGATTCGTTGCGGATCGATCACCCGTTCGCCCGCGCTACGCCGCCGGGCGCCAAGATCGGCGGCGTGTTCTTTACGGTCTACAACTTCGGCAACCAAACCGATCGGCTTGTGCGTGCGTCCACGCCGATCGCTGCCGGTGTCGTCCTGCATCAGATGGCGTTCGATGGCGGAGTGATGAAAATGCGCGCTGTGCCCTCCGTCGAGGTCCGGCCAGGTGGCAGGCTGGAGCTCAAGCCCGACGGCTACCACCTCATGCTGGTCGACTTGAAGCAACCGCTCAAGGTTGGCGAGAAATTTCCGCTGACGCTTACGTTCGAACGTGCCGGCGGGGTTCTCATTTCGGTCCCGGTCGAGGACATGGGGGCGATGCCGCCACAACGGCGCTGAAAACGCGCGACCGGCGCCGCAGCGGGAAGGTCGAATCCGCGCGCGCGAATTAGCCCAGCGATCGATTGGAAACTCGATATGCTCGGGCCCCGGCCTCCCGGTCGCGGCAGAGTGTCGCGCCGCTATGACAGAATTCACGCCATGGAAATGATCGACCGAGCCACGCGTGAAGTCGCCGAGCACGCCGACGTCAGCGCGCGCGACCGACGCGCAGTCGCGGCGTGGTTGCTCTGCTGCTGTGCGCTGTTGTTCGCGCTGATAGTCGTCGGGGGCGTGACGCGGCTGACGCATTCGGGACTGTCGATTACCGAATGGCGGCCGATCGTAGGGACGTTGCCGCCGCTGACCGACGCCGACTGGGCCGGCGTCTTCGCCAAGTATCGCGCAACGCCGGAGTACCGCCAGGTCAACTCCGGCATGAGCCTCGATGCTTTCAAGCGCATCTTCTGGTGGGAGTACGCGCACCGGCTGCTGGGACGCGCGATCGGCGTCGCCTTTCTGCTGCCATATCTATGGTTTCTCGTCCGCCGTCGCATTCCGCGCGGCTACGCCGGACTGCTGTTCGCGATCTTCGTGCTCGGAGGCGCGCAGGGCGCGCTCGGCTGGTACATGGTGCAGAGCGGGCTCGTCGACAATCCACGCGTATCGCAGCTGCGTCTCACGGCGCACCTCGGGCTCGCGTTCCTGCTCTTCGGCGCGATGTTCTGGGTTGCGCTGTCGCTCTCCCGCCCGCGGCCGGGCAGCGCCGCAAAGACCGCGCTTGGACGCTTCGCAATACTTCTCACTGCGCTCGTTTACCTGATGGTCCTGGCTGGCGGTCTCGTCGCGGGCCTCCGCGCCGGCTTCGCCTACAACACATTTCCGTTGATGAACGGGCGTTGGGTACCGGCCGAGATCCTGATGCTCGATCCGTGGTACCGCAACTTCACCGACAACATGGCGACCGTGCAGTTCGATCACCGCGTGATCGGTTGGGCGCTGGCGCTGCTGGTCCCCTGGTTCGCGTGGCGCGTTCATGTCGCGCCTTACGCCGGATCGCGCGCCCGCTACGGCGCGTTGCTTCTGCTCGCGCTGCTTATTCTGCAGATCGCGCTCGGCATCTCCACACTGCTGCTGTCCGTGCCGCTGCCGCTCGCCGCCGCACATCAGGCCGGCGCAGTGCTCGTGTTCGCCGCGGCGTTGAACGCGAGCTACGCGCTGCGCTGAGTGCGAGCGCGTTCGCGGCATTTGCATTCCGCAGCGTCTCGGGCGATGATTACAGATTCCGTTGCACGTGAATTGCCATGCCCGAATCCAACAAGCTCGACGAGCCCCTGTCCGAAAGCGAATACGACGCCCTGGAGGCTTTCTTCGGTTCCAATGCGGTACCTCAGGACTGCATGGACCTGGAGATGCTCGACGGCTTCCTTACCGCGATCGTCAGCGGGCCGGAACTGATCCAGCCTTCCGAATGGCTTCCGGTCGTCTGGAGCGATAGCCAGCGCAGCGTTTCGCCGGTGTTTGCCGACAACGAGCAGGCCGAGCGCATCCTCGCGCTCATCCTCCGCCTTCAGAACGGCATCGTGCGCACGCTCACCGATTCGCCGACGCGCTTCAAACCGCTGCTCTATCATCCCGAGGAAGGCGTCAAGGGCCGCTCGGGTGAAAAGGGGCGCAAGGAAGAGAACGCGCCGCCCGAGGCAAGCGCATGGTGCGAAGGCTATATGAACGGGGTGCTGCTCCGCGAAGAGTCATGGGAGCCGATCTACGCAAGCGAGTCGACGCGCGACTGGATGCTGCCGGTCGAAGCGCTCGCATACGGTGACCACGACCCCGAGTACCTCGACTGGGTCGATACGGAAGAAAAGCGCGCCGGTATGATCGACGAGCTGCCGATCGCCGCGGTTCTGATTCACCGCTTCTGGCAGGCGCGGCGCAGCGGCGAGGGCGTCAATCGCGCCGAGCGCCGCGCTCAGCGCCGCGAGGCGAGCCGCAAGGTGCGGCAGCGCCTGCACTAGTCCTTAGTCGGCGTCGCCACGCCCGAGCTGCAAGCGATACTGCCCGATACCTTCGCCGAATTCCTTCGACACCACCGGCTCTGGCGGCGGTGCAGCCTTCCTGCTACGCGTCGCTTTCAATAGCAGTCCCACCAACAAGAGCACCACCGATCCGACCTGCATCGGCATCCTGATGTCGTCAAACGTTATGTCGGCGGTGGCGGCAAAAACCGGCGTGACGGCGACACTGCCAATGTATAAGCCCGCCACAAAGTCGCGGGTCTGTCGCAACGATTCTTTGACCTTGTTCCATTTCCGCGTCATCGATCGCTCCGATGGGTTGATGTCACGCTGCCAATTTAGTCGCGCGACGCGGAGCGCGGAATCGGCCGCAGTCTGATTTCCCGTAGGAGAGCGTCCGATTTCGACGTCGGCCAAAGGCTTAGAAGAACTGCAAATCAATGCCTTGCCGCGGCGCGGAGAAAATCGAAGTCGCAGCCTTCTTCCGCCTGCAGCACTCGCTCGGCGTACAGCCGCTGATAGCCGCGCGGCGGCAGCGGCGAAGCGCGCCATCGTTCCTTGCGCTGCGCGAGTAGAGCGGCATCGACTTCCAGATCCAGCGTTCGGTCGCGCACGGAAAGCCGGATGCGATCGCCTGTTTGCACCAGCGCGAGCGGGCCGCCGATCGCCGCCTCGGGCGATACGTGAAGGACGACCGTGCCGTACGCGGTGCCACTCATGCGTGCGTCGGAGATGCGCACCATGTCCTTCAGGCCGGCGCGTGCAAGCCTGGCGGGAATGGGCAGATAGCCCGCTTCCGGCATCCCGTAGCCGCTTTTCGGTCCCGCGTTTTGCATGATGAGGAAATCATCGGGCTCGACATCGAGCGCGGGATCGTCGATGCGTGCGGCAAGATCCGCGGGCGAGCTGAACACGACCGCGCGGCCCGTGCGCTCGAAGAGCCGCGCATCCGCCGCGGCGCGCTTGAGGATGGCGCCGTTCGGCGCCAGCGAGCCGAACAGCGCGACCAGGCCGCCGACCGGATGGAAGGGAGCATCGAGCGTGCGGATGATGCCGCGGTCGATCCCTTCGGGAGCTACCGCGAGTCGGTCGCGCAAGCGCTCGCCGGTGACAGTGAGGCAATCGAGATCAAGCAACGGTTTAAGCTCGTGCAGCACGGCGCTCATGCCGCCCGCGGCGAAGAAATCCTCCATGTAGTGCGCGCCGGTTGGCTTGAGGTCGACGAGCACCGGCGTCGCGTCGGACAGCTCGTTCAAGCGGCGTAGCGACACGGTAATGCCGAGGCGGCCAGCGATGGCGGTCAGGTGAATGATCGCGTTGGTCGAGCCGCCAATCGCGAGCAGAACCTTGAGCGCATTCTCGACCGCGGCCGGTGTGACGATGCGATCGATTGTC
This sequence comes from Pseudomonadota bacterium, assembly GCA_030854785.1. Taxonomy (GTDB): domain Bacteria; phylum Pseudomonadota; class Gammaproteobacteria; order Burkholderiales; family Casimicrobiaceae; genus PALSA-1003. Next base: position 11,266 of record JALYSM010000023.1, read on the forward strand.
AGTCGCGAGCGCGCCAGCCCGACCGCAGCGCGGCCAGTCGCCTCCGCGGCGCGCAGGCGATCTGCGTGCACTGCCGGAATCGCGGCAGTGCCGGGAAGCAGCATTCCAAGGGCTTCGGCGACACAGGCCATCGTGCTGGCCGTGCCCATGACCGCGCATGTTCCCGCGGTCGTCGCGAGCCGAGTCTCGACGCCATCGAGTGTCGCGCGATCGATCTCGCCGGCGCGGAATTTCGCCCAGAAGCGCCGGCAATCGGTACAGGCGCCCAGCCGCTCGCCGTCGTAGCGCGCGGTCAGCATCGGTCCGGCGACGAGCCCGATCGCCGGCACGCCGGCCGACGCGGCGCCCATCAATTGCGCGGGCACGGTTTTGTCGCAGCCGCCGACGAGAACAACTGCGTCGAGCGGCTGCGCCCGGCACATTTCCTCGACGTCCATCGCCATGAGGTTGCGATACATCAGGCTGGTCGGATGGAGGAAGACTTCGCCGAGCGAAATCGTCGGAAACGCGAGTGGCAAACCACCCGCTGCCAGGACGCCGCGCTTGACCGCGTCGATCAGCTCGGGGAAATGACGGTGGCAATTATTCAGATCGGAAGCAGCGCTCGCGATGCCGATCGTGGGCTCTCCGAGGAGCGCCGTCGAGTAGCCCATCGAGCGCGCGAACGAGCGGCGCAGGAACAGCGCAAAGCCGGCATCGCCGTAATGGGTGAGGCCGCGCGCGAGGCCCTGCGGCTGGTCGTCGGACATCGGTGCTGCCGTTCGCGCGCGTTCAGGGAATCGCAACCGGCGCGCGGCTATCTCGCAAACGAACTCTCCGTGCAGCTGCCGATGCGCCGGCTCGAAGCGGTGACGGTGACGCCGGCCGAGCGGATGGTGCCGATGGCCGAGTTACCCCGATAGGTGGCGGAGACCGCGCTGGTCTGCTCATCGTCGCCCAGCCGGCAGGTCATCGTATAGTTGACGCTGTCGCCCGACTGCGTGAAGTCCGCGTAGCGGCAGATGCCGTCCACGCGCGACGACTTGCCCCGCAGCAGTCGCTCCATCTCGGCGATGTCGGTGCGCGTGTAGCATTTGGCGCTGGCCGAGTGTGCCTGCCCCTCGGCGCTCACGGTCGTCTCCCACAGGCCCTCGTTCATATTGAGCGTCGCCCGCGCCGGCATCGCAGCGAGCGCTGCCATCATGGCGAGCGTGACGGTGTACGGCGCCAGGGATCTCATGCATTACTCTCGAGGCGTCATTGTAGCCGAGTCACACTACGCACGAGGCCCGGCGTCCATCCCCTTGCCTCGAACACTGTTTTTCCCGCGGACGAGGTCAGAAACGAGATGAGCTGTCGCGCGGCCTCGGGTGCGGTCGCGCCGGGCATCAACGTTGCGCTGTACGTCGCGATCTTCTGCAGCGACGCGGGCAGCAGGCCGACGGTGACGCCGTCGACGAACAGCAATTCGCTCCCCTGCCGGATGGCGATGTCGGCCTCGCCATGGCCGCACCAGCTCGAGTAGCAGCAAGCGCCGCCGCTATCAGCCGCGCCGGCGGCGCCACGCAAGTCAACGGTTGTGCGGAGTCAGACGTTAGGCAGGCGAGCGTTCGGTAGCCATCGAGCGGACACGTGTACACTGCGCCCCCGACATTTGCCGCGTCACGGCAGCTTTATCTTGCCGCCGCCGAGGCCTCCGGGCGGCAAGCCCCCGGTCAACCCCGCGGCCGCCCCGGCGCCGGGCAGCACGATCGAAGAGGACGCCTGGCGTCGCAATTCCTGCAGCTCGCGCACCGCGCGCTCGATCCCGACTTTTGCCGCTTCGCCGTAGTTTTCGATCGCCTCGGCAAGGTTTTTGGCGTCGACCTCGAAGCTGATCGGCAAGGGCCCCATGTTGGTGAGGATCTGGGCCTCGCCGATGAAAAGCGTGGGCCGCGCGGCATCAGCCGACCCATCGGCTTTTACCGGCAACATCACGCGCAACGTCCCGGCCGCGCGATCGGTATAGATTTCCTCGCGATAAAGCGAGGCCGCGTCCATTCTGGCTTCGCCGGCGCGCGCACCGGTTTGCTCTGCCATGGCTTGCTCCCGAGCACCCAATTTACTAATTGTAACAAATTGGGGTGCGCCGACCGCCGGTTCAAGCCCATGGATGGCCGGTATCCCGCCGCCTGTTTACTCGGTACGCTACGTGAAGCCTCACCGAATATTTTTCTGGACGAACTCGGGAGCGCGGGCTTAGTCTAATCGCCACGGATTTGAAGGAGGTTGTGATGAAACGATTTGCAATAATTCTGCTTGCCGCCGCCGGTTTGGTCGGCAGTGTGGGTGTCGCCAGTGCACAACACCGTGGCTCGCAAGGCGGCGTTAGTGCGCCTACGGGTAACGTTCGCAGCGGTAGCGTTCACAGCGGTGGCAATTGGCACTCCGGCAGCAGCTGGCGCGGAGGAGGCGATTGGCATCGCGGCGGCGATTGGCATGGGCACGGATCGCGCGTGTTCATCGGTTTAGGTTTCGGCGCGCCGTGGTGGGGCTTGGGATGGTGGCCGGCGTATTACCCCACGTATTACCCCTATTCCGGGTACTACTCCGCCTATCCGTATTACGCTGCCGACTACCCGTATGCGTATGATTACACGGCGCCGAGCTACATTCAGAAGGACGCTCCCGCGTATAACCAGCAACGCAGCTGGGAAGGCGGCGATTACTCGTACTACTGCCCCGATCCGGCGGGCTACTACCCGCAGGTCGCCACGTGTGCCAGGGGCTGGTTACGCGTCGTACCGCCAAACGCGCCAGGGCCCGCTGCTCCGGCGCAGCGCTGAGGAGGGAATATGCGCGCGCGCTTGCACTTTTTGTCCCTCGTCAGCGTACTTGCGCTAGCCGGGTGCGTGACCGTGCCGACCGGACCCGCCGTCATGGCCATGCCCGGGACGGCGAAAAGCTTCGACGAATTCCGCGCCGACGATGTTTCTTGCCGGCAGTACGCGCAGTATTCGTTGGGGCCGGGTGCGGAGCAGATCGCGGCCAATACCGCGACGGCGAATGCGCTCGGCGGCGCGGCGTTGGGCGCCGCTGCCGGCGCGATCATCGGTTCGGCCAGCGGGCGCGCGGGCCCGGGCGCCGCGATCGGTGCCGGGACCGGATTGCTTTTTGGCAGCGCGGCCGGAGCCAACGCGGCAGGCTATTCCTACTACGGCATGCAGCGGCGCTACGACATGGCGTATCTGCAATGCATGTACGCGCGCGGCAACCAGGTACCGTCTGGGCCGCGGTACGGCCCGCGTCCATACGGCCGGTCGCCGGGAGTGCCCCCGGCCAGCTGAGCTGATTCAGTCGATGGATGAGCCGCTGCGCTTTATCGGCGGCGGCTTTTTTCTTGGCGTTGCGCTAGTTATTCCCGGGATTCGCTGCACTCATCCCGGGCTACGCGTTTGATGCCACGTGTTGCGCCGAGCATCGGCGCCGCGCCGCCACCTCCTTGCGTGGGCGCGCCTAATGCCACGTCGCGTGTCGGTGGCAGCGTCGACTGCTGCGGGCGAGAGGTACCGCGGAATTCGAGGTGTTCAGCTGCCCGCAGCGCATCCGCCTCCGCGGTCGCATCCCCGCTTCGCTGCGCTCGCGGGGCCCCTGCTCCGCGCTCCGGCGTCGTCCTCGCGCGATCCCCACTTCCCTGCGCTCGCGGGGGGACCGGCGACGCTGCGGGCTCGCGCCGCTACTTCTGCAACACCCACTTGCCGTTCTGTATCTGCACCATCACCCGCGAGCGCGAATCGAGACCGAGGTGGTCGGTCTTGCTCATGTTGACCGCACCGTTGGTGACCTCCAGGCTCTTCGTATTCTCAAGAGCGTCGCGCAGCGCGCGGCGGAACTCGACCGTTCCCGGCTGCGCGGTCTTGAGGGCGATCGGTATCGCATTGGCGAGCTCGAGGCACGCGTCCCAGGCATACGAGCCGAACGCAGCCACGCTGCCGGAGCCGTACGCGGCTTCGTAGATCCTGATGTACTCCTCGGCGCGCTTTTTCGCCGGGTGCGTGTCGGGCAGCTGGCTTGCCACGATCACCGGGCTTGTCGGCACGAACGCGCCTTCGACGTCCTTGCCGCCGACGCGCAAGAAGTCATTGTTGGCGACACCGTGGTTGAAGTAGAGCTTGCCCTTGTAGCCGTGCTCGAACAATGCGCGCGCCGGCAGCGCCGCCGGCGTTCCAGACGCGCCGATGACGATCGCATCGGGCTTCGCGGCGATGAGCTTCAGCACCTGCCCGGTGACGCTCGTATCCTTCGGCGCGTAACGCTCGTTGGCGGAAAGCGGAATCTTGCGTGCCGCCGCCGCCTTATCGACCTCGGCGAAGAATGCCTCGCCGAGAGCGTCGTTGAAGCCGACGTAGCCCAGCGTCTTCACGCCGGACGCGGCGGCGTGTTCGAGGATCGCGCCCGCCATCATCACGTCGGTCTGCGGCGTCTTGAACGACCACGCCTTCTTCGCATCGACCGGGTCGATGATGCGGATCGACGATGCGAGCGAGATCACCGGCGTTTCCCCCTCCGCGAACACATCGATCATCGCCAGCGAGTTGGGTGTCGTCGTCGAGCCGATGATCGCATCGACCTTGCTCTCGCCGATCAGCTTGCGGGTGTTCTGCACGGCGGTCGTCGTGTCGGTGGCGTCGTCGAGCACGATGTACTCGACGCTTTTGCCCGCGACGGTCTTCGGACACATGGGAATGGTGTTCTTCTCGGGGATGCCGAGAGACGCCGCGGGCCCGGTGGCCGAGACGGTCACGCCGATCCTGACCTGCGCGACCGCGGCGGCGGCGAGCGCCAAAGTCGCGGCGACCAGCAATGCACGGACGACAGCCTGGCTCATCGTTGCTCCTCCTCGCAAGCGCACACGCCAATCATAGCGCCTCAAAGTTGAATCCGCCTCCGTTTGAGGCATAATTCGCGCCGCGGCGGCTACGAACGGCCGAGTCGGACCCTGCACGACGGACCGAGGGAATGCTGTGATGAATCGACGGGAGTTGCGCTTGCTGCCGCTGCTGGCGTTCGCGGTGTGCAGCGCGGCGCTCGCCGCCGACTCCGCAAAAATCCTGCGCGTCGCGTCTCCCGATATCGAGTCCCTCGATCCTCAGCAGTACAGCGACAATCCGTCCTACGAAGTGCTCGTCGCGATCTTCGAGCCGCTCTACGAATGGGATTATCTCCACTCGCCGCCGAAGCTCTCGCCCGTGACGGCCGCCGGGCCGCTCGAGGTGACCGAAAACGGCAAGACGTGGACGATGCGCGTGAAGCCCAGCATCTTTTTCACCGACGATCCGGCGTTCAAAGGCAAGCCGCGCGAGCTGGTCGCCGCCGACTACGTCTATTCGTACAAGCGCTGGCTGGATCCGAATCTGCGCCGCGGCGGGGCGCCCATCATCAGCGACCTGATCGTCGGCGCGCGTCCGGTGATCGATGCGGCGCGGGCGGACTCGAAGTTCGACTACGATCGGCCGATCGAGGGCCTGCGCGCGCTCGATCGCTATACCGTGCGGATCCACCTGAACGAGCCCAATTACCCCAACATCCAGGACATGATCGGTTTCTGCGGTGCTGCGGCCCGCGAAGTCGTCGAAGCCGCCGGCGGCGACATTCGCACCCGGGCGGTAGGAACCGGCCCCTACCGCTTGCGCGAATGGAAACGCGGCTCACGCATCATGCTCGAGGCGAACCCCGGCTACCGGCAGGTTCGCTTTCCGGAGAGCGACCGGCCCGCAGATGCGGCGTTGATGCGCAGCATGCAGGGGAAGCTTTTCCCGCAGGCCGGCGTGGTCGAAATCAACATCATCGACGAAGACATTACGCGGCTGCTGCAGTTCGAACAGGGCGGGCTCGACTACATCGTGCTGCGAGGCGAGGTCGCAACCCGCTTGCTCGTCGACGGCAAGCTCAAGCCGGAATACGCAGCACGCGGCGTGACGCGGCATGTCTATCCGGAGCCCTACCTGTTCTCGTTCTACTTCAACATCGCCGATCCCGTCCTCGGCGGTATGAGCAACGAGCGCATCGCGTTGCGCCGGGCGATCGCGCTGGCGATGGATACCGAAACCCTGGTCAGGGTGGTGTACGCCGGGCAGGCGTTGCCGGCGAATCAGCTCGTGCCGCCCGGCGTGGGGGGCCACGATCCCCAGCTACCGTTCAAGCCGCTGTACGACCCGGCGGCGGCGCGGGCGCTGCTCGACCGGTTTGGTTACAAGCATTTCGACGCCGAAGGCTACCGCAAGGAGCGCGACGGCAAACCGTTGACGCTGGCGATGACGCTGCGCTCGGGCGCGATATCGCGCGAGATCCAGACGCTGGTGAAGAAAAGCATGGATGCTGTCGGGCTGCGCATGGATTTTCACGTCACGCCGTTCCAGGATGCGATCAAGGAGCTCGAAAAGGGCAAGTACCAGATGTACTTCGGCGGCTTCGGCGGCTCGCCTTCGGGCTATCCGGAATTGCTGCAGCTCTACAGCAAGCAGCCGCAGCGCGTCAACGTAACCCAGTTCAAATTAGCCGAGTACGACCGCGCAGCCGAGCAGTTCCTCCGTAGCGCCACCGACGCCGAGCAGATTGCCGCCGCACGCAAGATGTCCGAGCTTGCCCGGACATACATGCCCGAGCTGCCGGCGATATTCCGGCTCGAGAATGATTTCGTGCAGCCGTGGCTGCTCGGTTTCAGGCCGCCGGTATTCTCGACGTACTGGAAGTATCTCGATATCGATCTGGCCCGGCGGCGAGGTTCGTAGCCCGGGGTGACCGCGGACTCGATCCGGGGAACCCCGGGATCGTTCCCCTACAGCGGTGTTCCCGGGATTCGCCTGCGGCTCATCCCGGGCTACGCCTTGTGCGATTGCGGCGCCAGCGCGCCGCCGCACTTGGCGCGGGCCGGATCGCCTGCGGGAAGCTTCGCGCACACGCCTGCCATCTGCGCGCGAATGCGCGCGAGCATCGAACGCTGCTCGGGCCCCTTGCTCCACCCCGCAAGCTTCTTGCCCATGCGTTCGAGCGCGCGCAGGTTGCGATCGTAAAACGTATCGGGCACCGGCTCGAGCTCGCCGATCACGCTTCCCGCCGCGCGCTCGATGCGCGCGACGTCCTGCGGCGCGAGCTCGATCAGCGCGTTGACGTATCGCGTTCCCCATTGCACGCGCGTCGCGGGTCCCTGCGCGGCCGTGTACGACTGCGCGTACCAGTCGAGCGCGCCCGCCTTATCGCCGCGCTTCTTTGCCACCTCCGCCAGGTCGACCATGAAGTAATACGGCGAATGCGAGCGCTTGAGCTCGGCTTTCAGCAGCGTGTCCGCCTCGTCGAGCAGACCCGCCTGCACCAGCGCGTCCGCGGCGGCGTCGATCACCGCCTGCCGTTCGTAGGGATCGGCCGTCTCGCGATCGGCGCGCGCGACCGCGTCGCGCACGGTCTTCAGGAGCGTCGCGGGCACCGGACCATCTTTCGCGTCGAGCCGGACGAGTGCCACCTGACCGGTGACCGCCGTGAGGCGATCGGCCGTCGACAGGCTTGGATCGGCGGCGAGCCGATCGAGCGCGGCCGTCCAGGCCGCCGCCAGACGCCGGCGCTCGGGCGATTTGGGCGCGGTGACGAAGCCCGCGATCTGACCGGGATATTGGGTAAGCGTATCGAAATTCTCGCGGGTGAGCCGGGGGTCCGCGAACACGGCAAGAAGCGCTCCGCTGGCTGCCGGGTCCGGCAACGGGTTTGCCTCCTTGGCCGTCGTCGCAGCGGCCAAAGCCTTGAGCTCGAGGCGTACCGCCGCTTCCTTCTGATCCGCGGGACAGGCTTGCGCCAGCCGCTTCAACGTCGGGGCGACGTTCTTTTCGGGTATCAATTGCTGCTCGTCGGTGATCCAGGAATAGTAAGAAAGCATGCGCCAGTCGTCGGCGGAAAGAGCATGCCTGCGGCTTCCGGAAAGCGCCGCCGCGAGCGTGTCCTTGACCGGGCGCGCGCCATTCATGCCCATCGTCAGCACGCGCATGTACTGCTCCGGATCGGCTTCTCCGGGCAAGCGCACGATTTCCCTGCCGTCGGGATGGAACAGGATCATGGTCGGATAACCGACGACGTTGAAGCGCGCGCCGAGCTTTTGCGCGCTGGGGCTGTCCCCGTCGATGTACACGGGGACGAAAAAGCGCGAACGCTCGATGAAATCCTGGCGGTTGAAAAGCGTCGCCTTGACCTGGTTGCAGGGCGGGCACCACACCGCGCCCCAGTACAGGAATAGCGGCTTGTTGTCGGCTTTGGCGGCGACGAACGCGGCGTCGACGTCGCCCTTGCGCCACGCGATGCCGTCGGTGTGCGCGGAATCCGCCGGGCCGTTCGAGGGTGCCGCGCCGGTGGCGGTCGAGGCCGCAGTTTGCGCGGCGTGCGTCGCGTCCGGCGCCGTTGCGGCTCTCGGCTTAGGCGGCTCGGGGGTCTTTGTCGGGCACCCGGCGAGCGCAATGGCCAGGGCGAGAACGGGCAAGCGCAGCGGAAGTGTCATGGTAGCGGGATGGATCGCCTCGTCGATTCAAGCGTACCACCGCTCGCCCCTCCCCTGCAGCGGAACATTAACCATTCAAGCTCAACCTGCGACGCGCGCTGGCAGGTTGCGGAATCCGCGAAACCGCGCGCGGCCGTCGCGCGCAGGCTCGCCGGCGAGTGCGTAGCGCGGAAAGCGGGCGAGGAAGCGCGACATCGCGACCCGCGCCTCCAGCCGCGCCAGGCTCAATCCGGCGCAGGTATGGATGCCGAAGCCAAAGGCGACGTGCCGGTTCGGCTCCCGCGTGATGTCCATCCGGTCGGGGTCGGGAAACTGCGCCGGGTCGCGATTCGCCCCACCGATGCACAGCGTGATGCGCGAGTCCGGCGGAAGCGGGACGCCGCCGACTTCGATGCTCCGCGTCGTGATGCGGTTACCGAGCTGGACGGGGCTCTCGAAGCGCAGAAATTCCTCGACCGCCGTCTTCATCCTTTCCATATCCCCGGCCTGCGCGATGAGCTCCGCTTTCTGGTCAGGCCTCTCGGTCAGCGCGTGCAGGGTGTTGCCGATCAGGTTGGTGGTCGTCTCGTGACCCGCGTTGAGCAGGAAGATGCACTGATGCAGCAACTGCGTTTCCGTCAGGGGCTCGCCGTCCTCCTCGCCGAGGATGAGACGCGTCAGGACATCGGTGTTCGGATCGCGCAAATGGACGCGGCGGTCGTCGACCACCGTCTTGAGATACGCGAGCATGGCGGTAACGGCGGCGTTGCCGCTGCTGCCGCGTTCGGGCGTGAGCACCGGCTCGAGCGCGCCGAGAATGGCCAGCGACCAACCGCGCAGCGGCCCGCGCTCCGCCTGCGGGATGCCGAGCAGGTTGCCGATGATCCCGATGGGAATCGCCGCAGCGAAATCTTCGATCAGGTCGACTTCGCGTTTCTCCGCCATCGTGTCGAGCAGACGGTCGACGAGCGCGGTGAGCCCGGGTTCCATTGCCGCGATGTGACGCTGCGTCAGCGCGCCTACGATCGCGCGCCGCACACGCGTATGCAGCGGCGGATCATTGAAGATGAGGCTCGTCGTATGGTGTTCGAGCAAGGGCGAGACCCCGAACTTCGGCCCGAATTCCTTTTGCTTGTCCGAGCTGAACACCTTCGGATCGCGGTAGACGGGCAGGATGTCGTCGTAGCGCGTGAGGAGCCACGAACCATCGGGCATTAGCTTCACCGGGTCGTACTCGCGCAGCGCCTGATAGTACGGGTACGGGTCGGCGTAAAACTCCGGTGGCAGCTGCCGTAGGTCGAATTGCCGGGCGATCTCGCGCGCCCGATCGGAAGCAGATTTCAGCGGCATCGGTAGCGTACAGGGGCCGAGAAGGGCATGCGGCCATGATAGCGTGCTCCGAAGCTGCGACGCCGCGGCTGTCTCCTGCGAAACGAGGCCTCAACTCCGCGAAGTCATCCCGCGTGTCGGGGTCAACGCAGCGGCTGGCATGCTCGTTGCTCTGGCATCAGTTAAGGGAAACGCTCTCATGTGGAACCGTACTGCAAGCCGCTTCCGCGCCCATGCGCTGCGCTTAGTCACGGGATCGGCGGCGCTCGCCCTGCTCGTCGTCGCGGGCTGCGGCCAGCTCGCGGAAAAAGAGCGGGAGCTGACCTTTCGCGTCGTCCGCGGCACCGCGAGCTGGTTCGACGGCTTGCCGCCGGGCGTCGAGGAAATCCATCTGACCGTCGACGCAGATGGCAAGCCGCAGCGCATTCACGCCTGGTGGTGGCCCGCCGCAGTGCAGCACGCGCCGGCCGTCCTGTATCTGCACGGCTCGCGCTGGAACCTGACCGGCCAGACGACCCGTATCCAGCAACTACACGCTTTCGGCTTTTCGGTGCTCGCGATCGATTATCGCGGCTTCGGCAAGAGCGATGGCGCTCTGCCCTCGGAGGAGACGGTCTACGAGGACTCGCGCGCGGCCTGGGATCGTCTCGCACAGCTCCAGCCCGATGCGTCGCTGCGGTTCATTTACGGCCATTCGCTCGGCGGGGCGGTCGCCATCGACCTTGCGGCTCACCTCAGCACAGGATCGGCGCGCGCCGGAACGAGTGCGCCCGCGCGTGGCGTGATCGTCGAGTCGTCGTTTACGACGCTGCCGGACATAGCCCGCGTGCTGTCCTACCCGTGGCTGCCCGTCCAGCTGCTGATGACGCAGAAGTTCGATTCGCTGCACAAGATCGCGGAGCTGCGGATGCCGGTGTTGATCGTGCAC
>JALYSM010000026.1 GCA_030854785.1 Pseudomonadota bacterium
GAGCAACGAAGCGATCTGTTTCATTGGCGACGCGTTGCCGCTCCTGCCAACAATCGGCTCGAGCAGCGACAGGGCGCGGGCGTCGTCCGGCGGACCGGCCGTCGGCAGCGTGAGCAGCATGGCGAGGCGAATGCGGTTGGCATCGTTGCGCGCACGTGTCAGCGCCTGGTTGGCCGCCGCCAGCTCGCGCCTGAGATCTTCGCCCGCTTCCACTGCGTAGCGTTGCAGATCCACGAGGAGCGAGAGCGCCTGTTGCTCCTCATCGTTGATCTGCGGCGCCGCCGGTTGCTGCTGCGGCGGCGGTGCGGGCGGCGGCGACTGCACGATAACGACCGGCGGCATGGGCACGGGTGTCACCGGCAGCGGGTCCGGCTTGATCTGGATGACCGGCGCCGGCGCGGCCGGTGCCGGTGCGGGTGCCGGTGCCGGTGGCGGCGCCGCGCACGCAGCGAGCAAGGCGAGTCCAACGAGGCCGCCGGCGCTGCAACCGTGCCGGCTGCTCAACCTTCCTCCTGTATCGAAATCTGCGCCGCCGTTCGCACCTCCGGCGGTTGATCCATCGCCGCGAGCGGCAACCAAAGGCGAAAACGCGCACCCCGCTTGCCGTCGACTCGATCGAGCACCTCGATCCTCCCGCCGTGGGCGAGCGCGTACTCGCTGGCGATCGCAAGCCCCAGCCCCGAGCCTTTGATTCGCCCATCCGGCGCGGGCTTGCCTTGGTAGAACGACTCGAAGATCCGCGGCCGATCTTCTGGATCGATGCCCGGCCCCTGATCGATGACGTCGAGGACCGCATGACCGCCTTCGGTGTCGAGCTCGAGCGAGATCAATCCCGACCGCGGCGAATACTTGATTGCGTTGGACAAAAGATTATCCACGATGGCCCGGATTTTTTCGGTGTCGCCTACGACCACCGAGGGCGTAACCTTCGTGTCGAAGGTAATCATGCGCGCGAGCGCCGCCAGCTTGTGCTCCCGGACCACGCGGCGCATCACGTCGGCCAGTGCTACCGGCCCCAAAGTCTGCGGCTCGATATTGCGCGTCTGGTGATAGGTGAGCAGGTCCTCGATCAGTTTCTGCAACTGCAGCGTGTTCTCGCGGACGATACGCACGATTTCCTGCTGTGCCGGCGACAGCTCGCCGCCGACGCGGTCGCGCAGGAGCTCTGCGCCTTCGCGCACCGCAGTGAGCGGCGTCTTGAGCTCGTGCGACACGTGCCGGAGGAAGCGCGTTTGCTGCTCCTCGAGCTCGTGCAGCCGCGCGCGCAGCCACTCGAGCCGCTGCCCGAGGTAACGCATGTCCTGCGGACCGTTGACTTCGATGGTGTGGGTGAAATCCGCAGTACCCATCTGCCGGATCGCCATATCGAGCTGACGGATCGGTCGCGCGATCAATACCGCGAACAGGATCGCGAGAGCCAGCGCGATCGCCCCGGCGGCCAGCGCGAGATAACCCCAGGTCTTGCGCCCCTGCGCCGCGGTTTCCTGCAGCCTTTCGATCTCGCGCTCGGTCAGGCGATTGCTGGCGGTGAGCATCGCCTGTGCGTTCGCGGACAGATCCGCGTAACCCTCCGCCAGCGCCGTGCTTGCGCTCGGCGGCCGGCGCGGCACCTTGAGCAGGGCAAAGAGCCGGTTTTCGGTGTCGTTCAGCTTCTCGAGCTGGGTCAGCTGTTCGCGTTCGAGCGGCAACTGCTGCAACTGCTGCGTGGTCTGGTGAAAATCCTGCCGCAGGCGCGCGTAATCCTCGACCAGTTGCGGATCGTCGAGTATGAGATGCTGGCGGACGAGTCGCTCGAGCGTCGTTGCCTGCTCGTAAAGCTGGCGGCTCGCGCGCCCCGCTTGCGCTGCCTGCAAGACGGCCTGCTGGCTCTGCGTCCCGAGGCGATCGAGGCTGACGATCAACTCGACCAGCGCGTAAAGCAGCGGGAGGCTGACAAGCAGGAAACCGAGCAGGATGAACTTGAGGAAGGATCGCGGGTAATACACGAGTGATTTCGGGCGACCGCTATAATCTTCCGGTCAAACGATGCCCGGGCCTGAGAGCGACGCGTGCACGATACACCACCCCCCGCCGCCTCGCCAAGCGCGCCGGAGCCGTCCCGCGTTCCTCGTATCGCGCTGATCGCCGCGGTCGCGCGAAACGGCATCATCGGCATCAAGAATCGCCTGCCGTGGCGACTGCCCGAAGACATGCGGCGCTTTCGCGCCCTGACGACCGGCCACGCCGTCATCATGGGACGGCACACCTGGGAATCGATCGGCAAGCCGCTATCCGAACGGCAGAACATCGTCGTCACGCACCGGATGCTGCGCTCGACGCCGGACGTCGAGTTCGCTACATCGCTCGAGGACGCGCTCGCGCGGGTGAGGCTCCCCGATCCCGCGTTCGTGATCGGTGGCGAAGCGCTCTATCGCGAGGCGTTGTCGCACGCGGACCTGCTGTATTTGACGGAGATCGATCGCGACTTCGCCGGCGACGCGCGATTCCCCGAATTCGATCGCGCGCGTTGGCGTGAAACGGCGCGCGATGCGCGAACCGCTCTGGACGAACCCGACGCCTTCACCTACTATTTCGTCGTCTACGAGAAGACGGACCGCTGACGCGGTTCTGCCGCTGAACTTCACCCGATTCGAATTCACGGAGGTCCGGTATGTCAGAGGAATTTCACGTGCACGGCCCGCACGATCACGAGGTCGAGCACCGGGCGCAGCACGGCGACCCCTTCGCCGGTCGCATCGCGGTGATGACGGCGATTTTCGCGACGATCGGTGCAATCTTCGGCTACATGGCCGGCGCAACGCAGAACGCGGCGTTGCTGTTCAAGAACGAAGCCGCGATCCGCAAGACCGAAGCCTCGGACCAGTGGAATTTCTATCAGGCGAAGAGCAGCAAGCAGAACCTCGCCGAGCTCGGCGTGACGCTGACGTCCGGGGAGCAGCAGGCGCGCTACCTGAAAGAGGTCGAGCGCTACAAGAAGGAAAAAGAGGAGATCATGCCCGAGGCGAAGAAGCTCGAGCAGCAGGCCAAGGAGGCAGAAACCAAGAGCGAAGCGTCAATGCACGTCCATCATCGCTGGGCGCAAGCGATGACGCTGATCCAGGTCTCGATCGCGCTTGCGGCGATCACGATTCTCACCCGCAACAAGGCACTCCAATACCTGGCGTATGGGAGCGCGGCCGTCGCGATCGCGATCGGCGCGCTGGCGATCGCGCACGTGTAGCCGCGCGAGCCCGTGGCGAGGGCCCACGCGAGCGCAGCGAAGCGGGGATCGCGCGAGGCGAGTCGCGGCGGAGGCCGACGCGCGGGCCGTAGTTCCTCGGGACGGGACAACGAGGCCGAGCCCGGGATGAGCGGCGCGAATCCCGGGGCCTGCGATGGAGTCGCATCGCTCCCGGGTTTCGGCTTCGCCTCAACGAAAGGCTACACAAGATTTCTTAGTTCCCGCAAGGCGACCGAGAGCATCGCCGCGTCGACCGACGACGTCGCGCGCAGCTCGCCGAAGAGCTGCACGGCGCGCTCGACGCTGCGCCGGTTGCGATCCTCCCACGCCGCGATGAGCTTTGCCGGCGCAGCGCTGTCCGCGCCGCCGCTAAGCACCTCGGCGGTAATCGTGCGCTGGAGGCTGGACAAGTCGTCCTGCATCGCCCCCTTCGCCAGCATCTGCCAGTGCGCTTCGCCTGGCAGCGCCGCGATCTTCTCGCGCAGCCACGGCAGTCCGAACCGTGTCGCTAGCGCGAAATAGAGCTCCGCGACCGTCTCCGCCGGCCGCTTGGCGGCGCCCGCGACCTCGACGATGTCGAGCGCTGCGTAGAGCGTGTCGAACGCCACTACGCGCATCGCCAGAGGCTGCGGCACGCCCTTGGCAACGTACGCGGCAACCGCGGCGTCGATCCGCGCCCGCTCGCCCGGGTCGAGCAGCTGCGGCAACCGCGTCGCCAGAGCACCGACCTGCGGCGCGAAGTGCGTTATCGTGCCGGCCATGTCCTCGGTGAGCCGGCGCGAGCGCAGGAACCATGTCGTGCCGCGGACGATCAGCCCGTTCGTGTCGAGCAGCATCGCCGACTGCACGGCATCGTCCACCTCGTTGTCCAGCGCCTCGATCGCCATCCACAGGTCGACGAAACCGAAGATCTCGCGGTTGAGCAGATACGCGCGCACGATTTCGTACGGCTTGGCGCCGGTCGTCTCGAGCAGCCGGTGCACGAAGGTGCTGCCGACGCGGTTCACCATGCTGTTGTCGACGTAAGTGGCGATAGTCTCGCGCTTCAAGGGGTGGCGCGGCATGTAGCCCGCATAGCGCTCGCGCAGCGCTTTCGGGAAGTAGCGGGCGAGCGCCGTCGCGACCCACGGATCGTCCGGCAGGGTCGAGGCGAGCAGCTCGTCGTACAGCCAGATCTTGCTGTATGCGAGGAGCACGGCACGCTCGGGACTGGTGAGGCCGATGCCCTTGGCGCGTCGCTCGGCAATCTCTTCGTCGGTCGGCAGGAACTCCAGCGCCCGGTTGAGCCGCCCCGTCTTCTCCAGGAACTCGATGAACCGCTGATGCGCGTCGAGGAGCTGCGGCGCTATCCGCCCGGTGACCGACAGCGATTGCGTCTGGAATACGTTGTCGCGCAGGACCAGCGCCGCCACGTCGTCGGTCATCTCCGCGAGCAGAGCATTGCGCTGCTTCTCGGTCAGCTCGCCTTCAGCGATCGGCAGCCCGAGCAGGATCTTGATGTTGACCTCGTGATCGGACGTGTCGACGCCCGCGGAGTTGTCGATCGCGTCGGTGTTGATGCGGCCGCCGTGAAGCGCGTATTCGATGCGGCCGAGCTGGGTGCAGCCGAGGTTGCCGCCTTCCGCGAACGCCCTGCAGCGGAGCTCCCGCCCGTTGACGCGCAGCGCGTCGTTGGCGCGGTCGCCGACCTGCGCATGCGTCTCGCTCGCGGCCTTGACGTAGGTTCCGATCCCGCCGTTGTAGATCAGGTCGACCGGCGCCTTGACGATGGCGTTGACGAGCTCGGTCGGCGTGAGCGCGTTCGCGGAAATCGCCAGAGCTTCCTTGACCTCGGGGGTGATCGCGATCGACTTGGCGCTACGCGGATGGACGCCGCCGCCCGCCGAGATCAGCTTGGCATCGTAATCCGCCCAGGATGAGCGCGGCAACTTGAACATGCGCTCGCGCTCCTTGAAACTCGTCTCGGGGTCCGGGTGCGGATCGAGGAAGATGTGGCGGTGGTCGAACGCGGCGACGAGCTTGATGTGACGCGAAAGCAGCATGCCGTTGCCAAAAACGTCGCCCGACATGTCGCCGATGCCGGCGACGGTGAAGTCGGTCGTTTGCGTGTCGATACCCATCTCGCGGAAATGCCGTTTGACCGATTCCCAGGCGCCCCGCGCGGTAATGCCCATCACCTTGTGATCGAAGCCGACCGAGCCACCGGAGGCGAATGCATCGCCCAGCCAGAAGCCGTACTCCTTGCTGATCGCGTTGGCATAATCGGAGAAGGTCGCCGTACCCTTGTCGGCGGCGACGACCAGATACGGATCATCGGGATCGTGACGCTTCACGTCGGGTGGTGGAACGATTTTGTCGCCGACACGGTTGTCGGTGAGATCGAGCAGGCCACGCAGATAGTTTTGGTAGCAGGCTACACCCTCCTTGAGGTACGCCTCGCGATCGGCGGGCTGAGGCGCGCGCTTGAGCACGAAGCCGCCCTTGGAACCGACGGGAACGATCACCGCGTTCTTGACCATCTGCGCCTTGACCAGGCCAAGAACCTCAGTGCGAAAGTCCTCCGGCCGGTCCGACCAGCGCAGCCCTCCTCGCGCGACCTTGCCCCCGCGGAGATGCACGCCCTCGAAGCGCGTCGAGTAGACGAAGATTTCGAACATCGGCTTGGGCTCCGGCAAGCCCGGCACCTTGGACGGATCGAATTTGAACGACAGGAAGCTCTTTCTGCGGCCCCCGGTTTCTCGGCGCCAGAAGTTCGTGCGCGTCGTCGCCTGAATCAGTGCAAGGTACTGGCGCAGCACCCTGTCCTCGGACAGATTGTCGACAGCCTCGAGCGCTGCCTCGAGCGCGCGGACCTGCTCTGCGGTGCGCGCACCGACGCCCACGCCTTCGGCCGGATCGAAGCGCAGCCTGAACAGATCGACGAGCTGCCGCGCGATATCGCCGTGCGCCGCCAGCGTGGCCTCGGCGAACGCCTGCGAGAGAGGAAATCCGATCTGCCGCAGGTATTTGGCGTACGCCCGCAGCACGACGATCTCTTCGGCGGGCAGCCGCGCCGCGACCACCAGCCGGTTGAAGTCGTCGTTCTCGACTTCGCCGCGGAATACGCGTCCGAACGCGTCCTCGAACACGGCGTGCAGCGCGTCGATCTCAACCTCGGCGTCGACGGCCGACGCGAGCAGTCCCAGGTCGTGCATCCACACCGGCGGCGAGCCCTCCGGCGCGATCCGGTACGGACGCTCGTCGAGTACCTTGAGGCCCATGCGCTCGAGCATCGGCAGGCTGTCGGACAGCGTTACCGGCGCACCGCGATGGAAGAGCTTGAAGCGCAACGTTCCCGGCGCCGCCTCGAGCGGGCGATACAGCGTCACGCCCAGTGGTTCGGCGTCGGTGAGTTTCGCCATCATCTCAATGTCGGGCACAGCGGCGCGCGCCGCGAAGTCCTCGCGATAGGCCGCGGGAAAAGCGGCGCCGAACTGCTGGAACAGCTGGTTGCCGCGCGCTTCGCCGAGCGTGCCGATCAGCGCATCCTTGAGATCGTCCTCCCACCGCCGCGACGCAGTGGCGAGCCGAGCTTCCAGCGCGTGTACATCGAAGTCCGGAATCTGACCCGGTGTCGTGCGCACGATTATCATGACGCGTGCCAGCGCCGATTCCGACAGATGAACGTTGAATTCCGAACTCGTACCGTTGAAGGCCTGCGTCAGGATTGCCTGCCACTTCTGCCGTAATTCCGTCGTGTAATTCTCGCGCGGCGCGTAGATCAGGCACGAGAGGAAACGCTCGAACGCGTCGCGCCGCACGAAGAGCCGCAGCCGTTGCCGCTCCTCGAGATGAAGGATCGCCTTGGCCGTGCGCAGCAAGTCATCGTCCTTGGTTTGGAACAGTTCGTCGCGCGGATAGGTATCGAGTACGTTTACCAGCGCCTTGCTGGCGTGGCCGCCGGCAGGAAGGCCCGCGCGCTTGACGATGTCGGCGACTTTGCGGCGAAGCAGCGGAATGTCGGCGGGATTGGCGCTATAGGCGGTCGACGTGAATAAGCCCAGGAATCGATGCTCACCGCACACCTCGCCCTTGGCGTCGAAGCGCTTGATGCCGATGTAGTCGAGGTAGCCGGGACGATGAACCGTCGAGCGCGAATTCGCCTTGGTGATGATCAGAAGCTCCGGCACGCGCGCATAAGCGCGCACCGCTGGTGGCAGCGCGGCGAAGCTTGCTGCGACGTCCTTCTGCTGGCCTTCGCGCAGAATGCCGAGGCTCGAGCCGGCGACGATTTTCAGCGCGTCCGTGCCGTCGACGTTTACCAGATCATGGCAGCGATAACCGAGAAAGGTGAAGTGGTTGTCGGCGAGCCAGCGCAGAAAATCCTTGCCCTCGTCGAGCTCGGCTTCGGGCAGCGGCGGCGGCCGCTGCTCGACCTCGCCGACGACCGTGTGCACGCGATCGCGCATCACCTTCCAGTCCTCGACCGCGGCCCGCACGTCGTTGAGCACGCGAGCGAAGTCCGCCGCGAGCGCTTCCAGGCGGGATGGCTCCGTAATCCGGTCGACTTCGACGTGAATGAACGACTCCCGTCGCGCGCTCTTTGCATCCTCTGCCGGGAGGCCGGCAATCGTTCCGTCCGCGCGACGCTCGACCACCACGATCGGATGGATGATCAGATGCATCGTGAGGCCGTGGCGGTTCACTTCCATCGTCACCGAGTCGACGAGAAACGGCATGTCGTCGTTGACGATCTCGATGATCGTATGCGTGGATTGCCAGCCGTGCTCCTCCAGCGTCGGATTGAAGACGCGGATGCGGGCGCTGCCGGGGTCCCGCTTGCGCGCGAAGTTCCAGTGCGACAACGCCGCGCCGTAGAGATCGGCGGGCTGGCGCTCCGCGAGATCCTCGGCTTCGACATCCTGGAAGTAGCGCGCAATGAATTCTTCGACCACTGCACGCTGCGCCGGGGCGACCTTGGCGCGGACGAGCTTCAATACCTCGTCGAGCCGTTGCACCCGGCCATCGTCCGCGTCCGCAGTCATTGTATTTTCCTCCGTACCTCCGGCCGCGCGGCGCACGGCGTCTCTCTTGGTGCCGGGAGAGGGCACCGGCCTTTGATTCTAACGTATTGATGCGGCTTGCTTCCCGTCGCTCGCGTCCTGCTGCCACCCCCAAACCTCGCTCCATGATGCACCGGATGCCGGCGAACCGCAGCGGCGGGCGGCGTAAAATGATACGACGAATAGGCAGGTTCGACCGGGAATTACCGTGCGACGCCCAGTCTGGCAGCGATGAAGTGAGGCGTGAATGACTATCTCCAGGAATACTAACATCAACGTCGCCGTCCGCGCTGCGATCGCTGCTCACCATGAGAGCGCGCAAATCGCCGCGGCACAAAACGCGCGCCGCCTCTCGAGCGGGATCGCCCCCCTGTTGCAGTCTGGTCCTGCCCTCTTGCTC
>JALYSM010000053.1 GCA_030854785.1 Pseudomonadota bacterium
CTACTGGATCGCGGAATACGGCGATCCCGACAAGGCGGACGATTTCGCGTACCTGCTGCGCTACTCGCCGTACCACAACATCCGCGAGGGTGTGAGCTTCCCGCCGACGCTGGTCACCGCAGGCGAATTCGACTCGCGCGTGGATCCGCTGCACGCGAAGAAGTTCGTGGCCGCAGTGCAGAACCACGTCGGGCAGCTCGATCCGTTCCTCCTGTACATGGATTTCGACAGCGGCCACGGCTACGGCAAGGCGAAAGAGCAGGTGATCCGCGATCGCGAGTACGAGCTGCGGTTCATCTTCTCGCGGCTCAAGATGCGCTAGGTTCCGGCGCCGCCAAAATTCGCCTGCCGCCACGCCTCGTAGACGGTGATCGCGACGGCATTCGACAGGTTGAGGCTACGCACGCCGCCACGCATGGGGATGCGCAGCCGAGTGTGCGCCGGGAACTCGGCGACGATCGTCGCGGGCAATCCGGCGGTCTCGCAGCCGAAAACGAACACATCGTCGGAGCGAAAAATGCAGCCGAACAGCGAACGCGTGCCCTTGGTCGTCAGCGCGTACCAGCGGCGCGCGCCCAGCGGGTCGACCGCGGCGCGGCAGGTCGGCCAGTCGTGGTGCGCGAGCACCCGCGCGTATTCGTGGTAATCGAGGCCGGCACGCCTGAGCTCGCGGTCGTCGAGCCGGAACCCCAGCGGCTCGACCAGATGCAGTTCGGCGCCGGTATTCGCGGCGAGCCGGATGACGTTGCCGGTGTTCGGCGGTATCTCCGGGTGGACAAGAACGACCGCCAGCATCAGGAAAGGCGGACGCGCGACTCGGCGACCGCTCTAGACCGCCGGCGGCAACGTTCGCGCGACAATCCAGTTCTCGACACGCCTCGCGCCGGCAGCCTTGAGCGTCCTTGCGAACTCGGCTAGCGAGGCGCCGGTCGTCATCACATCGTCGATGATCGCGACCGTCGTTCCCGTGAAGTCGAGCTCGCAGGTGAAGGCGCCGCGAACGTTTTTCGCCCGCTCGCTCCAGGGCAGCGCGGCCTGAGGCGGAGAGGCCCGGTCGCGACGGATGCCGTGGCGGACGAGCGGGACTCGAAGCTGGCGGGCGACGGCGCGGCCGATTTCGTACGCCTGGTTGTAGCCGCGTTCGCGCTGGCGCTCGCGCGACAGTGGCAGTGCGACCAGGCGGTCGGGCAGCAATGCCGGGCCGCGTCGCCCGCGTTCGGCGAGGATCGCGCCCGCCGCCCACTCCGCGAGCGCGAGCCGCCCATGGTACTTGAACGCGTGCATGAGGCGGTCGACGGGAAACGCGTACGCGAACGCCGCCAAGGTCGCTTCGAACGGTGGCGGGTGGGCCAGACACCGGCCGCACACCTCGCCGCCCGGCGTCGGCAGCGCGCACACGGGGCACGTCGACGCAAGGCGCGGCAGGGAGCGCAGGCACGCAGTGCACAGGAGCAGTGCGCCGGACGGCGCGGCGCAGAGCTCGCAGCGCTGTGGCAACGCGCACCGCGCGGCGTCGCGCGCGCCACGGCGCACGCTGTCAAGTGCGCTGCCCAGGAAATTTGACAACGGGGCTTCCTCCTCCGACACTGCCCGCCATTCTAACCAGACCACTCGCTTCGATGCAGCTCCCACAGCAACCCGCGCCGGTCGCTGCCGCGCAGTTCGCGGGCGCCCGGCATCCGCGCTGGCCGCTCGCCGCGGTTGAGGAGCTGTTCGCGCTCCCGTTCAACGATCTGCTCGCGCGCGCGCACCAGGTGCACGGTGCGCACCATGAGCCCAACGCGGTCCAGCTCTCGACGCTCATCTCGATCAAGACCGGAGGCTGTCCCGAGGATTGCGCGTACTGCCCGCAGGCCGCGCGCTATCACACCGGCGTGCCGAACCAGGCGCTGCTTCCCGTCGGCGAGGTCGCCGCCGCCGCTGCCGCCGCGAAGGCCGCGGGCGCAACGCGCTTCTGCATGGGTGCGGCGTGGCGCGGTCCGAAAGACCGCGATCTCGAGCCGGTGCTTGCCATGGTGCGCGAAGTCAAGGCGCTGGGACTCGAGACCTGTGCCACGCTGGGCATGCTCAAAGACGGCCAGGCGGAGGCGCTGAAGAAAGCCGGGCTCGATTACTACAACCACAACCTCGACACGGCGCCTGAATTCTACGGCGAGATCATCACCACGCGTGCGTATCGCGATCGTCTGGAAACGCTCGACCGCGTCCGCAACGCCGGGATCCACGTCTGCTGCGGCGGAATCGTTGGCATGGGCGAGTCCAGGACCGGGCGCGCGGGGCTCATCGCGCAGCTCGCCAATCTCGATCCTTATCCCGAGTCGGTGCCGATCAATAACCTGGTGCAGGTCGAAGGCACGCCGCTTTACGGCATCGAACCGATCGACCCGCTCGAGTTCGTGCGCACCGTCGCCGTCGCGCGCATCACGATGCCGCGGGCGATGGTGCGGCTTTCCGCAGGCCGGCGTGAGCTGGGCGACGGCATTCAGGCGCTGTGCTTCTTCGCTGGAGCGAACTCGATCTTCTACGGCGACAAGCTCTTGACGACCGGCAATCCCGACGTCGAGGCGGATCGGGCGCTGTTCCGGCGTCTCGGCCTGAAGGCGCAGGACGACGCCGCGGCCGCCGACACCCCGACGGCTTGAGCACTCGCGCGCTGGCCGAGCTCGAAGCCGGTCTCGCCGCACGCGACGCAGCCGGCCTTGGCCGTCGTCGGCACGCGGTCGAAACGCGACAGGGCGCGCGCCTGACCGTCGACGGGCGCGAGGTGCTGCATTTCGGCAGCAACGACTACCTCGGTCTTGCCGCCGACCCACGCGTGATCATGGCCGCGCAGGAGGGAGCCGCGCGACACGGCGTCGGCGCCGGCGCCTCGCATCTCATCTCCGGTCATTTTTCGGCGCACGACGCGCTGGAGCGTGAGCTTGCCGATTGGATCGCGCCATGCGCAGATTCCCGCGCCCTGCTGTTTTCGACCGGTTACATGGCGAATCTTGCGATCGTCACCGCGCTCTGCGGCCGCCGCGACGCGGTGTTCGGCGACCGCCTCAACCACGCGTGCCTGAACGACGCGGCGCTCCTGTCGCGCGCGGAATTCATTCGCTACCGCCACGGTGACCTGGAGGAGTTGCGGCGGCGGCTGGTGGACAGCCGCGCCCGGCGCAAACTGATCTGCACCGATGCCGTGTTCAGCATGGACGGCGACATCGCGCCGCTGCCAGGTCTCCTCGATCTCGCGCAAGATCACGATGCGTGGCTCGTCGTCGACGACGCGCACGGCTTCGGCGTGCTCGGCCGCGACGCAGACGGCCGCGGTGCGCTGGCGCACTTCGGGCTCGCCTCGGAGCGCATCGTGTACATGGGCACGCTGGGCAAGGCGGCCGGAGTTGCCGGCGCGTTCATCGCCGCGCACCGAGCCGTGATCGAAACGCTGCTGCAGACCGCGCGGCCCTACGTGTTCACGACGGCTTCGCCGCCGCTCCTCGCGTGCGCGCTGCGCACGAGCCTCGCGATCCTCCGCGGCGAGCCGCACCGACGCGCGCGCCTGTTTGCGCTGATCGCACGCTTTCGTGCGGGTGCCGCGACGCTGCCATGGCGGGTTCTGCCATCCGACACTGCCATCCAGCCGCTCGTCGTCGGCGACAATGCCGCAGCGCTGGCGTTAAGCGACGCGCTTTGGCAGCGCGGACTGTGGGTCCCGGCGATCCGGCCGCCGACCGTCCCACAGGGCACGGCGCGGCTGCGCATCACGCTTTCGGCGGCGCACGCCGAGGCCGACGTCGCCCGACTGCTGGCCGCACTGGCAGAGCTCGCGGAGCGCGCATGAGGGGTGTGCACATCGATAGCGTCGGCTGCGGGCCACCTCTGGTGCTGCTGCACGGCTGGGCGATGCATTCGGGCCTGTTTGCGCCGCTCCTGCCGCGGCTGGCCGAAAAATACCGCGTTCACCGCGTCGATCTTCCCGGACAAGGCTACAGCCCAGCCGTCGTGCCGTATGCACTGACAACGATAACCGCGGCTGTCGCCGACGCGGTGTCGTCGCTGCCGGACGCCGCGGCCGGCCCGATGACGGTGCTCGGCTGGTCGCTCGGCGGCGCAGTCGCGATGCACTGGGCGCGCGCCGAGCCCGAGCGTGTCGGCCGGTTGATCCTGACCGCGGCGACGCCGTGCTTCGTCGCGCGGCCCGACTGGCCGCATGCGATGACCGTGGCGACGCTGCGGCACTTCGGCGACGAGCTCGCCGTGTCCCACCGGCTTGCGCTGCAACGCTTCGTTGCGCTGCAGGTGCAGGGGAGCGAGCACGCGCGCGTCGTCCTCGGGCAGCTGCGAAAGGAACTCTTTGCGCGCGGCGAACCCTCGGGCGTCGCGCTGCGCGACGCGCTCGAGCTCCTGGCATCCACGGATCTGCGCGCCGACGTCGGTGCGATCCGGCAGCCGACCGTCGTCATTTCCGGCGGACGCGATACGTTGACGCCTCCGGGCGCCGGCGAATGGCTGTGTCGGACGCTGCCGCACGCGTCGTTCCGGCTGATCCCCGCCGCCGCGCACGCGCCATTCTTGTCGCATCCCGAAGCATTCCTCGCCGCAATGGCCGATGGCGCCTAGCGTCGATCCGTTCCGCCTCGATCCGCGAAGCGTGCGCCACGCATTCGAGCGCGCGGCGGCGAGCTACGACGCGTCCGCAGTCCTGCAGCGCGAGGTGGGCCAGCGGATGGCCGAACGGCTCGTGCTGGTGAAGCTGCAACCGGCGGCGATCCTCGACGCAGGCTGCGGCACCGGGGACGCGTTGAGCGAGCTCTCGGCACGCTATCCGGAAGCCTTCCTCATCGGCCTCGATCTCGCGTACGCAATGCTCGATTCCGCGCGGCGCCGCGCAGTGGCGGCGAAGGCTTCCGAGCGCTCGTTGCTCGCGCGGCTCTTCGGAACGCGCGGGACGACGCGGCGCGATCCGGCGCTGGTCTGTGGCGACGCATGTCGCCTGCCGGTTGCCGGCGGGACCGTCGACCTGGTGTGGAGCAACCTGACGCTGCAATGGATCAACGATGCGCCCACCGCGTTCGCTGAGTTCCACCGCGTACTGCGCGTCGGCGGATTGCTGATGTTCACCACATTCGGGCCCGACACCCTCAAGGAGCTGCGCGGCGCATTCGCCGGCGTCGACGGCGCGACGCACGTCAGCCGCTTCATCGACATGCACGATATCGGCGACATGCTCGTGCACGCAGGGTTCGCCGATCCGGTGATGGATATGGAGACCATCACGCTGACGTACGCGGATGCGACCACGATGATGCGCGAGCTGAAGGCGATCGGGGCGCACAACGCCACCGTGGGCCGGCCGCGCGGGCTTACCGGCCGCTCGCGCTGGACGCGCGTGCTCGCCGCGCTCGAGGCGTTTCGCCGCGACGGGCGCCTGCCCGCGACCTACGAAATCGTGTATGGCCATGCGTGGAAGCCCGAGCCGCGCTTTGCCGGCGACGGGCGCGCGATCGTCCGCTTCGAGCGCGACCGTCGCGCACGCGGGTAAAATGGAAATGACCCTCGGGCTGTTCGTCACAGGCACCGACACCGGCGTCGGCAAGACCGTCGTCGCGTGCGCGCTGTTGCGCAACTGGGCGGCGCATGGCCGGCGCGCGGTGGGAATGAAGCCTGTCGCCGCGGGGATTGCGGAGGGCGCCGCATGCAACGAGGACGTTGCCGCGCTCGCGGCGGCCGGCAACGTCGAAGCCCCGCTTAGCCTCCGCAACCCTTTCGCATTCGCCCCCGCGATCGCGCCGCACCTCGCCGCGGCCGAGGCGGGCCTGCCGATCGACCTCGCGCGCATCTGCGCGGCGTACGAGGGACTCGCCGCACGCGCCGATCGCATCGTCGTCGAAGGCGCGGGCGGAGTGCTCGTGCCGCTCGATGCGCGACGGGACATGCTCGACATTGCTCTCGCGCTGTCGTTGCCGGTCGTATTGGTCGTCGCGCTGCGCCTGGGCTGCCTGAATCATGCCCTGCTCTCGGCGCACGCGATCCACAGCCGCGGGCTTAGCCTCGCAGGCTGGGTGGCGAATCTCGTCGAGCCGATGTTGGCGCGGGTCGACGCCAACGTCACGGCCCTCGACGAACGCCTGCCCGCGCCGCGCATCGCAACCATCGCCTGGGCGAAGTCCGACGCGCCGCAGTGGGGCCCGGGCTCCGGCGCGCTCGGGCTCGGTTGATCGGTGAACACGCCGTCGACATTTTGCGACACCGCCATCCATGCTAAGATTTCATGAGAGGTTTCCATGCAGGCTGCCGGGATTCCACCGCTTTCCGCCGAACCCGAATTCTGCGTGGTCTCGCGCCGTCACGATTCGCTCGGCTCGCAATGGCGCTGGCGGCTGTTCGCATCGTTTTGCATCGTGTCGTTCGGGCTCGCGCTCGGATTCGCGGCATTCGGGGCTTGGATGGTGCTCCCGTATTCGGCGCTCGAAGTGGCCGTGTTGTATCTCGCGTTTCGCTGGTTCGAGCGACATGCCGCAGACTGGGAGCGGGTCAGCGTCTGCGGCGATCGCGTCATCGTCGAGCGCGAGCGTGCGGGAGTTCGTTCGCGGCAGGAATTCAACCGCTACTGGGTGCGGGTCGAAATGGACGAGGGCGCATTCAATCGCCCGCCGCGACTCACGCTGCGCTTCGCGGGACAGGGCGTGTCCTTGGGAGAGGAACTGCCGGTGGCGGAACGCGCGATCGTGGCCCGTAACCTGCGACGAACGCTGGCAGCGCGGTAGCGGGGTAAAGCCTGCGCTTCGGTGCGCGTGTGCGGCGCAAGTAGGCTGACGGCCGGGCAGACATCGAAGACCATCGACGTGGCCGAGGAAAGCATGGAGCGCGAGGGAGCGATGGCAACGGGAACGTCAAGCGTGGCGCGTCGGCCGCCGAAAAGATTGGCCGTGGCTGCCGCGCTCGTCGCGGCGCTGGCGCCGACGGCTGCGCTCGCGGCGAGGGAATACAACCTGCAGCCGCCGGTGACCCCGATCGCGACGCAGATCTTCGACCTGCACACCTACATCAACTGGATCTGTGTCGTGATCTTCATCGGCGTGTTCGCGGTGATGTTCTATTCGATCTTCGCGCACCGGAAGTCGAAGGGGCATCAAGCCGCACAGTTCCACGAGAACACCCTCGTCGAAACCGTGTGGACGGTCATTCCGTTCCTCATCCTGGTGTTCATGGCGGTTCCCGCGACCAAGACGATTCTCGCGATGAAAGACACCACGGTCCCCGACATGACCGTGAAAGTGACCGGCTATCAATGGAAATGGAGCTACGACTATCTCGACGACGGCTTCGGCTTCTACAGCAACCTCAAGACGCCATACGCGCAGATCCACGGCGAGGAGCCGAAGGGCGAGCACTATCTGCTCGAGGTCGACAATCCGATGGTCGTGCCGGCGGGAAAGAAGGTCCGCGTGCTCATCACTGCGAACGACGTTCTCCATTCCTGGTCCGTGCCCGCATTCGGCATCAAGCAGGATGCGATTCCCGGTTTCGTGCGCGACGCGTGGTTCAAGGCCGAGAAACCCGGCATCTACCGTGGACAATGCTCGGAACTGTGCGGCAAGGAGCACGGTTTCATGCCGATCGTCGTCGAGGTGAAGAACGCCGATGACTATGCGAAGTGGGCGGCGGAGCGCAAGAAGGCGACTGCCGCCGCGGGCGACGATCCGAACAAGGCGGTGGGCTCCAGGACCTGATGGCGCGCGCCGAGTCACTGCGAACTGAGCGGCGTGTCCTGGGCGAGGCGATCCAGCCGGCCAACGTGAAGGCAGACCGCAGGTAAACCGCGCGCGGCGAGCGACAAGCGAACAGCGAGCATCAGCCAGGAGCAAGCGATGAGCAGCATCCCGCATGATCACGCCGCAGGCCACGACGTCGTGCAAGGGCACGGCCACCACGGGCACGCGCATCACCCGGGCGGGATCCTGCGCTGGATCATGACGACCAACCACAAGGATATCGGGACGCTCTACCTGTGGTTCTCGTTCGTCATGTTCATCGCCGGCGGCTGCCTCGCTCTGACCATCCGCACCGAGCTCTTCGAGCCAGGATTGCAGATCGTCGATCCCGAATTCTTCAACTCGCTCACCACGCTGCACGGTCTGGTCATGATCTTCGGCGCGATCATGCCGGCTGCGGTCGGTTTTGCCAACTGGCAGGTGCCACTGATGATCGGCGCGCCTGACATGGCGTTCGCGCGGATGAACAACTGGAGCTTCTGGCTGCTGCCGTTCGCCGCGGTCCTCTTGTTCAGCTCGTTCCTCGCACCCGGCGGCGCCCCGGCTGGCGGCTGGACGCTTTACGCGCCGCTCTCTGTGCAGGCGGGGATGGGGATGGACCTGACGATCTTCGCCATCCACATCATGGGTGCGTCGTCGATCATGGGATCGATCAACATCATCACGACCATCCTCAACATGCGCGCGCCCGGCATGACGCTGATGAAGATGCCGCTGTTCTGCTGGACTTGGCTGATCACCGCGTACCTGCTTATCGCGGTGATGCCGGTGCTGGCTGGCGCAGTGACGATGCTGCTGACCGACCGCCATTTCGGCACCAGCTTCTTCAACGCCGCCGGCGGCGGGGACCCGGTGATGTTCCAGCATATCTTCTGGTTCTTCGGGCACCCCGAGGTCTACATCATGATCCTGCCCGCGTTCGGGATCGTGTCGACCATCCTGCCGACGTTTTCGCGCAAGCCGCTGTTCGGCTATGCGTCGATGGTGTACGCCACCGGCTCGATTGCCATCCTCTCGTTCCTGGTGTGGGCGCATCACATGTTCACGGTCGGCATGCCTGTGGCGGGCCAACTTTTCTTCATGTACATGACCATGTTGATTGCCGTCCCGACCGGAGTGAAAGTGTTCAACTGGGTGGCGACGATGTGGAAGGGCTCGATGAGCTTCGAGACGCCGATGCTGTTCGCGATCGGTTTCATCTTCCTGTTCACCCTTGGCGGCTTCACCGGACTCGTGCTCGCGATCACGCCCGTCGACATCCAGCTCCAGGACACCTACTACGTCGTCGCGCACTTCCACTACGTGCTGGTCGCCGGCTCGCTGTTCGCGTTCTTTGGCGGCATTTATTACTGGCTGCCGAAGTGGTGCGGGAAAATGTACGACGAGAGGCTCGGAAAGATTCACTTCTGGACATCGATGATCTTCTTCAATGTCACGTTCTTTCCGATGCACTTCCTTGGCCTGGCCGGCATGCCGCGCCGCGTGCCCGATTACGCGACGCAGTTCACCGACTGGAACCAGGTGGCGACCGTCGGCGCATTAGGCTTCGGGCTGTCGCAAATCCTTTTCCTGTACATCGTGCTGAAATGCATCAAGTCCGGCGAGCCCGCGCCGGCGAAACCGTGGGAAGCGGCGGATACGCTGGAGTGGACGGTGCCGTCGCCGGCGCCGTATCACACGTTCGAGACGCCGCCGGTTGTCACCTGACCGGGGACTTCTTTCAGCCGACCATGGACTTTCCGGCAAGGCGGATGGGCGAAGCGAAGAACGCGCGGCGCGCGAATCTGCGCACCGCGCTGATCCTGCTCTCCATCGCGCTGGTCTTTTTCGGCGGTATCATCGCCGCGCAGTCTGCCGGCGGGACGACGATAGGCATCGGCGTCCTGGGCTTCGGCATCCTCGGGTTCCTGCTCGTCGCTGTCGGGCGCAGCGTGCGGAAATAGATCCCCAAACAGCCAAAGATGAGCAACAACGGACTCGACGATCCGCGGCGCTCGAACCGAGTGATGCTCGCCAAGCTGAGTATCATCGTTGTGGTGATGTTCGGCTTCGGCTTTGCGCTGGTGCCTTTTTACGACCAGATCTGCAAGGCGATGGGGCTGCGCGATATCGACGGCCCTGACGAGGTGAAGAACACGCAGGTGGACATGACGCGCAGCGTACGGCTCGAGCTCGACGCCAACGCGAGCAAGCTGCCATGGCGCTTTCGCCCCCTCACCCCGATCGTCAACGTGCACCCGGGCGAAGTCATGCAGGTCGTCTACGAGGTGGAGAACACTTCGGAGCATCCGGTCACCGGCCAGGCCGTGCCGAGCTACGGCCCGCAGGTTGCCGCGGAATATTTCCGCAAGCTCGACTGCTTCTGTTTCACCAAGCAGGCATTCGCTCCGCACGAAAAGCGGGAGTTACCCGTCGTTTTCGTCGTCGACCCGAAGCTGCCGAAGGACGTCGCGACGATCACGCTGTCGTACACTTTTTTCGAGGTCGAGGGAAACCGAACATGAGCGTATCGGAGAACGGCGCCAAGCCGTACTACTTCGTACCGCAACCGTCGTACTGGCCGATTACCGGGTCGTGCGCACTGCTTTGCATGGCGTTCGGCGCCGCGTTCTGGCTGAACGCATACGCCTTCGGCCCCTGGCTCGTGCTCGTGGGTTTCTGCATTCTGCTGACGATGATGTTCGGCTGGTTCGGTCGGGTCATCGACGAGTCCGAGCACCGGCTCTACAACAAGAAGGTCGATGCGTCCTTTCGCTGGGGCATGAGCTGGTTCATCTTTTCCGAAGTGATGTTCTTCGCCGCGTTCTTCGGCGCGCTGTTCTACGTGCGGGCCCTTTCGGTGCCGGACCTCGGCGGCCCCGAGCAGAAACTGTTATGGCCCGATTTCACGGCGTTCTGGCCGACCAACGGACCGTATCTCAAGGATCCGTTCACGCCGATGGCGGCCATCGGCATCCCGTTGCTCAACACCATCATCCTCGTTACGTCCGGCGGGACGCTGACCGTGGCGCACCACGCGCTCAAAACGGGCAACCGCGCCGCGCTGAAGCTATGGCTCTTCGTCACGATCGTGCTGGGTTTCACGTTCCTCTTCTTCCAGGCGTACGAGTACACGCACGCCTACAGCGAGCTGAACCTCAAGCTGTCGACGGGAGTCTACGGCTCGACGTTCTTCATGCTGACGGGGTTCCACGGCTTTCACGTAACGATCGGCGCGATCATGCTGTCGGTGATGCTCGCGCGATCTTTCCGCGGCCACTTCGATGCGCAGCACCACTTCGCCTTCGAGGCGGCGGCGTGGTACTGGCACTTCGTCGATGTCGTGTGGCTGCTGCTCTTCGTGCTCGTCTACTGGTTGTAGCCCGGGTTGAGCGGACGCGAAACCCGGGAATATTCCTGATCCGTCGCCCTGGGATTCGGGGAGCGCGATACCCGGGACGACCTGCGGCTTTTTCATTCCGCCGTATGCGCGCCCTCAGCGCAACCCACGGTCGCCGATCCAGCCGAGCTTGTAGCTGACCACGAGGAAGATGACCAGGGCCGCCGACAGCGCGACACGGATCGCCAGCGCCCTGACCATGCGCATTCCCTGGCCGCGATCGTGATATAGATAGTAGAGCGCCGATCCCAGCGTGGCGACGATCAGAACCAGGGCGCCGATGACAATGTATCGCATGGAGAGGCCTGGACCGGCGTGGATGATCGCCATCGCGACCAACCCGATCCGAGTCTAGCATGGGCTTGTCCAATTCCGTGACGCAGTTCTTCGCGACGCGCCGATTCCGGCCGCGCTGGCTGCCGACGTTGGGCATGATCGCAGTCGTCGCGATCACGGTCGCGCTGGGAAACTGGCAGCGGCACCGCGCGATTCAGAAAGAAACTCTGGCAGCGCAGTTCGCCACCGCGGCCGGCGAACCGCCGGTCGAGCTCATACCGGACGACACGGATGCGGCGCGCCTGCGCTTTCGCATCGTGCGTGCGACCGGCGAGTACGAAGCCGCGCGCCAGCTGTTCGTCGATAACAAGGTTCATGCCGGCCGGGCCGGTTTTGAGGTCGTCGCGCCGCTCAAGCTCGCCGCAAGCAATCGCTACGTTCTCGTCGATCGCGGCTGGATCGCGCAGGGTGCGCGGCGCGCGGACCTGCCGGACGTTCCACCGCCGCGGGGACTGGTCACCGTGGTCGGCCGCGCCAATCTGCCTCCACAGCAATATCTGGAGCTCAAGCACGAGCGCCCCGCCGGACCGCTCTGGCAGAACCTCGATCTCGGCCGCATCGCCGCGGCAACGGGCCTCGATTTTTTCCCCGTCGTCATCGAGCAGGCGGAGGGCGTGCCCGCCGACGGCCTGGTGCGCGACTGGCCCGCGCCCGATCTGGGAGCGAACAGGAACCGTTCCTACATGCTTCAATGGTATTCATTCGCGGCTCTCGCGGTCGTGCTCTGGCTCGC
Organism: Pseudomonadota bacterium; assembly: GCA_030854785.1. Classification (GTDB taxonomy): domain Bacteria; phylum Pseudomonadota; class Gammaproteobacteria; order Burkholderiales; family Casimicrobiaceae; genus PALSA-1003. The sequence goes on from JALYSM010000053.1 coordinate 12,206, forward strand.
GCTCAATTGGCGCGCGCGCGACGCCGATGCCGGACACTGACGCGCACGCGCGCCGCAAGGCGCGGCGCACGCTCTCGCTGCTGGTGCTGGTCTGCGCGGCTCCGATCGTCGCGTCGTACGTGGCTTATTACTGGCTGCGTCCGGCAGCGCACGTCAATTACGGCGAGCTGCTCGGTGCGCCTCCCGCGCCGGAAATCACCGGCGTCCGGCTCGATGGAGCGCCGTTCCGGCTGTCGGACCTGCGTGGGCGCTGGGTGCTGCTCGTCGTCGACGGCGATGTTTGCGAAGCCCGCTGCGAACGGAAGCTTTATGCGACGCGGCAGGCGCGAACGATGCAGGGGCGTGAGCAGGAGCGCGTTATCCGCGTCTGGCTGCAGCCGACGGGCGCACCGTCGCCACCCCCGGAAATTCTCGCCGGGCATCCCGGCATGACGCTCGCGCGCGGCGATCCGCGGCAATGGAATGCGCTGCCGGGGTCGGAAGCTGCGCCGGCGAGCGTCTATCTGCTCGATCCCCTGGGCAACTTTGTGCTGCGCTATCCCGCCGACCCGGACATCAAGCGCCTGGCGAAGGACCTCGAGCGGTTGCTGCGGGTGTCGAGAATCGGCTGACGGCACGGCAATGGTAAAATTGCCTTCCTTCTGCGCCATGACCGCTCTCGCCCTCACCCAGAGTCACCTGCGCCGCCTGCGCCAGTACCTCGAGCTCACCAAGCCGCGGGTGGTGTCGCTGATCGTGTTCACCGCGGTGATCGGCATGGTCCTCGCGACGCCCGGGCCGCCGCCATTCGACGCGGTCGTCTACGGAACGCTGGGTATCGCGCTGGTCGCGGGCGCCGCAGCGGCGATCAATTGCCTCGTCGAAAGGAAGATCGACGCCGTAATGGCCCGCACGCGCGCGCGACCGCTGCCGCGCGGCGAGGTGTCGTCGCTGCAGGCGCTCGTCCTAGCCTGCGCGATCGGCGCGACCGGCGTCGGCATCCTCTACGCCAAAGTCAATGCATTGACGATGTGGCTCACGCTCGCGACGTTCGTCGGCTACGCGATCATCTACACCGTGCTGCTCAAGCCGGCCACGCCGCAGAACATCGTAATCGGCGGCGCCGCGGGCGCGATGCCGCCGGTGCTGGGCTGGGCAGCGGTCGCGAACGAGGTCGCGCCGGAGGCGTTGCTGTTGTTTCTGATCATCTTCGTGTGGACTCCGCCGCACTTCTGGTCCCTGGCGCTCTACCGTGTGAAGGAATATGCGAAGGCAGGGCTGCCGATGCTGCCGGTAACGCACGGCCCCGAATACACGCGCCTCATGATCATGCTGTACACCGCGGCGCTATTCGCGGTAACCCTGCTGCCCTATTCCATCCGCATGAGCGGCGGACTGTATTTGGCAGCGGCGGTGGCGCTCGGCGCCGTATTCTTCGCGTACGCGGTCGCGTTGTACCGGCGCTACAGCGATGCGCTGGCCCGGCGCACTTTCCGGTTCTCGATCTTCTATCTCGCGGCGCTGTTTTCGGCGCTTCTTCTCGACCACTACTGGCGCTAAGGAACCTCTGAACCAGTACCACATGAGCCGCGTTTCTGACGCAATGGGCTCAGATGCGAGGCCTTATTTGCCAATTACGGGCGCAGCGAATAGTTCATCTTATTCGCAAGCCGCGCAACAAAGCAGAGCTCATTTGCCAACTGCGCGGGCGATCTGCTTTGTCGCGCCGCTCGCCCATGGAGCCTGCCATCGGCTTCGCGTCGCCTCAGTTGGCAAATGCGGCATCTCATCCCGGAAAGCCTCCGTCGCGGCCACGCGGGACCGGTTCAGAGGGTCCCTTATGCATTTCCTGCGGGCATCTGTCGCAGCGCTGCTTGTGCTCGCTGTCGCGGCTTGCGGCCCCGCAGCGCCGAAATTCCAGGGCTCGGATATCACCGGCATCGCTTACGGCCGCGACTTCAGGCTCAACGACCACACGGGCAAGCCGCGAACGCTGGCGGACTTCCGCGGCAAGGTCGTCGTGATGTTCTTCGGGTACACGCAGTGTCCCGACGTCTGCCCGACGACGCTCTCGGAGCTCGCGGCGACGATGCAGAAGCTCGGGCCCGACGCTGAGCGCGTCCAAGTGCTGTTTGTGACCGTGGATCCCGAGCGCGATACCGCCGATCTCCTGGCGCGCTACATACCCGCATTCAATTCCAGCTTTCTCGGGCTCTACGGCGACGCGGCGGCGACCGCGGCAACAGCGAAAGAATTCAAGATTCTGTACCAGAAGCACCCGGGTTCGGCGCCCGGCGCGTACAGCGTCGATCATTCCGCGGGCACGTATATCTTCGACCCGCAGGGACGGCTGCGGGTGTACGAAAGCTACGGCCAGGGGCCCGAGGTCTTCGCGCACGACATCCGCGCGTTGCTCCAAGCTGCAGGCTGATCTAAGCGTGCCGGACTGCTGTACGGTCATCCGAGC
>JALYSM010000174.1 GCA_030854785.1 Pseudomonadota bacterium
TCGGCAGCGTCAGTTGCAGCACGCCGTCGACATGCTTCGCCTGGGCGGCGTTCGCATCGACCGCTTCCGGCAGGCGAATCGCGCGGCTGACCTTGCCGAAGCTCCGCTCGCGCCACAACGCCTTGCCGTTCGGCTCCAGCTCTTCGCGGTACTCGACGGCGATCGTAACGTCGCGGTCTTCGACTTTGACTTCGATCTTGTCCTTGGCGACGCCGGGAACCTCGGCTTTGACGACGAACGCTTCCGGGGTCTCGACGACATCGAGATCGATGCTGCCGCCGGCAACGCTTGCGCTGCCGTTGACGGGCGCGAAGAACGCGCCGAACGCCCGGTCGAGCGGGCTCGAATAACGCAACAAACCAGTCATCTTTGCTCTCCTGTGAATGTCCATGGGCGGCACGCATTCGCCGCCGATGCCCGAAAGATGGCGCTGCCGCCGTCGATTTCAAGGGGCCGGCTTAGCCGTCGGTGGCTGGGGCGGCCGCGTCGGGCGGAGTCTCAGCCGGAGAAGCCGCCTTCGAAAGCGCCGCAAGAATGCCCTGCAGCAGCGCTGTCGGGGTTGGCGGGCAGCCGGGGATGGCCACGTCGACCGGGATGACGTTGGCGACGCGGCCGAGGCTCGCATAGCTCTCGCCGAAAATGCCGCCGCTGCAGCCGCAGTCGCCGGCCGCGATCACGAGCTTGGGATCCGGGGTGGCGTCGTAGGTGCGCTTGAGCGCGATCGCCATATGCTTCGAAACGGGCCCTGTGACGAGCAGAACGTCGGCGTGCCGAGGGCTGGCGACGAACCTGACGCCCAGGCCTTCGAGGTTGTAGTAGGGATTGGCAAGGGCGTGGATCTCCAGCTCGCAGCCGTTGCACGACCCCGCGTCGACGTGCCGGATTGTCAACGCGCGGCCCAACGTGTACAGGACCTGCTCCTGCAAGCGGGCGACGAGCACCATCTCCTCGGCGGGCGAGGGTGCCGGCTCGGTCTTGATGCCGGTCCGGGCGATCTGGCGGAGGACGTGCAGCATGGCGTCGGATCGGCCTGCTAAAGATCGTGACCGCTGTAGGAGAGGTTGAACGACTTGTTGATCAGCGGAAAGTCAGGAACGATATTGCCGATCACCGCGTGCTCGAGCACCGGCCAGTTCAGCCACGACGGATCGTGCGGATGGCAGCGGCGAATCGTGCCGTCTGCCCCGCTCTCGAGCGCGATAATCACCGGGCCGCGCCAGCCTTCGACGGCTCCAAGGGCAAAGGCAAACGCCGGAAACTCGGCCAGCGACACCGCAGTCTCACCCGAGGGCATCGCCTCGAGCAGCGCCTCGATCAGGCGCAATGATTCGAACGTCTCGTCGAAGCGCATCGCCACGCGCGCGGCGACGTCGCCGGATGTCTTCGTGACCCTGCGTACCGAGAGCGCATCGTACGGCGGCATGGGGAAGTCGCAGCGCAGGTCGTCGGCGAGAGCGCTCGCGCGCGCGGCAAAGCCGGTCAGGCCGAGTTTCGCGGCCAGCTCGCGCGTTACCTGACCACATTGCCGGAAGCGATCCTGCAGTCCCGCGTGCTCGTCGTAGATGTCGCGCAACACGCGAATCTCGCGGGCGAGGCTCGCGCATTGCGCGCGCAACGCCGCGGCCGCGGCGGCGTCGAGGTCGCGGGCGATGCCGCCGGGAACGACGACGTCCATCAGAAGACGGTGGCCAAAGACTTTGGCGTTCAGGCGCAGCACGTCTTCCTTGAGCCGCGAGAATTGCGCCAGGCCGAACGCGAACCCGCCGTCATTGCCGAGATAACCCAGGTCGCCGAGATGATTCGCGACGCGCTCCCGCTCGAGGCAAAGCGCGCGCATCCACACTGCTCGCGCCGGCACGGCCGCGGCGGCGATCGCCTCGACGGCCTGCGCATATGCCCACGCGTAGGCTACCGTGCTGTCGCCGGAAACGCGTCCGGCCAGACGGTACCCTTCCGCGACCGACAACGCCTCGAAGCGTTTTTCGATTCCCTTGTGGACGTAACCGAGGCGCTCTTCCAGCCGGAGCACCTTCTCGCCGACGACCTGGAAGCGGAAATGCCCCGGCTCGATGATCCCGGCGTGCACCGGCCCGACCGCAATCTCGTGCACGCCGTCGCCGGCAACGCGCACGAAGGGGTAATCCTCCTGACCGGGCTCCCATTTGGGCGAGGCGACAAAATCGCGCCGCAGCGGAAACTGGTCGATCGGCCACGCGGCCTGCCACGCCCACGGCCGCTGATCGTCGGCATCGCACTGCACGCCGACGAGATCGAAGGCCGTTCGCTGCATGCGGTTGGCGGCCGGGAAGATCGGCGCGAGGTCGGGATAGCGTGCGCCGCCATCGGGCAGCGTGTGCTCGAGCAGCGTCAGCCCATCGCTGTCTTTCAGCAGCACGCGCAGGCAGAACCCGCGCTCGCGGTCGCGTTCGTCGCTCGCCCATAACGCGACGAGTTGTCCGCCCTGCTCCCAGGCGAGCCGGCACGCGGTAATGAGCTGGCCCGAGCCGACCGGACAACGCTGCGCCGGGACATTGCAGGCGAGCGGCGCGGTGGCGATGCCGAGTGGGGAGACGTCCATTAACCGATGAGCTTCGCTGCCTGGCGGTACCAGTCGGCAAGGAAAGGCGGAATCCACAAACCCAGCATGAGAACCAGGCCGAGATGGACGAATACCGGCCCCATCGCCGGCCGGTACGGCAGGTGCGCAACCGTCGATTCGCCGAACACCATCGGCTGCACCTTGGAGAACACCGCGGCAAACGCAACGCCGAGCGCGACGAGCAGGAACGGCGTCGCCCACGGGTGCTCGCGCATCGCCGAAGTCAGGATCAGGAACTCGCTGGCAAACACGCCGAAGGGCGGCATGCCGAGGATCGCGAGCGAGCCCAGAGCAAGCCCCCAGCCGATCACCGGGCTCACGGTAATCATGCCGCGTATGCCGTCGATCAATTGCGTACCCGCCTTCTGCGTGGCGTGTCCGACAGCGAAGAAGATCGCCGACTTGGTCAGCGAATGCACGGTCATGTGCAACAGGCCGGCGAAGTTTGCGATCGGCCCGCCCATGCCGAAGGCGAACGTGATGATGCCCATGTGCTCGATCGACGAATACGCAAACAGCCGCTTGACGTCCTTCTGCCGCGACAGCAGAAACGCGGCGACGACGACCGAAAGCAGCCCGAAGCCCATCAGGAGCTCGCGGGCGAACGAAGTCTGCAACGAGCCCTCGACGAGCACCTTGCAGCGAATGACCGCATACAGCGCGACGTTGAGCAGCAGTCCCGACAGGACCGCCGATACCGGCGTGGGTCCTTCCGCGTGAGCGTCGGGCAGCCAGTTGTGCAGCGGCACCAGGCCGACCTTCGTGCCATAACCGACCAGCAGGAAGACGAACGCCAGGGAAAGAACGGTGGGTTCCAGCTTTCCCTTCACCGCGTTGAGCTCGGTCCACAAAAGCGCCTCGCCCTCGGCACCGAGCAGTCTTTCGGCGGCGAAATAGAGCAGGATGGTGCCGAACAGCGCCTGTGCTATGCCGACGCCGCAGAGGATGAAATACTTCCAAGCCGCTTCCAGGCTCGCCGGCGTGCGATAGAGCGATACGAGCAGAACGGTGGCGAGCGTTGCCGCTTCCAGCGCGACCCACAGGATGCCCATGTTGTTGGTGAGCAGTGCCAGCAGCATCGTGAAGTTGAACACCTGAAACATGCTGTGGTAGAGCCTGAGCCGCGCCGGCGTGAGACGCCCGTGTTTCTGCTCGATTTGCATGTACGGGCGCGAAAAGATCGCCGTCGTGAAGCCCACGAACGCCGTAAGCGCGACTAGGAAAACGTTGACGGAATCGACGAAAAAAAGCTTGCCGGCGACGAGCAGCGGTCCGTCGGTGATCACGCGGACGGCGAGCGCGATCGACGCGAGCCAGGACAGGAGGCTCACCGCGACGTTGGCCAGCGACGCCCAGGCGCGCTCGCCGATCGCGGCGAGCAGCAGCGCACCGGCGAGCGGCAGGACCAGCACGGCGACCGTTTCCGTCACTCGCCCTCCCTGGGCGGATGGCGCGGCACAAGCGCCTCGTGTCGGGCTCCGCTCGCTCGCGCGGGACCACGCCCTTCGGGCTTCGCTTCGCGCCCCGCGCTCACTCGCCCTCCTTGAGCGGATGGCGCGATACCAGCGCCTCGTGTCGGGCTCCGCTCGCTCGCGCGGTACCACGCCCTTCGGGCTTCGCTTCGCGCCCCGCGCTCACTCGCCCTCCTTGAGCGGATGGCGCGACACCAGCGCCTCGTGTCGGGCTCCGCT
>JALYSM010000145.1 GCA_030854785.1 Pseudomonadota bacterium
TCTCCGCCCCGGGATTCGCTTGCGCTCATCCCGGGCTACGCATCTTCGAAAGACGCGTTGGCTTGACAACTGACCCTCGGTCACTCAGGCTGGCAAAATGACTCGTAGTCAGTTGGCAGGCGATGGCCATCGGCAGCGCGCAATCCATACCGAAGACAAAGAGCTCCGTTACCAAGCCATACTCGACGCGGCGGAACCGCTGCTGCACCACGCCACCGGGCGCGGCCCGAGCATGGCCGATGTCGCCGACGAGGCCGGCCTCGCCAAGGGCACGGTCTATTTGTACTTTCCCAGCAAGAACGAGCTGCTTCTCGCGCTGCTCGAGCGTGATATCGACGGCTTTTTCTCCGCGTTGGCCGGAATACTGGAAGGATCGGCACCGCTGAGCATCGACCAAATCCTGACGCTCATGCAGCGGAAGATCTTCGAGCCCCCGCTGTTCCTTCCGCTGGCCGGCCGCTGTTTCGGATGGGTTGGCCAAAGCCTGCCGATCGAGGTGGCACGGGGGTTCAACGCAAGGATGGCGGGTCGCCTCGAGCGCGCCGGCGGCGGGCTCGAGCGGCATTTCCAGGGGCTGCGGCCCGGCGACGGGGTCGCGCTCTTGCGCCATAGCTACGCACTCATCCTCGGTTTCTGGCAGACGGCACGAGGCGCTGCGACACGATGCGCACCGCGTCCGGCGGGTACCGCGATCGGCGATTACGCGGCGCTCGCGCGGAGCGACGCGCAGGATCTCGATCGCGCGCTCCGAGCGCTGTGGGAAGGCACTCTTAACCGCGATGAGACGCGTGCGACGCAGCACGCGCCCGAGGCGCGAAACAACAGCGCAGTATAATAAAATCCCGAGCGTGAACATCGGACCGGCGCTAGGCAGCACATGACATCGTCTCACCTGCATGCGGTCGACGCGCGCAACGCGAATGCCGCCACTCCAACCGCGACGCGCCCGATCCCCGAGATCATCGCCGAGCTCAAGGCGGGGCGCATGGCCGTGCTCGTCGACGAAGAGGACCGCGAGAACGAAGGCGATCTGATCGTTGCCGCGGATTGCGTCACCCCCGAAGTGATCAATTTCATGGCCAAGCACGGCCGCGGCCTGATCTGCATGCCGATTACGGAGGCACGCGCACGCCAGCTCAATCTGGCGCCGATGACTCCGGTGAATCGATCGGTGCACGGGACCAACTTCACCGTTTCGATCGAAGCTGCGCGCGGCGTGACGACGGGAATTTCAGCCGCGGACCGCGCGCATACGATCCGGGTGGCTTGCGCCCGCGACGCCACGCCGGAGGATATCGTTCATCCCGGGCATGTCTTTCCCCTCGTGGCGCAGCAGGGCGGCGTGCTTGCGCGCGCCGGTCACACCGAGGCATGCTGCGATCTCGCCCGGTTGGCCGGGCATTCACCGGCCGCGGTGCTGTGCGAAATCATGAACGACGACGGAACGATGGCGAGGCTGCCGGACCTCGTGGAGTTTGCGCAGCTGCATGCCCTCAAGATCGGCGCGATCGTGGATCTGATCCATTACCGCAGCCAGACCGAGCGGCTGATCGAGCGCGTCGGCGAACGGCCAATCCGCACGGCTGAAGGTGACTTTCGTCTTGTCACTTTCCGCGATAAGCTGACCGACGCGACGCATCTTGCATTGACTCGAGGAGAGATCGTTCCCGCGCGTGAAACGCTGGTGCGCGTGCACGAGCCGCTGTCGGTCGTCGATCTGCTCGACTACGGCAGCCGCACGCACTCGTGGACGATTCCCGCGGCTTTGGCCGCAATCGCGCGCGCGGAGCGCGGCGTGCTGGTCCTGTTGCATCGGCCGGAATCCGCTCAGGAATTGCGCCAGCGCGCGGTTGCCGATCAGCCGGCAGCGGAAACCCGCGTGGATCTGCGCAACTACGGCATCGGGGCGCAGATCCTTCGCGATCTCAATGTCGGCAGGATGCGGCTGTTGGCCAGGCCGCGCAAGATGCCGAGCATGGCGGGCTTCGGGCTGGAGGTCACCGGTTACGACGACCTGTCCGCGGCGGAGTGCTCGTCGCCGCGATGAATTCGTCTGTGCTGCGTCGAACGGCGCTGCGCTGATATCGATCGCGTCATTCCCGGATCCCATGGCTATCCGCAGAATCGCTCCCAATACGCGTGCCGAGCACATGCGCGTCGGCATCGTGCTCTCTCGCTTCAACGCGGAGGTCGGCGAGGTGCTGCTTCAAGGCGCACTGCGCGCGCTCGGCGAAGCCGGGGTTGCGGAATCCGCGATCGCGATCGTCACGGTGCCCGGTGCGCTGGAGACGCCGCTCGCGCTGCAGCGCATGGCGCAGACCGGTGACTACGATGCGCTGGTTGCGCTCGGCGCCGTGATTCGCGGGGAGACATATCACTTCGAAATCGTCGCCAACGAGTCTGCGGCGGGCGTAGCGAGCGTGCAGCTCGAATTCGGCATCCCAATCGGCAATGCGATTCTAACGACCGACTCCGACGACCAGGCGAAGGCGCGCGCGGACGCCAAAGGCCACGATGCGACCCTGGCGGCGCTGGAGATGGCCAACGCGCTCACCGCGATCGATGACCAGTGATGAAAAGCAGCCGCCGGCGCGCCCGCGAGTTCGCGTTACAGGGACTCTATCAGTGGTTGCTGGCGGGAACGGCTCCGAACGTCATCCGCACGCAGCTTGCCGAATCCGGAGGGTTCGCCAAGTGCGATACCGAGTTCTTCGACGGCCTCTGGCAGGGCGTCACCGGCGAGTTCAACACGCTCGTCGCCGCGTTTACGCCTTATCTTGACCGCGCGCCGGAGCAGCTGTCACCGATAGAGAAAGGCGTGCTGGCGATCGGGGCGTGGGAATTGCTGCGAGCACCCGACATCCCTTATCGCGTGGCGATCAACGAAGCGGTCGAGCTTGCCAAAGCCTACGGTGGCACCGACGGCTACAAGTACGTCAACGGGGTGCTCGACAAGCTGGCCGCACGCACGCGCGCGGCCGAGGTTGGCGCGCCACGCATCGCGACCTGACGCTGCCGTTCGGGCAGGTCGCACCGACGCAGACCTTCCGACTTGGCGGCATAGAGCCTCTGACACAGTGAAACACGTGCGCGTTGCTGGCCACAAACGGCCGCCGGCGCGGCGCAGGGGGAGCGAATAGTGAGAGCCTATTCGCAAGCCCGGCAACAATGCCAGCGCCCGTTTTGGCCGCAACCCGGAGGGCTGGCCGCGATTTGGGCCCCATCGCTTTGGCGCAAGCCACTTGCTTGGGGCCTACCAAGCGGCGTGGCTTGCTTCGTGCGCTTGAGCCCAAATCGTGCCAGCGCATCACGCGTTTCACTGTGTCAGAGGCTCTCGTGGCGGCGCTCTCCGAATTCGAACTGATCGACCGCTTCTTCCGCCGTCCCGCACGCCATGCGGTACTCGGCATAGGCGACGACGCGGCGCTGCTCGCGCCGACGCCGGGCTGCGAGCTCGCCGTATCGGTGGACATGCTCGTCGCGGGCAGACATTTTTTTGCGGATGTCGATCCCGAGGCACTCGGCCACAAGACGCTGGCGGTTAACCTGTCCGACATGGCGGCCATGGGGGCGAGCCCTCGCTGGGCGCTGCTTGCGGGCGCACTGCCGGATGCGGATGCGGCGTGGATTGGCGCGTTTGCGCGCGGGTTTTTCGCGCTCGCCGATGCCTATGGCGTTGATCTGGTCGGCGGCGACACGACCAAGGGTCCGCTCAACCTCTGCGTTACGATCCTGGGCGAAGCGCCTGCCGGCCAGGCGCTGCGCCGGCGCGGCGCCCGCCCGGGTGACACGGTCTTGGTCTCCGGCAGATTGGGCGATGCCGCGCTCGCTCTCGCGCATCATCGGCGGCGCGTAATCCTTACCCCTGACGAGCTGGCGCAATGTGAACCGGCCCTGCTGCGGCCAACGCCGCGTGTCGAGCTCGGAGCGCGATTGCGCGGCATCGCGACCGCGGCAATCGATATTTCCGACGGCCTCGTCGGCGATCTCGGTCACGTCCTCGAGGCCTCGGGCGTGGGCGCGACCCTCGAACTTCCGGCGCTGCCTCGTTCCGCAGCGCTGGATCGCCGCCTCGCCGGCGACGAGCGCAACCTGGCGCTCGATTGCCTGCTCGCGGGCGGCGACGATTACGAGCTGTGCTTCACGGCGCCGGCCGGTGCGGCTGCGGAGATCAGCGCGTTGGCGGAGCAACTCGGCCTCGCGCTCACGCGCATCGGCAGCATCGAAGAGCGCGCAGGACTCGAGGTGCGCGACGAATGCGGGCGTTCTCTCAAAACATTGCCTGCGCCATTCGAACATTTCCGCAGCTGATGCGATGCGAAAAGCGCCATCGCTCGGATTTCTGTTTTCGCATCCCGCGCACTTTATCGCGTTGGGTTTCGGCGCCGGCCTGTCGCCGGTCGCGCCGGGCACCGCCGGGACGCTCGTCGCACTCCCGCTCGCCGCATTGTTGCGGGCGTTCACCGGCGACCTGGGTTTTCTGCTCGCAGTCACCGCGTCATTCGCGATCGGCGTCTGGGCGGCGGATCGAACCGGACGCGACCTCGGCGTCGCCGACCACTCCGCCATCGTATGGGACGAGGTTGCCGCGTTCCTGCTGGTGCTTTTTTTCGTGGGCGCGGAGCCGTTGCGCAACGCTTTCGCTTTCCTGTTGTTTCGCTTGTTCGACATCATCAAGCCGCCGCCGGCAAGACTCATCGATCGCGAGTGGCATCACGGTTTCGGCGTCATGGCCGACGATGTCGTCGCCGCTTTCTACGCCCTTTTGGTGTTCGCGCTCTGGCAGCGCGTATTCGCATGAAAGGCAATGGGCGCGATGCGGCATGGGCGAGCGAACGCCGCATCGAAGAGCGGGCGCTGAACGCTTCGGGCGCGTTCCAGTCGCTGGTGTACGACGGGTGGCTGCTCGGCTACCGGCCCGGCCCGACCAAGCGACTGCGCTGCGTGAATCCGTTCTATCCCTCGACGCTGCCGCTGGCGAAGAAGGTGGCGCATTGCCTCGGGTTCTACGCCGCCGCGCAGCTCCCGGCGCTTTTCCGCCTGCTGCCGTTCTCCGAGCCGTCGACACTCGACGGATGGCTCGAGCGCAACGGCTGGGCGGCGTTCGAGCGCACGCTGGTGCTTCGCTGCAGCCTCGCCGACGTGGCGGAGCTCCCGCACTCGAACGACGCCGTCACGATCGTCGATCCGCCCGCGTGGGAGCCTCTTGCAGCGGAGCTGCTCGACATAGCACCCGATGCGTTGCCGCGTTTCATCGAGCGCGCCGCAAGTTACCCGTTGCCGCATGCGGGCGCGGTGATCCGGCGCGATGGCGAGGTCGTGGCTTGCGGGCTGCTCAAGCTCGAAGACGATCATGCGGGACTGTTCGCGCTCAAGACCGCTCTTTCCTGGCGCGGGCAGGGCCTCGGCCGCGCCGTGGTCGCGGCGCTCCTCGGCGAGGCCCGGCGGCGCGGTGCAGCGACGGCACACCTGCAGGTCACGGCCGACAACGTCCCGGCGCTGACGCTCTACCGCCGCTTCGGCTTCACCACGGCGTACGAGTACTGGTATCGTGTCCGGGAGGGTGAGCTGCGCTGACCATGCGTATCGACGACGACCTCTATCGGTTGGCCGCCGCGCTCGGTCGCGCTGCACTGGCACGCAGTGTGCGCCTCGCCACGGCGGAATCGTGCACCGGAGGTCTGGTCGCGGGCGCCATAACCGCCGTGGCAGGCAGCTCGGATTGGTTCGACTGCGGCTTCGTAACCTACTCGAACGAGGCGAAGATCGGGCAGCTTGCCGTGCCGTCGAGAACGATCGAGCGGTTTGGCGCCGTCAGCGAAGAAACCGCGCTGGCGATGGCTGAAGGCGCGCTTCGCGCAAGCCGTGCCCAATGGGCGGTCGCCGTGACCGGTATCGCGGGCCCGGCCGGCGGCAGCCCCGACAAACCGGTGGGCACGGTCTGTTTTGCCTGGGCCGGACCGGGCGCCGCCAAGGCCTACCGCACCTGTCTTAGCGGCGACCGGGCGGGTATCCGGCGGGAGTCGGTCCGTATCGCTTTGGAGGGGGTTCTCGACCGCTTGGCCTAGGCCATCAGGGACTGGCATCGAACGATCGTTCTATGCCATAATCGGCTCATCCCACCCCTGATGATCGGCCTTAAAACCATGAGCACCGCGACCTCGAGCAGTGGCAACATCGGCAAATCCAACGGAATGCGCGCAATGGACGAGAACAAGAGCAAGGCCCTGGCTGCCGCCCTGGCGCAGATCGAGAAGCAGTTCGGCAAGGGCTCGATCATGAAGATGGGCGAGGCCCAGGTGCAGAGCGACCTGTCCGTCGTCTCGACCGGTTCGCTTGGACTCGACATCGCGCTCGGTGTCGGCGGCCTGCCGCGCGGCCGGGTGGTCGAGGTCTATGGGCCGGAAGCGTCCGGCAAGACCACGCTCTGCCTGCAGGTCGTGGCGCAGGTGCAGAAGGCGGGTGGTACCGCCGCGTACATCGATGCCGAGAACGCTCTGGATCCCGTCTACGCCGGCAAGCTTGGCGTCAATGTCGGCGAGATGCTGATTTCGCAGCCCGACACGGGCGAACAGGGGCTCGAGATTGCCGACATGCTGGTGCGCTCGGGCGGCGTCGACATCATCGTCATCGACTCGGTGGCCGCGCTCGTTCCGAAGGCCGAGATCGAAGGTGAGATGGGCGATCAGCTCCCCGGCCTTCAGGCGCGATTAATGAGTCAGGCGTTGCGCAAGCTGGCGTCGAACATCAAGCGCGCCAACGTGCTCGTCATCTTCATCAACCAGATCCGGATGAAGATCGGCGTGATGTTCGGCAATCCGGAGACGACGACCGGCGGTAACGCACTCAAGTTCTACGCGTCGGTGCGGCTCGATATCCGGCGCATCGGATCGATCAAGCGCGGCGAGGAAGTCGTCGGGAACGAGACCCGGGTCAAGGTGGTGAAAAACAAGATTGCGCCGCCGTTTCGCGAGGCGCTGTTCGATATTCTCTACGGCGAGGGCATCTCGCGCGAAGGCGAGATGATCGAGCTCGGCGTCGCCCACAACATCATCGAGAAGTCCGGCGCGTGGTATGCATACCGCGGCGAGAAGATCGGGCAGGGTAAGGACAACACGCGCGAATATTTGAAGGAGCACCCCGAGCTCGCCACCGAGATCGAAGCGAAGATCCGGGCGGCGGTCGGTGTTCCGCTGCCGGGCGCGGCGCGCACCGGCGCGGTAGCCGACGAATAGGGCTCCTTGGGTGAGATCGGCACCGGTCTCCGTTCGCGCTCAGGCGATCCGGCTGCTGGCACGCCGCGAGTACGCCCGCTCGGAGCTCGAGCAGCGCCTTATCGCCAAGGGCGCGCCGCGAAACGATCTGGGCCCCGTGCTCGATGAGTTGATCGCGCAGGGTTATCTTTCGGACGCACGCTACGCGCAAGCGATGGCGGCGCAGAAAGCCGGTGGTTACAGCCGCCGCAGCATCGCGGAAGCATTGAAATCCAAAGGCGTTGCCTCCACCCACATCGAGCGGGCGCTGGCCGAAGCGGAAACCGATGACGACAGGGTGTTGCGTGCGCTATGGCAGCGGCGCTTCGGCGGACCGCCCGTGGACGAACGCGAAAAGGCGCGCCAGATCCGGTTTCTGCAGACGCGGGGTTTTGCGCTTTCGGCGATATTGAAGCTTCTTCGCGAAGCCGCCCGCTCGTCCGACGCGTAGCATCAGCCGTTTGACCGCTGTTATGCTAAGATATTGATTTTTAACCATGACCATGCTTGAGTGGCCGATTTCGCGCGGCCGCCCGGCGCCGCCTCCGCAATGCAGGTTGCAGCCATCCGCCGCCAGTTTCTCGACTACTTCGCCGAGCGTGGCCACACGATCGTGCCCTCGGCGCCGCTCGTGCCCGCCAACGATCCGACGCTGCTTTTCACCAACAGCGGCATGGTCCAGTTCAAGGAGGTCTTCCTCGGTACGGACCGGCGCTACGTGCGCGCCGCCGACGTGCAGCGCTGCCTGCGGGCGGGTGGCAAGCATAACGATCTCGAGAACGTCGGTTACACCGCGCGTCATCACACGTTCTTCGAGATGCTGGGGAACTGGTCGTTCGGCGACTACTTCAAGCGCGAGGCGATCCGGTACGCATGGGAGCTTCTGACCGAGATCTACAAGCTACCGGCGGATAAGCTTTGGGTCACCGTCTATCAGTCCGACGACGAAGCTTACGACGCGTGGGTTACCGACATCGGTGTGCCGCGCGAGCGGGTCGTGCGCATCGGCGACAACAAGGGCGCGCAGTATGCCTCGGACAACTTTTGGCAGATGGCCGACACCGGTCCGTGCGGGCCGTGCAGCGAGATCTTTTACGACCATGGTCCGGAAATCGCGGGCGGCCCGCCCGGGTCGGACGAGGCGGAAGGCGATCGCTACGTCGAGATCTGGAATCAGGTGTTCATGCAATTCAACCGTGACGACAAGGGTGTGCTCACACCCTTGCCGAAGCCCTGCGTCGATACCGGGATGGGGCTCGAGCGGCTCGCCGCGGTGCTCCAGGGCGTTCACAGTAACTACGACACCGATCTGTTCCGGGAGCTGATCGCGGCGGCGGCGAAGCTGACCGGCGCGACGGACCTGGCCTCGCCCTCGCTCCGGGTCATCGCCGACCATATCCGCGCGTGCGCGTTCTTGATCGTCGACGGCGTGATCCCGAGCAACGAAGGCCGCGGCTACGTTCTGCGGCGCATCGCCCGCCGCGCGATCCGTCACGGCTACCAGCTCGGGCAGACCAAGCCCTTCTTCGCCAAGCTTGTTCCCGAGCTCGCGCGCGTGATGGGCGACGCGTATCCCGAGCTGCCGCTGAAGCAGGATCATGTGATTCGAGTGCTGCAGACGGAGGAAGAGCGATTCGCGGAAACGCTCGAGCACGGCATGAGGATTCTCGACGCAGCGCTGGCGCAGGCAACGGCAAGCGGCAGCAAGACGCTGCCAGGTCTCACGGCATTCACGCTCTACGATACCTACGGCTTTCCGCTCGACCTTACCGCGGACGTGTGCCGCGAGCGCGGAATCACCGTCGACCACGCCGGATTCGACGAGGCGATGGAGAAGCAGCGCGGGCGCGCCCGCGCCGCCTCGACATTCAAGACGGCCGACGGCCTGGAATACCGCGGCTCGAAGACGATTTTCGACGGTTACGACACGCTGGCGGAGGAAGCGCGCGTGGTCGCGCTGTATCGCGACGGAAGCCCCGTCGACGCGCTCTCGACCGGACAGCGCGGCGTCGTCGTTCTCGACCGCACGCCCTTCTACGCCGAGTCGGGCGGCCAGGTCGGCGATCGCGGCGAGCTGTCGAAGGGCGGGGCTTGTCTCACCTTATTCGCGGTGCACGATACCCAGAAGATCCAGCCCTACGTCTTCGGCCACCACGGCGAGCTGAAGACCGGCGAGCTCAAAGTCGGAGACACCGTTGCGGCCAAGGTCGACGGCCAGGCGCGTGCCCGCGCCGCGTGGAACCATTCGGCCACGCATCTGATGCATTCGGCGTTGCGCAAGGTCCTGGGGGACCACGTGACGCAGAAAGGCTCGCTGGTCGATCCGGAGCGCACGCGTTTCGACTTTTCGCATCCGCAGCCGATGACCGACATAGAAATCCGCAGCGTCGAGTCGCTGGTCAACCGCGCGATCCGGGCGAATTATCCGGTCGAAGCGCGGATCTTGCCGTACGACGATGCGATCAAGGCGGGCGCGATGGCGCTGTTCGGGGAGAAATACGGCGACGAAGTACGCGTCCTGTCGATGGG
>JALYSM010000166.1 GCA_030854785.1 Pseudomonadota bacterium
GGTTCCACGCCCCGAGCGCACGGGCGTCCTGGAGCGCCGTGCCGTTCCCCTGTCCGCGATTGTCCAGATGCCACTGCGCCGGAAACTGCGGGTCGTTCACCGAGCCCTTTCGCAACTCTGCGAGAAAGTTGGGCGCCGCAAATTCGATCACGTCGTCGGCGGCCACGAGTTGGTTCGCCAGATCGAGCGTGCGCGATGACCGGAGCAGCGAAGTGGGCACCAGAGTCTGACGACGAGCGTCGAACTCGCTGTGGCCGACCACTTGGAGGCCGAGGCCGTCGAGCAGCTTTCGCCGGCGAACTGGAGCGGCTCCGGGCTTGAACGTCACCAGGATCTGGTCGGTCGCGACCAGCTTCAGTTGCGACTGGCGCTCGATGAACACCGGCATCGTGCGTGCGACGCGCGAGGCCAGCGCTCTCGGCAGCGCGTTCACGACCGCGGCCACTGGCGCCTTGCTAGCGCCTGACTCGTGCAGCACCATGAAGCGGCCAAACTGGCTCGCAGGCGGCGCCGCGCGCGTCCGGACCGTTTTTGTCGTCATCTCGCGGACGGCCTTGCGCGCCATCTTGGGGGCGTCTCCGTGCTCGAAACGTACACCGATGTCGTTTGGGGCTTCATCCAGCTGAATCGGCGTGGCCGACCCGGCGTAGTAGTGGGGCATGGCGATACCTCACGCGTGAGAGCACGCGGCAGACGACAGTTTTGTTATAGAGAGTGCTAACGCTTGATGTCGGTGAGGAAGTTGGGGCTGGCAAACTCGACGTCGGCCCGCCGGTCGAGCGACCGCGCGACGTCTATCGTGCGGGTGCCCGAAGTCTGCGGCACCTTCACGATGTACTGGGCAGGCTCGAACTCGTTGCGCCGGCCGATCTTCAGACCGTGCTCGGCCTTGAGCGTTGCGAGGGTGCGCTCCGTGGCGCGGCCGGACTTCAGTCGCAGGACGATCTCGTCGGTCAGCACCATGCGCAGGCCGCTGTCCGAATCTCTCAGGACCGGCGTGGCAAATTCCACTACCTTTTCGTCCTGCAGTGCCTTGAGGGCCGTGTCCACCGCGCGGCGTGTGACCGACGGGGCGCGGTGGAGGATCAGGATGCGCGAGAGCGGCTGATCCTCCGTGCGGCCGAGCGTGGCCAGCCGCTCGCGCACCTTCTCGGCTTGGCCCGCTCGATAGCGAACGGCGACTTGGTCGGGGATCGTCTTGGGCGTGGAGGACGGTGGTTTCTTCGGGGCCATGGTGGCCAAGTGTCTGCCTGGGTGCGGGCCATGCTCAGTATAGCGGGTGGCGACGCCACAGGTCACTGTGCTGGGAGCCGTTTGCGAAGGCTCGAGGACGCGCCAGAGCTCGTCGGCCTTCGTACGGGCCGCGCTCACTATGCGCAGGCCCAAACCGCCGCCGCACTGCGGTACGAGTCGCGCCGAGGCGAGCCATCCAATCACGCATCATAAGTCGAGTTGCCGTCATCAATTGTGACAATGCCAACGACCGCGTTGTGGGCTTCGGCCAAGGGCTTCGGAGTAGAATGAGCCCTGCGGCGGACACCGCGCCCGCCGCGATTGGAACGATGGCGGCATCTTGCCCGATCGCGGCATCCTCCATCGGTACCGCCCCAACTTCGTTCCATGACCATTCCGCTGCTCGAATCGGTTCTGCGCGACGACATGCAGGCAGTCGACCGCGTGTTGCGCGACAGCCTTGCCTCGTACGTCGTGCTGATCCGCCGAGTCGCCGAATACATCATCGGCGGCGGCGGCAAACGGTTCAGGCCTGCGCTGCTGCTGCTCGCCGCGCGGGCGTGCGGATATCGTGGCTCGCATCACCATACGCTGGCAGCGGTGGTCGAGATGATCCATACCGCGACGCTGCTGCACGACGACGTCGTGGACGAGTCGTCGCTGCGCCGTGGTCACGCCACCGCGAACGCGATGTTCGGCAACGCCGCCAGCGTGCTGGTGGGCGATTTTCTGTACTCGCGCGCATTTCAACTCATGGTCACTGTCGACAACCTGCGCGTACTGCGCATTCTGTCCGACGCGACCAACGTGATTGCGGAAGGCGAGGTGCTGCAGCTCCTCAACGCGGGCAACCCCGACGTCGCGGAGCAAGCCTACCTCGACGTCATCCGGCGCAAGACCGCGAAGCTCTTCGAGGCGGCGGCGCAGCTGGGCGCGGTGCTCGGCCGCGCCGAGCCCATCGTCGAAGATGCGTTGGCGCGCTACGGCATGCACTTGGGCACCGCGTTCCAGCTCGTCGACGACGTTCTCGATTATTCAGGCGACTTCGACGCGATCGGCAAGAATCTCGGCGATGACCTCGCGGAAGGCAAGCCGACCTTGCCGTTGATTCGCGCGCTCAGCGTGGGATCGGCCGCCGATGCGGAGCTGATTCGCCACGCGCTCACCGACGGTCGCCGCGCTGATTTCAAGCCGGTGATCGCGGTCTTGTCGCGGACCGGAGCGCTGGAGTACGCGAGGCATTGCGCCGACGAAGAAAGCGCGCAGGCAGCGGCGTGCTTGGACGCGCTGGCGAATTCTCCGGCCCGGGAAACTCTGCTAGAATTATGCGGTTTCGCAGTGCAGAGAACGTACTAGGGAAACTTCCGGTGCTTCCCAATCGCTGCGACAAGTCGGGGTGTAGCTTAGCCTGGTAGAGCGCTACGTTCGGGACGTAGAGGTCGGAGGTTCAAATCCTCTCACCCCGACCATTTGAACCTGGTCTATTCCGGAGACATGGGTAACGGTTACCCTTGTGTCGATAAGGGCACCTCCCGCTGTAACTCCTACGTAACTCCTTCCTCACAAGCTTCCGCCCTTGCGCGTGGCTGATGCATTGCAAGCATGCTGCGTAACTACGTTCGCGGCAGATGAAACTCCGCAAGTCGATGCGCCGCTTGTCGGCCCGCGCCCCGAGCGACCGGAATTCGTGAACCAATTCCGCAAGGAGGTTCCCCGCTACATGCAAAAGCACGCGATCAAGGCCGGCATGACCGGATGGGTGCAAGTGAACGACTAACGCGGCAACAGCGAGCTCGCCAAGCGGATACAATACGACGTCTATTACATCGACAGCTGATCGCTGTGGTTCGATCTGCGAATTCTCGCTCTAACCCTGTGGCACATCATTCGCAGCCGCAACGCGTATTGATCTGATCTTTCACCGGCAACAATCCCATCATGCGACCGATTACCTGGACTGTACTCGCCGGCGCGGGCGCGATTGCCTTGCTATGGGTCGTAACACTGTGGCTGCTCAGCGAAAACCTTTCGCGACCTGCGTCGGTTATGCCCGGACCATCGCTGAACAGAAAAATCCCGGGCAGCGCGCCGATGCCCGCGTCCGATGCGCCGCGCAAAACGGCGACCAGGTCACCGTGGGCAACTGGCGCGGCCCCCGCGACGCCGGCAACGTCGACTGCGATCAATAGTCCCCCGTCGTTCAACATTCCCCCTGGCGCATCCGTAGCCATTGACCCCTTTGCCGAGGGTGGTCCAAGCCCCGTGATCGTCTATCCGCAGCCACCGGCGCACCCAATCCCTCGCGAGACGCGCCCCGAGCGCGCGCGGACGATCGCCGACGAGCCTTAGTAGGTCCCGACTCCCCAGTCTCTCGCTCGACATTAGCCACGCAACAAGCTGCGCGCTGCTCAACGCCGCAGCAGCCAGATCCATGTCGGCGCGGCGAGTCCAAGCGGATGCGAGAGCGCTCCGATTGCGAGGCGCACGGGACGAGGCAGACGGGCGATGGACGTGAATCCATAGCGCGCCGGATCACGCAGCATTTCGGGTGATACTAGTTCCGCGTGCGCAAAGCCCTCGAACAGCGAGCGCAATCGCCAGGGGGGCAGGAATCGCTCCTCATACCGCCGCCCGCGCCCGGTCGCGCGCATCACGGCGTCGGCCAGCGGACGCGGCAGCCACGACAGAAACGGCACCCGGTGATGGGGCTCGATTAATTGCAGCGTGTGGCCGGCCGCGAAGTAGCACACACCCTCCGGCCGAAGCACGCGGCGGATCTCATGCATGAGTGCGTTGGGATCGGCGACGTGTTCATAAATGTGGTTGCAGACGACGGCATCGAAGACGGTATCGAGAAACGGCAGCTGCTGCCCGGAAGCAACTACGAAATACGGGTGACGTTCGCCTGTGTGTGTGGTCGTTGCATAACGAATGGCCGCCGGGTCGGCATCGACACCCACTACAAGCCCCGCCTGCGCCGCTAGCTCTACCGTGATCAGGCCCGCCGAGCAGCCGACGTCGAGAATACGTGCGTTGCCGAGGCGCACGCCGCCGAGATCGGCCAAGACGGTGGCGATGCGCCGGCCGCGCAGCCGTCGGCTCTCCGGATCGCGCAGACAGCCGTAGCGATCGAGTCCGTTGGGATCGGGTATACGCATGGGCGAACTTACACCGCCCCTGCCTCGAGCGATGCAAACAACGCTTCGTAGCGGTCGCAGACCGCCTCCCAGCCACGGTGCGCGCGCACCCACGCCCGCGCCCGCTCGCCGAGCATGCGTCGGGCTTCGAAGCTGTCAAGCAACCTGAGGACGGCGCTCACCCAGGCGTCCGTGTCTCCGGCCCCGACGAGCACGCCAGCTTCGCCGTCCTCGATCGCGTCCCGCAGTCCCTCGAGGTCGGCCGCAACCAGCGGGCACCCAGCCGCGGCCGCCTCGAGCGCCGCGAGGCCGAAGCCTTCGATGTCATGCAGCACCGGGACGTTCGGCATGATGCAGAGGGAGGCGCGGCGATACCATGTCCACTTATCCACTTCGGGCAGCGCGCCCAGCCAGATGAGCCGGTGAGACGCTCCCACTTCTGCCGCGGCGCGCTCCACCGCCACGCGCTCGGGGCCTGCGCCTACGATCGCGAGCCGGATACCCGGACGGCGCGCGGCAAGCTTTGGCAGCACGTGCTTGACGAACCATCCGAGCCCCTTGCGCCGGACGAGGCGCCCGACGAAAAGCAACAAGTCAACCTCGCGTGCGGTCGTCTCCCCCGTGCCGGCCGGGGGCGCGAGGCCGATACCGATCACGCAGGTGCGCGCTGCCGGCGCGCCGCGCGCAATCGCGGCATCTCGCGCTGCGGCGCTGATGCAGATATACGCGTCAAGATCCTGGAAGAATACTCGCAGCCAAAGCCGGTAGAGTGGATGCGCATAGGTCACGTCGAGCCCATGCACCGTTACGCACGCGGGAACGCCGCACAGCCGCGCGAGTCGCCCGAGCGGCGCGAGCACAGGATCGCCCAGATGCAGTAGCGCGATCCGGCCGCGCGCGGCGCCGACGAGAAGCAAAAGCGTGCTCCGTACGAGAAAGAGCGGTAGCCAGAAGCTGCCGCGCCTCAGCGCCAGTACTCGCGACGGTCGCCGCTCACCGAGCCGCGTCGTCAATTGCCAGCTCAGAGACTCCATCCCGCCGATGCGTGGGGGGTATTTTCGGGTCACGAACCATGTCTCGTCGCGTGCGCCGCGACCCTGCCGCGCAGTCTCAACCATCCGCCCGCTCGCGCTCGGCCGCCCTGAGGCGCGCGCGGCGCGCCTCGAGCTGGAGCTCCTCGAGTAGGCGGCGGTTGATCGCCAGCAGATCCCCCAAGAACGCTACCGCCATCAGCATGCCGCTCAGGCCGTACAGGATCGCCGCGAGAATGAGGCTCTGCACGTGGCCGGCAGTGCCTCCACCCTCGAGGAAGTAGTACAGAAAGCGGAGCGCGATGATCGTCGCGATCGCGAACAGCACGAGTGCGGGCGCCATGAACGAGCGGAATGGCCAATACACCACGAACACGCGCACGAGGGCGCTGGCGGTGCACCACATGTAGTCGAGATTGCCGCGCACGAGCCGCGAGGCGCGCATTCTCTCGTTGACACGGACCGGGACAGAGACCACGCGTAGTCCATGGTGCGCCGCCTGGATGATGGTTTCGAGCGTATAGGTATATCGGGAAAAGACGTTGAGCTGAAGCGCGGCTTCGCGATTCATCGCCCGGAACCCGCTCGTCGCGTCGGCCACGCGGGTCCCCGAAAGCCGGCCTACGGCCCACGAGCCAAGATGCTGCAAGAACTTTTTCATAACCGAGAAGGCGGCGATCTCGCCGATCGGGCGAGCGCCAATCACGAGGTCTGCATCCCCGGCGACGATGGGTGCGACAAGGGCGGCTACGTCGGCGCCGCGATACTGGTTGTCGGCATCGGTGTTCACGATGACGTCGGCGCCCAGCGTGAGGCTTGCTTCGAGCCCCGTCGCGAACGCGTGCGCAAGGCCGCGGTGGCTTGCCACGCACACCACGCGGGCGCCAAGCTCGCGCGCGACTTCCACCGTGCGATCGGTGCTGCCGTCATCGATCACGACGATTTCCAAGCGGTCGATGCCGGGAATCGCCTGCGGCAGCTCGCGCACGGTCCGCGGCAACTGCGCTTCCTCGTTGTAACAGGGGATCTGGATGACCAGCTTCACGCGATTGCGCTCGCGTAAGCGACTATGCATAGCCGGAAGCGGAACAGCGGGCCAATCATCGGTAAGTTCCATAGCCAGCGATCCAGCAGCCCTGCGGCAGGATATGTGGAAGGCGAGAAATAGAGCGACGCGATTGCGAACCCGCCTTCCGGCAGCAACCGCTGGTACGCAGCCGCGTCGCGCACAGCGATGTGGCCGGGCAACTGGCGCAGCACAAAGTTGCGCGACTTGAGCCGCTCGACATAATGCGTTGCGCATGGCGTAAAAATGGCCAATCGCCCGGCAGGCCGCAGCACCCGCCGCACTTCACGCAACAGCGCCACGAGCGTGAGGTCGTCGACATGCTCCACAAAGTCGATTGCCGCCACCTTGTCGAACGAGCCGTTGGCAAACGGCGCGAGATCAGCCGCATCGAGCTGCAGAAATTCGGCATTGATGATGCCCTGCGCCGCCGCACGCGCTGTAGCCCGCTCGATCGCGGCCGCGGCGCGGTCGATGCCGACGACCGCTCGGCATAAGGGCGCGAGCCGCAGCGCGTGTTCGCCCGCCGCGCACCCGAGTTCGAGGACGCGATCATCCGCAGTCGGTTCAAGCATCCGAACTACCTCGCGCCAGCGCAGTTCGCGCTTCGCCGCGTTGTTGCGGAACCAATGATCACGATGCAGCTCCTGGTCGAAGTACCGTGCGTCGTAGAGCGGATCATCCTCGACTATCGCAGTGAAGTCGTGTCCGCGGGGGGAAGTATCGGTCATGGGGTAACGACGACGGCAATCGACAGAACCGCATCGCCACTGTCGGCGAAGAGCGCAACCGTTTCGCGCACCATGCCTATGCGCAAATCGTACTCGCCTGGTGGCAGCGGCTTCCCGTCGAGCCCGATCGGCTTGACCGGCACTCTCAGGCGTGTGCGATCGCCTGTTAGCATGGAAACCATCAATGGCCATCGATTGTCTCCGACAAACGGCTCGGGCTGGCCGCGGTGATGCCACCGCAGGACAATCTGCACGGCACCGGCAGGGCCGCCAAGCTCACGGACAGTGGGCCAGTATGCGGTACCGGTATTCTCAACCTCCAGCACGAAATTCGTTTCACGATTGGCCTGCACAAGCAGAGGCTCCGGGGGCTGGCCGACAAGCGCGAGGTGCGACCGGAAGCCCTGTATTCCAGGACCGCTCGCTACTGGCTCGTTGGCATACAAAGGACGGATGCCCACCAGGCCGATGCTTAGCCCGAAGCGGGAATCATCTCCACTGATTTCTACCACGTCAACGCGCTCTCTGATGAGCCCGATACGCGCCATGTCTCCCTGGAGCGGCTTTGGTATCGGGACGCGCAACGTCGAAACGCCGGGATCGATGGTTCCCGTCCAGGCAACCTCGTTATCTACGGTTACACGCAACCGACGCGCAGCGACTTCCTTCGCGGAGGTGAAGACGTCGACTTTGAGCGCCTCGGCATTGCGCAGCGTCTCGGCGGGCACCTCGATCCACGCGTTGCCGTCGGTGTGGCGGAACAATCCGAACCCCGCGACCTCGGCGGCGAAGAAACCTCCTTCGCGTGCGCCCCACACCGGCTCGCCGCCAAACATCCGCGTCGCGAACGAGGGGTCGAGACCATCGACCCGGGAAAGAATAAGCAGCAAGTCCCGTGTCCCGATGGTCGTGGCCGGCGGCCGGTTGGACGGGACGAGAAATCGCCGCGTCAACCACCATTCGCGTTGCTGTGAGACTCTGGCCCCCGTGCGCGAGAGGCCGGGGCCGTGCAGCAGCCACGCCGGACGCCCGAGCTGCGCTTTTGCTTCGATCCATTTTGTCACCTGCGAGACATCAGCAGCGCTGGACAGGCTTCCGTCGATAAGCGCCACCGGTTTGCGGTAGGCGAGGAGGAGCGCAGCGGCAACGTTCTCGTCCACGCCGGCGGACACAAGCAACGCCTCGGGCAATTCGTTTGCAATCGCGGCGATCCCGCTCGTCATACCGTCATTCTCGCGCAGGAGCAGGCGCGTTGGTGCGTGCTCGACCATAAGGAGGGCGAACGGCAGGACAAGCATAACTGCGCCGACCGCGGGAGCCTTGCGTCCGATCTGGCGAGTAACGGCGTTGACGAACACGGCCGCGAACAGCAGCGCATACGGGACGATTATCGGCACGAACCGTCGGAACGCCCACGGATGATCGGGGCTCACCAGCGGAAACCAAAGATACAAGATCGCGGGCCCGATCCCAAGCGCGAGCAGCAGCGGCCGCACAAGGTCGCGACGGCTTCCCCAGCGGTCCCAGAGGCTGTAGCAAATGCCGGCCAGCGCAGCGAGGAGGATAGGCCACGAGAGGTACGTCGCGAGGTTCAGCACCGAGTCCTCGCGGAAATCCCGCGTGCCGTCAAGGCCCGACCAATGCCGGATAATGCTGAAAGGCTGCAGCGCCGGACGGATCTCGACGGCGTAAGCAAAAAGGAGGACGAGGATGGCGATGGTAGTGAGCCGGGCTGCCCGCGCGTCGACGAGTACGCGTCGAACTCGCGCCGCAATTGCCGGGGTCAGAAACCCCGCGGTGAGCGACAATCCCGCACACGCGGCCGCGATGACCGAGATGTACTGGAGCTTGTTTGGAAGGTAGTCGGGAAAAAGCGCCAAATAAACCGCCGAGGCCAGGACAAATGCAAGGAACTGCGTCAGCACGAAGCGGCGAGCCGCGAGGATGTTCGCGCGCGTCGGCGCCGCCGAGGCAGCGAGCAACGCCCCAGTCATCGTGGCGGGTACGGCGAGGGCTGCGTCGATGCGGACGAGGATGGCAGCCAGCAAGACCGCGGCGCTCAGCCAGCAGGAGCGCCTTGCGCCCGAGGCCGCGAGAAGGGGAACGCCGAGCAGCAACGTCATGGCGAGCGGTTCGCTCAGCGAGATGCCGCTGACCCATAGGGAACTCGGCAGAGCGAACAGCAGGATGGTCGCGGCCACCGCGATGGCCGGGTGCGCTACACGTCGAACCAACAGGAAGAACAGCAGTCCGCCGACCGCGAACACAGCCGCGTTCGCGGCATACACACCCTCGATGCCGAAGATGGTGTGCGCAATCGCAAGCCACGCCGGCCACGCGAGAGGGTGGGCCAGTTTTATCGGCTCGTCGACGCCATTGCGTCCTTTAGCGGCGCCGGGAACCTGCACGCCGCTGACGCTGCGCAAAAGCGCCCGATCCGCGTCGTCCAACGGCGCGTAGGTCGCCCAGGCGTTGCCGCGCCCGGACAACGCAACGGCAGCCTCGGCGTAGACCTGTTGATCGCGACCTGCACCAAGAGTCTCGTCGCGTCCTGCGGCGGCGGTAATGGCAAATGCGATCGCTGCGGTCACTGCTACGATGTCCGCCGAGTCGAAGCGCAGGCGCTGCACAGCAGCAACCGGCCGGCGAGCGAGCCCTACGGCGCAGGCGATCCAGCCCAGCGCGCCGAGCCAGGGCGGCCAAAACAGTCCTACACCCGCAAGAACGACGAGCGGCGGCGTGAGTAGCGCAACGCCGAGGAGCGTGGCGAGCGTCACAC
>JALYSM010000010.1 GCA_030854785.1 Pseudomonadota bacterium
GTCCACGCCCTTGCCGAGCACGCGCACCCCCGACGCGGCCGCGGCATCGTCCCATTGCGCTCGGGCAGCGGAGCTCATGAACGCGTGCGGATCTGCGCGCGCAGGCCCGCCAGTCCGCGCGGGAGGAAAAGTGTCACCAGAATGAACAACAGACCGAGCACAAACAACCAGTACTCGGGGAGAGTTTGCGTGAACCAGCTCTTGCCCAGATTGACCAGCGCCGCGCCGAGCACCGGCCCGAACAGGGTGCCGCGTCCGCCCACCGCGGTCCAGATGGCGATCTCGATCGAGTTGGCGGGCGACATCTCGCTCGGATTGATGATGCCGACTTGCGGCACGTACAGCGCGCCGGCGATGCCGCAGATCACGGCCGACAGCGTCCAAATGAACAGCTTGAAATAAAGCGGGTTGTAGCCTGAGAACATCACGCGCGTCTCGGCGTCGCGAATCGCAGTGAGGACGCGCCCGAGCTTCGATGTCACGATCCAGCGCCCGAGCAGCAAGAAGCCGAGCAGCGCGGCGCCGGTCAGCACGAACAGCGCCATCCGCGTCTGCGGCGCGGTGACGGAAACACCAAGAATGCGCTTGAAGTCGGTAAAGCCGTTGTTGCCGCCGAATCCCGTATCGTTGCGGAAGAACAGCAGCATGAAGGCGTAAGTCATGGCTTGGGTGATGATCGAGAAATACACGCCTTTGATGCGTGAGCGAAAGGCGAAATAACCGAACACGAAGGCGAGCACGCCGGGAACGAGGACCACCAGCAGCGCCGCGTACCAGAAATGGTCGGTGAAGCTCCAGTACCACGGATAGGCCTTCCAATCGAGGAAGACCATGAAGTCCGGCAGATCGCTTTGATAGACCCCGTCATGTCCGATCGAGCGCATCAGATACATGCCCATCGCGTAGCCGCCGAGCGCGAAGAACACGCCGTGTCCAAGCGAGAGGATGCCGGTATAGCCCCAGATCAAATCCATCGCCAGCGCGACAATGGCGTAACACATGATCTTGCCGATCAAGGTAACGGTGTAATCGGAGAGATGGAACGCGGTGCCGGAGGGCACGACGAGATTGAGCAGTGGAAAGGCGACGAACAACACCAGCGCTGCCACCACGTAAAACAGCCAGCCTTTGGCCGGAAGCAGGCGCGCGAATCGCGGCCCCTTGCCGATCCCCACCGGCGCGAAAGCGGTGCTGCCAAGCGCGCTCACGCCGCGGACCTCACGGCAAATCTCTTCACTTTCGCCGCCGCGAGAGTCGCATGTCACGTCTCGGCCATTCTGCCCTTGAGCGCGAACAGCCCCTGCGGACGCTTCTGGATGAACACGATGATGAACACCAGCACGGCGATCTTTGCAAGCACCGCGCCCGACCACGCCTCGAGGAACTTGTTGACGATGCCCAGGCCCATTGCCGCGTACACGGTTCCCGCGAGCTGACCAACGCCGCCGAGCACGACGACCATGAACGAGTCGACGATGTAGCCCTGACCGAGGTCGGGGCCGACGTTGCCGATCTGCGACAGCGCACAACCGGCGAGCCCCGCGAGCCCCGATCCAAGCCCGAAGGCCCAGGTGTCCACGCGACGCGTCGGCACGCCGGTGCAGCTCGCCATCGTGCGATTCTGCGTCACTGCGCGCACGAACAGGCCCAACCGCGTTCGTGTCAGCAGCAGCCACATCATCGCCAGCACCAGCGCCGCGAAGCCGATGATCACGATGCGGCTCCAGGGGAGGACCACTCCGGTAATCGCCTCGATCCCGCCCGACATCCAGGAAGGATTCTCGACCTGTACGTTCTGCGCGCCGAAGAGCGTGCGCACCGACTGCATCAGGATCAGGCTGATGCCCCAGGTGGCAAGCAGCGTCTCCAGCGGCCGGCCGTAGAGAAAGCGGATCACGCTGCGTTCGAGCGCCATGCCGACCACGGCCGAGGCGACAAACGCCGCCGGCACCGCGGCGATCAGATAAGCGTCGAACTGCGCGGGAAAGTGAGAACGAAATGCGTTTTGCACGACGTAGGTGGTGTACGCGCCGATCATGATCAGCTCGCCGTGGGCCATGTTGATCACGCCCATCAGCCCGTAGGTAATCGCCAAGCCGAGCGCGGCCAGCAACAGAATGCTGCCGAGCGAGATGCCGCTGAATACCCGGCCGACCATTTCTCCCGCGGAAAGCCTGCCCTGGACCGCGTGCAGTGATTTTTCGGCCTCGGCACGAACGTCGGCGTCGGGTTCGGCGAAGTTGTCGCCGTTCTGCTCGAGCACGCCCAGCAACAGTGTCTTGGTGCTCGAATTGTTGCTTTCGGCGAGTGCGCGTATGGCCGCGAGACGCGTGTTCTTGTCCTTGCTGGTCAGCTGGATCGAAGCCTGCGTCAACGAAAGCAGATTCTTGATCTCGCTATCCGTTTCCTTGGCCAGCGCGGTGCCGATCGCCGGCAGCAGCTCTTCGTCGGCGCCGGTCTGCAACTCTTTTGCCGCGGCCAGGCGGACGGCGCGCTCCGGCGCGGTGAGCTTCAGTGCGGCGATCGCGGTGCGAAGTTCCTTGCGAATCCGATTGTTGATGACGACATCGTCGCGATTTTCGGGTAGTGGCGTGATTGCCTTCCCGGTCAGCAGATCCGTCGCCGCGTCGCCTTTGACAAGCAGAATCTGCGCGTCACCGACCGTTTGCACTTCGCCGTCGAGCAAGGCGTGCAGCAATGGCAGCAACGCACTGTCGCCACTCGCGGCGGCGATGCCTATGGCTTTCGCCTTGGCATCGTTGTCGCCCAAAGCCAGGTCGCGTAACGTTTCGGGCACCAACGCGAAGGCAGAAAAGGCTAATGCACTCAAAAAAATCGCGCCGAAGCAGCGCATGATCGCGATCACGGAACTCCGCTAAGCCTCGTGAAAAGTCAGACGGCGGCAGCGGGTGATCACAATCCGCCGCCGCCGCTGTGTTGCGCTGTCGACTTCTCGTCTCTCGGGATGACGCATCGGTTTCCGATCGCGGGCCGCAATCACGGGCCGCTCACGGACCGACGGGTCACTTCTTTTCCGGCTCGTCCTTCTTGCCCTTGTCTTCCGGAATGTACGGGCTCCACGGCGTCGCCTTGATCGGGCCGGCCGTTTTCCAAACCACGTTGAACTGGCCGTTGCCCTGCACTTCCCCGATGAACACAGGCTTGTGCAGGTGGTGGTTCTTTTCGTCCATCTTGATGGTGAAGCCGTCGGGCGCCTTGAACGACTGTCCCGCCATGGCGGCAATCACCTTGTCGACATCGGTCGACTTGGCCTTCTCCACCGCCTGCTTCCACATGTTCATGCCGACGTACGCCGCTTCCATCGGATCGTTGGTCAGCGGCTTGTCGGCGCCGGCGAGATTCTTTGCCTTGGCGTAGGCGGCCCACTTCTTCTTGAACTCTTCGTTGGCGGGATTCTTCAGCGACATGAAGTAATTCCACGCCGCGAGATGCCCCACCAGGGGCTTGGTGTCCACGCCGCGGAGCTCTTCTTCGCCCACTGAAAATGCGACCACGGGCACGTCGGTCGCCTTCAGGCCCTGATTACCGAGCTCCTTGTAGAACGGCACGTTGGAGTCGCCGTTGATGGTCGACACCACCGCGGTCTTGCCGCCGGCCGAGAATTTCTTGATGTCGGCGACGATGGTCTGATAGTCGGAATGACCGAAGGGCGTGTACTTTTCGTCGATGTCCTTGTCGGCGACGCCTTTGCTGTGCAGGAAGGCACGAAGGATCTTGTTGGTCGTGCGCGGATAGACGTAGTCGGTGCCCAGCAGGATGAACCGCTTGGCGCCGCCACCTTCCTTGCTCATCAGATACTCGACCGCGGGAATCGCCTGCTGATTGGGCGCGGCCCCGGTGTAGAAGACATTCTTGGAAAGCTCCTCACCTTCGTATTGCACTGGATAGAACAAAAGTCCGTTCAGCTCCTCGAACACCGGCAGCACGGACTTGCGCGACACCGAAGTCCAGCAGCCGAAGACCACGGTAACCTTGTCCTGGGTCAGAAGCTGGCGCGCTTTTTCAGCGAACAAGGGCCAGTTCGACGCGGGATCGACGACGACCGCTTCCAGCTTCTTGCCCATGACGCCGCCCTTGGCGTTGATCTCGTCGATCGCCATCAGCGTAACGTCCTTGAGCACCGTTTCACTGATCGCCATCGTTCCCGACAGCGAGTGCAGGACTCCGACCTTGATCGTGTCCGCGGCGAATGACGGCAGGCAGACAGCCATGCCGGCGGCCGCGAGCGACGCAGAAATCGCCAGTCGTTTGAGAAAATTTCTTCGTTGCATAATTGACCCCGTAGTGAATAGTTGACGAACGTCCCTGGGCGGCCGCCCCCTTCTTGGCGCAGCAAGGTGCGCCGGCGCGCCGTCACCTTGTTGCTTCGCACAATCCATGCCACGGGTCGATACGAGCGCTAACGGTCTGTTTCCATTCGGAAGCCGGACGCCGATCGGCGCGCAGAGCATTCGCCCGTCGCTCGGTGATGGATCGGCGCGTTCCAAAGCGGTGCGTTGCGCGGCGCCGCGCACTGCTTTGGACCGAAAGGGTCGCGCGGCGTTGAACCGTGGGCGCGGGACGCGCCGAGTGCCTAGTGCGGGTCGACGATGGCCGTTTCGAGCGGCGAGGAGAGCTCGATCATGCCGCGCTCGACGACAAAGCGAACCACCGCGTCAGCGCCCTCTCCGGTCTTGAGATTGGTGAACACGAACGGTCGATCCCCACGCATGCGGCCCGCGTCGCGCGCCATGACTTCCAGCGACGCGCCCACCATCGGAGCCAGGTCGATCTTGTTGATGACCAGCAGGTCGGACTTGGTAATGCCCGGACCGCCCTTGCGCGGAATCTTGTCGCCCGCGGCAACATCGATCACGTACAAGGTCAGGTCGGAGAGCTCCGGCGAGAATGTCGCAGCCAGATTGTCGCCGCCGCTTTCGACAAACACTACGTCGAGATTGCCGAAGCGCTGAGCCAGCCGGTCGACGGCCTCGAGATTGATCGACGCATCCTCGCGGATCGCCGTATGCGGACAGCCTCCGGTTTCCACGCCGATGATGCGCTCCGGCGACAATGCCTTGTTGTCGACCAGAAACCTCGCGTCTTCCTCGGTGTAGATGTCGTTGGTGACCACCGCGATCTCGCAGCGATCCCGGAGCGCAAGACAAAGCGCGAGCGTCAACGCGGTCTTGCCCGATCCTACCGGGCCTCCGATGCCCACGCGCAGGGGTTGCGTAATCGTCACGGTTTCCTAGGAGCGGAAAAGCCGCGTGTACTGACACTCGTGACGAGCGCTTGCCAGGGCGAGACCCGGCGCGAAGCTCGTCACGTCATCGTCGTTGATTGCGCGTGCGCCGGCGACCACGCCGGGAATATGCTCGCCCAAGGTTTTCAGCAGACGCTGCCCGGCAACCTGGCCGAGCGGGACGCATTTGATCGCCGCCGCCACCTGCGCTTCAAGCCACGACCAGACATACGCGGTCAGCGCGGCGTCGCTGGCGATGGCGTAGCCGCGCGCGGTAAGCGCGTAAGCGGCGGGCAGCGACAGCGCAGGCCATTCTGCCAGCCATTCGGTCACTTGCGCGTCGAGGATCTCCAGCGCGATGGCGAGCTTCGTAAGCGCGGCGCCCATTTGTTCGGTCTCGGCGCGAAGCTCCGCCGTTTCACGTGACGCGCGGAACCACGTGTCCCACTTGCCGAAGGCGTGCCAGTCGCGCCGCTCGGCGGCGTCCAGCAGCCTCCACGCCACGGCGGCTTCGCCCGGCGCTACGATGTAGTCGAGAAGATCGCCGATCCACGTTGCCGCCGTCGCCGCATCGTGCACGGTGCCTGCCTCGACCACCCACTCGAGCCCCTGCGAATAACTGTAGGCCCCGATCGGCAACGCCGGACTTGCGAGTTGCAGCAGTCGAACCAGCGCCATCGCTGGAGCCATCGCCGGATCGATCACCGGCCTGTCTTTCATGATCGCTTTCGCGGGCGAAGCGCAAAATCGTGGATCACGCCGGCATGCTTCGCTTCGCCGGAGTGCTGGTGATGGCCCGCGGCGTACGCGCCGGGCTCGGGCTCGAAGGGCGCGGCCAACGCGGATGTTTCGACGCCGAGGCCGAGCAGCATCTCCGCCAGGACATGATCGGCGGCAAAGCGCAGCCATCCATCGCCGATCTGGATCGGCGTGTGGCGATTGCCGAGATGGTAAGCCGCTCTCGCCAGCGACTGCGCGTCGCCAGCGCGCACCTCCATCAGATCTTCCGCGGCGCTCTCTACGCGCACGACCCGCCCGTCGTCCGCCACCAGGCAGTCTCCGCCGCGCAGGATCGTTCCGCGCTCGAGAAAGAGCCCTACTTCCTCGCCGCTATCGAGCGTGGCACGCAACCGACTCTTGCACCGCTGTTCGAACGGCAGCGTCAGGGTATCGTCGGCCTTCGCCGCTGACGGAGCGCGCTTGTGCACGATTATCATGCTAGGCCTATTAATCCCTAGAACAGGAAGTAGCGCTGCGCCATCGGAAGCACCGTGGCCGGTTCGCACGTCAGCAGTATGCCGTCGGCGCGCACCGCATAGGTTTCGGGATCGACCTCGACCGCCGGGAGAGTGTCGTTGAGCTTCATATCGCGCTTGCCGAGCTTGCGGGTGTTGGCGACGGCCACGAGCGGCTTGGTCAGGCCCAACTTGTCGATCGCGCCACCGCTCAGCGCGGCCTGCGAGACGAACGTTACCGAGGTCGTGAGCGCCTTGCCGAACGCGCCGAACATGGGCCGGTAATGCACCGGCTGGGGCGTCGGAATCGAGGCATTCGGATCGCCCATCGCCGCCGCGGCAATCATCCCGCCCTTCACGATCAGCGACGGCTTGACGCCGAAGAATGCGGGCTTCCACAACACCAGATCGGCGAACTTGCCCGCTTCGACCGAGCCGACGACGTGACCGATGCCGTTGGCGATCGCCGGGTTGATGGTGTACTTGGCGATATAACGCTTGACACGAAAATTGTCGTTGCGCGAGTCTTCCTGGCAGGCGGGTCCGCCATCGCCGCTCTGAAGCGGCGCCGGCGACGCCGAGTGCGCTGGCGCGAGCCAGCCGCGTTGCATTTTCATCTTGTGCGCCGTTTGCCACGTCCTGATGATGACTTCACCCACCCGTCCCATCGCCTGCGAGTCCGACGAGATCATCGAAAACGCTCCCAGATCGTGGAGGATATCCTCGGCGGCGATCGTCTCGCGCCGAATGCGCGATTCGGCAAAGGCGATGTCCTCCGCGATCGCCGGGTCGAGGTGATGGCAGACCATGAGCATGTCCAGGTGCTCGTCGATGGTGTTGACCGTGTAAGGCCGTGTCGGATTGGTCGACGAGGGCAGGACATTGGGCTCGCCGCAGGCCTTGATGATGTCCGGCGCGTGACCGCCACCGGCGCCCTCGGTGTGATAGGTGTGAATGGTGCGGCCGCCGATCGCGTTCAAGGTCGTCTCGACGAAGCCGGACTCGTTGAGGGTATCGGTATGGATCGACACCTGGACGTCCATCGAGTCGCCAACTTTCAATGCCGCGTCGATCGCCGCCGGCGTCGTGCCCCAATCCTCGTGCAACTTGAGGCCCATGGCGCCGGCCTCGATCTGCTCCACCAGAGGCGGCGTGAGGCTCGCGTTGCCTTTGCCGAGAAAACCGAGATTCATCGGGAAGCCTTCGGCGGCCTCGAGCATGCGGTGTATGTGCCACGGGCCCGGCGTGCAGGTGGTCGCGAAGGTGCCGGTCGCGGGACCGGTCCCGCCGCCAATCATGGTCGTGACGCCCGACATCAGCGCCTCGTCGATTTGCTGCGGGCAGATGAAGTGGATGTGGGTGTCGACGCCTCCCGCGGTCACGATTAGCCCCTCGCCCGCGATGATTTCCGTCCCCGCGCCGATGACGATGTCGACCCCCGGCTGGATGTCCGGATTGCCGGCCTTGCCGAGGCCGGCGATCCTGCCCTCGTTGATCGCGATGTCGCATTTGACGATGCCCCACCAGTCGATCACGAGAGCGTTGGTAATCACCGTGTCGGCGCAATCCTTCGACATCCGCTGGCTCTGACCCATGCCGTCGCGAATGACCTTGCCGCCGCCAAATTTGACTTCCTCACCGTAGACCGTGAAGTCCTTCTCGACCTCGATCACGAGCTCGGTGTCGGCAAGGCGCACCCGATCGCCGGTCGTGGGTCCGAACATTTCGACATAGGCGCGGCGGCCGATCTTCATCGCTTCGTGCCGCGATCGACATGGTTGGCGGTCGACTGCCGCGGGATTTCCAATTCGCGCTCGAGGGGTCCCATCACCGCGCCGGTGAAACCGTAGACGACGCGCGCTCCAGCGAACGCGACCAGCTCGACACTTCGCTCCTGCCCCGGCTCGAATCGCACCGCCGTTCCCGCGGCGATGTTGAGACGAAAGCCTCGCGCCGCGGCACGATCGAACGCGAGCGCACCGTTGGTTTCCGCGAAGTGATAGTGCGAGCCGACCTGAATCGGCCGGTCGCCCGTGTTGGCGACGGTCAAGGTGATCGTGGACCGGCCGGCATTGAGCTCGATCT
>JALYSM010000012.1 GCA_030854785.1 Pseudomonadota bacterium
GCACGACCGACCGAAATCGGCCTCTCCCGAGGTCGCCAACCTTCAAATCGCCGCTTCCTTTCGATCATGATCAAGTTTCAAGTCCTGAACACCCGTGCATTTGCTCGTAGTTCAGAGCTTCCCTAGGCCGATGCGGTCGATCAGCGAACCCGACTCCGCGTTGTTGTCGATCAACACCGCGACCGTGCGCAAGCAATGGGCGCTGCCGGAGATCATCGCCGGCTGTGCGCGCCGCGGCATCCGCAGGATCTCGCCCTGGCGGGATCAGGTCGCGGCGACCGGCCTGAAGGAGAGCGCGCAGCGCCTTCGCGACGCCGGAATGACGCTCTCGGGCTATTGTCGCGGCGGCATGTTCTCCGCCGCGGATCGTGCGGCCCGCAGAGCCGTACTCGACGACAACAAGCGCGCGGTCGACGAAGCGCTGGCGTTGGGTGCGCCGTGCCTCGTCCTCGTCGTCGGCGGACTGCCCAAGGACACCGAGGGTCGGATTGTCTCCAAGGACCTCTCCGGTGCGCGGAATATGATTCGCGACGGCATCGGCGAGTTGCTCGAATACGCCCGGCCGGCTGCGATGCCGCTCGCCATCGAGCCGCTGCATCCGATGTACGCCGCGGACCGTGCGTGCATCAACACGATCGCGCACGCGAACGACCTATGCGACGAGCTGGCGCCTGGCGCCAATGGCGGCCTTGGCATCGCGGTCGACGTCTACCACGTCTGGTGGGATCCGCATCTCGACGCGGAGATCGAGCGTGCAGGAGGCCATCCCGGGCGACTGCTGGCATTCCACATCTGCGATTGGCTGGTCCCCACGGTCGATCTCCTGCTCGATCGCGGCATGATGGGCGATGGGGTGATCGACATTCCTTTGATCCGGTCCTGGATGGAAGCTGCCGGCTACCGGGGGCCGCACGAAGTCGAGATCTTTTCTGCGAACAACTGGTGGAAGCGGGACCCGGACGAAGTCCTCTGGACCTGCATCGAGCGCCATCGGACGAAGTGCTAGCCGCGACGACGCTGCGCGGCAAGACCGCACGCTCTCGCCAGATCGTCGGGCGACGAGACTATCACCACGTCGCAAGCATCGCGGCGACCGCGGCGGCCATGGTGCCGGTCGCGAGCCATCCGAGGGCCTTCAGCCGCCGTGTGACCGTGAAATCGCCCATGACTTTCCGATCATCCGCGAGCAGCATCATGACAACCATGATCGGCACGGCGATCACACCGTTGATCACAGCGCTCCAGAACAGCGCCTTGATCGGGTTGATGGGCGAAAAAACGAGCGCGACGCCGCCGAGTGTGGCAAAGGCGATGATCGCGTAGAACTCGCGCGCCTCGAGGAGCTTCAAATCGAGGCCACGCTTCCATTTGAAGGTCTCGGTGACGGCGTAGGCGGCCGAGCCGGCGAGAACGGGCACCGCGATCATACCGGTGCCGATGATTCCCACCGCGAAGAGCAGGAACGCGAAGTTTCCCGCGAGCGGCCGCAGCGCCTCGGCCGCTTGCGCGGAGGACTTGATGTCGGTAATGCCGCCGGCACTAAGCGTCGCGGCGGTGCCGAGGATGATGCAAAACGCGACCAGGTTCGAAAAAGCCATGCCGAGGTACGTGTCGATCTTGATCCGGCGCAGATGCTTTGCGGCGCCATCGGGCGTGTGCGCCAATGCGCCGGCCGCAGGGTCGGCATTGAGGTCTTCGACTTCCTGCGACGCCTGCCAGAAGAAAAGATACGGGCTGATCGTCGTGCCAAAAACCGCGACCACCACCGTCAGGTACTCGCTCGTCAATGCGAAATGCGGCGTCACCGTATGCGCCGCCACTTCGCGCCACGGGATGTCGATCGTCAGCACCAGCAACACATACGACAGCAGCGCCAGCGTGAGCCACTTGAGGTAGCGCACATAGCGCCGGTACGACAGGAAGACCTGCAGCAGCAGGCACGCGGTGCCGAACGCGACGGCGTAGACATGGGGGGGGCCGCCGACGATGAGATGCAGAGCATCGCCCATTGCGGCGATGTCGGCAGCGATGTTGATCGTATTGGCAACGACGAGCAGGGTGACGATGCTGAACAGCACGGGCCGCGGAAAACTACGGCCGATGTTCGATGCAAGTCCGTGACCGGTGACGCGGCCAATACGCGCGCTGACCATCTGGATCCCGACCATCAGCGGGTAGGTAAAGACGACCGTCCACAGCGTCAGGAAGCCGAATTGCGCGCCGGCCTGCGAATACGTGGCGATCCCAGACGGATCGTCGTCGGCGGCCCCGGTGATCAATCCGGGACCGAGTTGTTTCAGCCAGTCGCGTAATTTGCGGCGCATCGGAATCCCCGGAACCGCGGTCGACTATAGCAGCATTCAAATGACGCCGCTCTCACTTCCAGTCGGATTCGATGTCTCGATCCTTGTTGTCGTGGAGGAAGAGCAAGCCGACGATGCAAGTCATGACCGCAACGATGATCGGATACCAGAGCCCGTAATAGATGTCGCCGCTGGCAGCGGACATGGCGGTGGCGAGCAGCGGCAGCATGCCGCCGAACCAGCCGTTGCCGATGTGGTAGGGCAGCGACATCGACGTGTAGCGAATTCGCGTCGGGAACAGCTCGACCAGGAACGCCGCGATCGGTCCATACACCAGCGTCACGTAGATCATCATGATCACCAGGATCAGCACGGTCATCGGCTTGTTGATTCTGGTGTTGTCAGCATAGCCCTGCGGATAGCCGCCGGCCCGAAGCAGCTCCGCGGTCTTCTTTTCGCTCCAGCCCTTGAGCTCGGTATCGCCGATTTTGATGATGACGTTATCGGTCGCACCGCGCGGCAAGGCGACGGACTGGAATGACAGCCCCTGCTTGGTCAGGAAATCCCTGGCCCGGTCGCAGTCCGAAAACTTGGTGAACGGTGTGGCGAACACATGGAAAGCGCAGTCCTTTGCCGCGACAGTAATCGGCGTCTTGTCCCGGTAGGCCTCGAGCGCAGGATTCACGTAGTGCGTCAGCAACGCGAACAGCCAGAAGTACGTTACCGCCGCGATCAGACATCCAGAGAGTATGATTTTCAGCCGGCCGATCCGGTCCGACAGCGCGCCGAATACGACGAAAAACGGCGTCGCGATCAGCAGCGACAGACCAATCAGTCCGTACGCCGTCTGGTCATCCATCTTAAGCGTGATCGTCAGAAAGAACGGCGCGTAAAACTGCGCCGTGTACCAGACTACGCCTTGACCCGCGGTCGCGCCGAACAGCGCGAGCAGGACGTACTTGTTGTTCGGGTACACGAGAAAGCTGTCGCGCAGCGGCGCTTTTGAGCCTCTGCCTTCGGCCTTCATCCGCTGAAACACCGGCGATTCATTGAGCCTCAGGCGGATGTACACCGAGAACACGAGGAGGATCAGCGACACGAGAAACGGTATCCGCCATCCCCACACTGCGAAGTCCTTCGCGCTGAGGACACCGGAAAAGCGGCACACCCCGATGACGAGGAGCGCGAGGAAGAAACCCAGCGCTGCGGTCGTCTGGATCCAGCTCGTGTCGTAGCCACGTCGATTCTGCGGCGCGTGCTCGGCCACGTAGGTGATCGCACCGCCGTACTCGCCTCCCAGTGCGAGACCCTGCAACAGGCGCAGGGTCAGGAGCAGAATGGGGCCTCCCCAGCCGATGGTCTGGAACGTGGGCACCAGGCCGACAGCGAAGGTCGAGAAGCCCATGACCACGATCGTCCACAGGAACGTGTACTTGCGGCCGACCAGATCGCCGATCCGGCCGAACACGAGTGCGCCGAACGGCCGCACCAGGAATCCGGCGGCATAGATCGCGAAGGCGGAAAGCAGTGCCGCCGTGTCGTTGCCCTTGGGGAAGAACAGCGTCGCGAAGAATGGTGCCAGAGTCGCGTACAGATAGAAGTCGTACCACTCGAAGACGGTGCCGAGCGAGGAGGCGAATATGACTCGGCGCTCTTCCGCCTTCGAGCTCAGCTGGACGTTAGCCAATCGCGGTCGGGCTGTCGAAATAACGCTTCCTCCCGGTTCGGGCCGCAAGCTGTCTCACGGCAGGCCACTGCCATCGGTCGCCGCGCAATGCCACTACACAACACGCACGCCGCGGACCCGGTCATTGACAGGCGAGCGCAACCTTACGGGAAACTCCAGAGGCGAGCAACGGGCCGAAAGCCCGGGCTGCACTCTTCGCGCGGGCGTATTCCGGCCCGAGCCGTGGTCGGTGATGCGGTTTCTACTGCGTGCAGACCGGCAGCGCGAGCGCTTGCAGCACATCTCCGGTCGCGGTGTTCTCGACGAACGCAACGATCTCCAGCGGGCCGCGGTCGACGGGCAGCGGCAAGTTGAAATGCTGCCGCAACTCGCCGGCGTTACCGATCGGTGCGCCGGCATGCCAGGAGCGCACTACATGATCATGGACGAGCCGCTTGCCCGCGTTTTCGCCGGCCTTGACGTCGCTGGCCAGACCGTTCTGCGTCAACGCAACCGCGACTGCCGCATGGATCCGGTCGCGTGTCTGCGGGATGCGCACGTAAAGGTCGACCGCAGCGGTGTTGCTGTCGACCCGCGCGGCAACGAGCTCGATCGTGGCGCGGGCCGGCCGAGCGTTGATCGCAGCGAGCGCGGCGACGGGCTGGCTCGCGTCACGCCACCGGGAGAACTCCGTGCCCTGCAGCAGCACCTGCGGCGTATAGACAAAGGCGGCGTGCCGGCGCCCCATCTGTTCGTGTTGCCGTTGGGTGAAGGCCGCACTGCCGAAGCGATCGCGCCAACCGAGCCGGTCCCAGTAATCGACGTGGAAGGCGAGCGCCACCGCGCGCGTCGCCGGTGCGAGATCCAGCGCCGATAACCAGCGATCGGCCGGCGGGCAACTGTCGCAACCTTCGGAGGTGTAGAGCTCGATCAGCGCAACGCTGTGATCAGGGCTGGCGGCACGGCACTCCGCGCCGCTCAGCGCCGGGCACAACGCCGCAGCGATACCGCCGAGCATGCAAATCCACTTTGCGTCCATCGCGGTCTCCGTGGTCGGTTAACACTTGGTCGTACGACGAGCGTAACCCTTACCGGGGCGCCTTGCCCGGTGTGCTAGCATGACCAGGCAGCAGCGTGCGCGGCGCTCGGACCGACGTCTGTCGGCGGTCTCCCCGCGATATTATCGTCACAGGAGAATGACACATGGGAATCATGGGCATCATCGGAACGATCATCGTCGGCTTTATCGTCGGCGTCCTCGCTCGATTTTTCTATCCGGGAGCGGTACCGATGGGATTCCTGCTCACCGTCGCGCTCGGCATCGGTGGATCGCTGGTCGGCGGGATCATCAGCAGTCTGATCTGGAAGACCCCCGACGGCAAGTTCCATCCCGCCGGCTGGATCATGTCGATCATCGGCGCGTTGCTCCTGCTCTGGATCTACATCAAATACTTGCAGTGACGCCCGGTCCTCGCGGACTTTGTGCGAGCGGAATTTGCCGCCCGAATATCGACGACGCCACGTAGGTTCCCGCGCCTATAATTCACGCATGACGCACCTTCCTTCTCCCGATGTGATGTACCGCGCTGTCGTCGACCACGATCCGACCTTCGAGGGTATTTTCTTCGTCGGTGTCGCGACCACCGGAATCTTCTGCCGTCCCACCTGTCGCGTACGCACGCCGAAGCGCGAGAACGTGGAATTTTTCGCCTCGACCAGCGCGGCGCTGCACGCGGGCTACCGGCCGTGCCGGCGATGTCAGCCGCTCGACGACGGCCAC
Organism: Pseudomonadota bacterium; assembly: GCA_030854785.1. Lineage (GTDB taxonomy): Bacteria > Pseudomonadota > Gammaproteobacteria > Burkholderiales > Casimicrobiaceae > PALSA-1003. Next base: position 5,750 of record JALYSM010000012.1, read on the forward strand.
CGCGCGCCGCCGCTCGTGGCGCAATTGCTCGCGGCGGTCGAGGCCGAGCCGACTGGCCGCCTGCGCGACGTCGATCTCGCCCGCCGTGGCATCGAACCTTCGACCGCCCGGCGCACGTTCAAGCGCTACTGCGGCATGACCTTTCACGCCTATCATCGTGCGCGCCGCATGGGCCTCGCCCTCGCGGGCGTGCGTCAGGGAAAATCCGTGCTCGACCTCCAGCTCGATCACGGCTTCGAATCCGGCAGCGGCTTCCGTGTCGCCTTCAACCGCCACGTCGGCGCCGCGCCCAGTCGTGCGCACGATGTCGAATGCCTGTACGCGCAATGGTTCGATACCCCGCTCGGCGCGATGCTCGCGCTCGCCGCGGACGAAGGACTCGCGCTGCTCGAATTCGTCGACCGGCGCGGGCTGGAGCGCGAAATCGAGGTCATGCAAAACAGGCTCGAGCGACCGATTCTTCCCGGCGTGCATCGTTACCTTGCGCAGATCGGTGACGAGCTCGCGGCGTACTTTTCCGGCCGCGAGCTCACCTTTGCCACGCCGCTCGCGCTTCGCGGTTCACCGTTCCAGCGTGTGGTATGGAATGCGCTGCTGGCTATCCCGCCCGGTGCCACCCGTTCCTACGCGGAAATCGCTGCGACGATCGGTCGCGGAACCGCGGTGCGCGCGGTCGGCCGCGCCAACGGCGACAACCGGTTGTGCCTCGTCGTACCCTGCCACCGCGTGATCGGCGCCGACGGCGCGCTGACCGGGTACGGCGGCGGGTTGTGGCGCAAGCAGTGGTTGCTCGAGCACGAGCGCGCCCACGCCGGCGGCCGCGGCCAGCTCGCACTCGACGTGGCACGGCCCGGCGTCGGAGCGACGGCACACCCCGCCTCCGACTAAAGTCGATGAGTCCTCGCGACGCCGCCCGGCTGCTTCTGCTAGCCGGGCTGTGGGGCGGTTCGTTTGCCTTCATGCGCGTCGCCGTTCCGGCATTGGGACCGCTGTGGCTCGCGTTCTCGCGCGTTGCGCTTGCCTTCATCGCGCTTTTCGCGCTCGCGCTCGCGCGCCGCTCGATTCCGCCTCTGTTCGCGCATTGGCGCGGCTATCTCGTGATCGGGACGGTGAACTCGGCGTTGCCTTTCGCGCTTTTCTGCTTCGCCGAGCAATACGTCAGCGCGTCGACCGCGGCGATCCTCAACGCGACAAGCCCGTTCTTTGGAGCGCTCGCTGCCGCACTGTGGCTCGGCGAAGCGCTGACGCCGCGCAAGCTCGCAGGTATGACGCTTGGTCTTGCCGGCGTCGTCGTACTGATGGGATGGCAACCGGAGCCGTTGTCCGGAACGATGCTTTGGGCGACGCTCGCCTGCCTCGGCGCCGCGCTTTGCTATGGAGTCGCGAGCGTCTACGCTAAGCGGCGCATGGCTGCGGTCCCGAGCTCGGCGGTCGCGCTTTACAGCCAGCTCGCCGCCGCGATCGTCCTCGCACCCGCGCTTTGCTTCGTACCTCCGCCGGGACCGCTTACGCCGCTCGTCGCCGCCAACGTGCTCGCTCTCGCGCTGGCGTCGACGGCCTTCGCGTATCTGCTGTATTTCCGCCTGATCGTGACTATCGGGCCGGCGCGCGCGCTGGCCGTCACGTTCCTGATCCCGCTCTTCGGCGTGCTGTGGGGCTTTCTCTTCCTCGACGAGCCGTTCGGCGCGAACACGCTCTCCGGCTGCGCGCTTATCGTCGCCGGCACGTGGATCGCGGCCCGAATCGGGCCGCCGCGCGTCACGCCGAAGCGCAGCATCGATCAGGGGTCGGCGTAGACGCTCACCGTGGTCGACGCCGTGCCGCCGCGACCGTCGCTGATCGTGTACTGGAAGCTGTCCATGCCGATGAAGTTCTGGAAGGCAGCGTAGATCAGCGTGTTGTCCGGCCCGCGCGTAACCGTACCGTGCACCGGTGCGGTAAATGAAACGATGGTCAGCGGATCGCCGTCGGGATCGCTGTCGTTGGCGAGCACCGGTATCGTCACGGGGGTGTTGAATCTCGCTACTGCATTATCGGGTTGCGCCACCGGCGGGTGATTGATGGCCGTGATCGTGATCGCGACGGTCGCGCTCGAAGTGAGGCCCTTGGGATCGGCGATCGTATAGAGGAAGCTGTCTGTCCCGACATAGCCCGCCGCCGGCGTGTAAGCGATCTTGTTTCCGCTGATCGTCGCCGTGCCATGGGCTGGGGCGCCGACGCTGACGATCGTGAGCGCGTCGCCGTCGGGATCGCTGTCGTTGGCGAGCACATCCAGAGCGGTTGCACCGGAATTGCCGGGGAGAGTGAATGCGTCGTTGACGGCGACCGGCGGCCGGTTGAGGAATCGCTTCTCGCCCTGAGTCACGCTCGTCGTCTGCTGCTGCGACCGGTACACGTCGACGGCCTGCTTGTGCTGTGCCGGATTGTGCAGAGCGCGGCGCAGCCAGGCCGGCTCGGTGTCGATGTATTCGCGCCGCCATTCGACGGTCGGCGCGACAGGTGCGCGCGTTGCGACAACGGCAGCCGGCTTGCCGAGCGGGGGCTCGGGCGGCAGGACCATCTCTTCCGTACGGGTCTCGTAGGTCACGAATTCGATGTCGACGCGGCGATTCTTGGGTCGGCCTTCGCTGGTGTTCGGGTAGCGCGGGTCGCGCAGGCCCATGCCTTCCGCCAGCAGGCGCTCCGCGGGGAGGCCACCAGCGATCAAATACTGCCGCACGGACTGGGCCCGCTTTTCGGAGAGCTTCTGGTTGTACGCGGCCGAACCGATATCGCAGGTATGCCCGGTGATGCGGATGTTGCCCTCGTAGTCTGAAGCCTTGAGCCGCGAAATCGCGGCATCGATCGCGGTCTTCGCATCGTCGCGCAGCGTTGCCCGGTCGAAGTCGAAGAACGCGTCGGACGCCATCGACGCGGTCGTCTTGACCAGACGCTTCTCGATTCGTGGCGGGGTAGGCGTTGCGGTCTGCGCGGTGCCCGTCGGCGCAGTCGCCACTGCGGCGGGGATCTCGACCTTGACCAGGCGGTACCCGCGGGCGAGTCGATACGCGGTCCCTCCAAACTCGTATCGATACATGAGCGTCAGCCGCTCGTCGTTGCGTTCGGGCTCGAGATCGCCGCGTTTGCGATACGCTTCGGCCACCAGCGCCACACTGTGCGGCGTCCCGTCGAAGAATTTCTCGACGCTTAGCGAGGCAGTCGATTGCGCCGCCGAGCCGCGCCCCCATTCGTAATCGAGACCAAGCTGGAGCCGGATGAGTGGCCCGTCGTAGAAGTGTCCCGCACGTACGCCGACACCGTAGTCGTAAGCGCGCTCGGAGATTGTGGTGCGCGTCGTGGTGATGATGTCTTGCTCGAAGGGCCGCCCGTTGTCGGTGCCTGCGATCGTTTCAGTCGCCGTCGTCTGATTGGCGCTGAGCTGCCGGCGCCCGGTGATTGCAGCCGAAAAATGGCCCGATGCGAACCATTGCTCCGTCTCGGCGCCGCCGCCTGCGGTGATCTTGCGATCATGCCAGCGGTTCTGATCGACAGCCCCGAAGATCTTGCGCACGAACGCATCCTTGCTACCGCCTTCGGGCTGCCAGTGATAAGACAGCTGGGCCCCGGCGGCCGAACGCTCGGAGAGCCACAGCTCGCCGATCCACGCCGAGCGCTCGGTCTCGCCGAACACGTGGTAGGCGTCGCCGCGCAGCTTGTCCCGGGTGTTATAGCCGATGCCAAGACGCGTCGAGGCGCCGACGTACCGGAGATCAACATCCCGGCCCATGGGGAGCACGCCCGCATCCTGGGACGCCGGTTGGCCGAGGACATGCTCGGTAGTGAGAAGCAAAAGCAAAAGCGCCGCAGCGCCGGCGTAGCGGTAACGCATGAGTCCTGTAGTGCGTGGCGCGCAACACGCGAGCTTGTGGATGCTGTTCTCGTGCGGCGGGGCGGACAAATCGAGCCGAGACAACATATTTGTCGCCGAGAGCGCGGTCAGACCAGTTCCGCGGCGGGACCGAGTACCTGCGTACGCAGCTCGCGATAGCGCGGCAGCGTCGGCGGATAGACGCAGATGTATTTCACCTGCGCTGCCTGCAGGCAACGCTGCTTGATGATCTCGAGCTTCTGATCCCTGGGGTTCTGGACCTGCTCGGGCTCTTTCGCATCGACGATCGCGACGATGGTCATATCGCGGTCGCAGACGACGAAGCCGACGTGCTGATTGGCGATCTTGCGAAACGCGCGCAGTCTTTCCATTCCCTGCGGTCCGATCTTGACCTGCAATACGTCGGCAAGGCGCACGCGCGCGAAGATTTCGTGGCGCGGAAACGCCGCGTTGAGCAATAAATACACGACGTTCTCCGCCTTGGACAAAAAGCGCGGACGCAGGAGGTAGAGTCCGGGAACCTCTGCGCTCGACAATAGCCGCGTCGTCTCGCCTTCGGTCCATTGCGCAACCGTGTTCTGTCCGTCGGACGCCGATTGCTCCGATTGGCTCGCGCTGCGGCTGCGCCGCATCAATCCGACGAGCACAAACACGACGAGCGTGCCAATCGCCAGCGCGAAGAACACCCCGGCAGTCATGCGAGCGGGTTCCTGAGCATCGTGGTCCGGCGCGCCAAATGCTGCGTAGTCTAATGCATTTTACAAGCGCGTGCGCGGCACGCCGCAGCAGGCCCCTCGCGGCGCGCCTGTGATCAAAGCATGGCCGATGAAACAATTGTTGGCGCGAGCGGAAATCCCGTCGACGCCATGCGCGAATCGAGTCGCCTTCGACGCGGAGCGGCGCGCCCATCGCCATTGGCATCGACTTGCCCTCACGCCTGCGCTTCCCTAGAATCTCGATTGCGGCTCATGCGCCGCTGCCGCGCTCGGGGGGACACAGCCAGCCGCGTTGCTGGTCCGTCGGCGCAGCTGCGCCGCAGGCGCCTCCCCCTTTTTCCCTGACTGCTCGCCGACGATGACGACTTACCGCTGCATTCTGCATGCCGTTTTGCCGCGCCGCCTGGCAAGGGTGACGACGGTGCTCGCGTTAATCCTGCTGGCACCGCTCGCACGCGGCGCGGGATCGACCCCGGATGGGGCGGCACTCACGGTCGCCTACGGTGACGAAGTGGCGATCTACGGCGTCGCGGCCTATTGGGACTCGCTGTGTTCTTGCGCCATTCTCAAGGACCACGGATTCGATACGCGGCTCGTGGCGCAGATCGCGTACTGGCGTGGTCGGCAGCGCCCGACGGCACACGAATCGTTGTGGGACGCGAGCCTCACGCCCATGCTGCGCTGGATCGGACCGGGCGCTTCGGCGGCGCGGTTATTCGTCGAGGCAGGTATCGGCGTCCGTCTGCTGTCCGCGACGCGGATAAATCAGGATCGCGGCTTAGGCTCCGCGTTCCAGTTCGGCGAAATCGGGGGCGCGGGCATCGCTTTCGGCGAGCATCATCGGTACGAGCTTGGCGCGTATGTGCAGCACGTATCGAACGGAAGCATCAAGCAGCCAAACAACGGACTGACCTCCTTCGGCGTAGTGCTGCGGACCGCATTGCCGTGACTGCATTCACGGCCCGCAAATAGCAAAGCCCCGCATGACGCGGGGCTTTGCAAGACACTGGATCCGGATCGCGCGCCCTTAGGGCGCTTGGTCCGCGTCACATATCCATGTCGCCCATCCCGCCCATGCCACCCATGCCGCCGCCGCCGCCCATCTGCTTCTCGTCCTTCGGCAATTCGGCGATCATCGCCTCCGTCGTGAGCAACAATGACGCGACCGATGACGCATTCTGGAGAGCGAACCGGGCCACCTTGGTCGGGTCGACGACACCCATCTGCACCAGGTCGCCGTATTCTCCCGTCTGCGCGTTGAAGCCGAAATTGCCCTTGCCTTCGACGATCTTGTTGACGACCACCGACGGCTCGTCGCCAGCATTGGCGACGATCTGTCGCGTGGGCTCCTCGAGCGCACGCAATACGATCTTGATGCCCGCTTCCTGGTCGGGGTTGTCACCCTTGAGGCCGTTGAGGTTGGCCCGGGCGCGCAGGTAGGCCACGCCGCCGCCGGCAACGATACCTTCTTCGACCGCCGCGCGGGTCGCGTGCAATGCATCCTCGACGCGCGCCTTCTTTTCCTTCATCTCGACCTCGGTCGCGGCGCCGACCTTGATCACCGCCACGCCGCCTGCCAGCTTGGCGACGCGCTCCTGCAGCTTCTCCTTGTCGTAGTCGGAGGTCGCTTCCTCGATCTGCACGCGGATGTTCTTGACCCGCGCCTCGATCGCTGACTTATCGCCCGCGCCGTCGATGATCGTCGTGGTTTCCTTCGCGACCTCGATCTTCTTCGCGCGGCCGAGATCCTTCAACGTGGCGTTCTCGAGCTTGAGGCCCAACTCCTCGGCGATCACCGTGCCGCCGGTCAGGATTGCGATGTCTTCGAGCATCGCCTTGCGCCGGTCGCCGAAGCCGGGCGCCTTGACCGCGGTCGTCTTCAGGATGCCGCGGATGTTGTTCACCACCAGCGTCGCCAGCGCCTCGCCATCGACATCCTCGGCGATGATCAGCAGCGGTTTGCCCGACTTGGCGACCTGCTCCAGCAGCGGCAGGAGATCGCGGATATTCGAAATCTTCTTGTCGTGCAGAAGGATGTACGCGTCTTCGAGAATCGAGACCTGCTTGTCGGGATTGTTGATGAAATACGGTGAGATGTAGCCGCGGTCGAACTGCATGCCCTCGACGAGCTCGAGCTCGTTCTCCAGACCCTTGCCGTCCTCGACGGTGATCACGCCTTCCTTGCCGACTTTGTCCATCGCGTCGGCGATCGTCTTGCCGATCGACTCGTCCGCGTTGGCCGAGATGGCGCCGACTTGCGAGATTTCCTTGCTGGTCGTGCACGGCTTGCTGATTTTCTTAAGCTCCTCGACCACGGCCAGAACTGCCTTGTCGATCCCGCGTTTCAGATCCATAGGGTTCATGCCGGCGGCGACATATTTCAAGCCTTCGGCTACGATCGACTGCGCGAGCACGGTTGCCGTCGTCGTGCCATCGCCGGCGACGTCGGAGGTTTTGGACGCGACTTCCTTGACCATTTGCGCGCCCATGTTCTCGAACTTATCCCTGAGCTCGATTTCCTTGGCGACGGACACGCCGTCCTTGGTGATCGTCGGCGCGCCGAAGCTGCGCTCGAGCACGACGTTGCGGCCCTTCGGGCCTAGTGTTACTTTGACGGCGTTCGCAAGAATATTGACGCCGTTCATCATCTTGTTGCGAACACCTTCACCGAAGCGTACGTCTTTGGCTGCCATTTTCGCTGCTCCTCAATACTGTATGTGATCGCGCGACTGCGTCACGCGACGATGCCGATGACGTCGTCTTCGCGCATGTGCAGGTAATCCTGCCCGTCCAACTTGAATTCCTGGCCGGAATACTTGCCGAAGAGAATCTTGTCGCCGATCTTCACGCCCATCGGAATCAACTTGCCGTTGTCGTCGGTCTTGCCGGGCCCGGCGAACACGATTTCACCCTGCGATGGCTTTTCCGCCGCGGTGTCGGGTATGACAATACCGCCGGCGGTCTTGCGTTCTTCTTCCAGCCGCTTGACGATCACGCGATCGTGTAGGGGACTAATTTTCATGTTAGCGCTCACTCCATCTGAAAATTGTCTAAAAATCAATGCCTTGTCAGAATAAAACAAGGCGCGCGGGAGGCGGGCGATTACGAATCTTCTGTTAGCACTCACCGCTACCGAGTGCTAATAATAGAGAACACGGGCTGCAAAATCAAGCCCTCGCAGAAAAATCGCACCAGGCGGAGCGGGACCGCGGTGCCGACTTGGACCCGCGCCTCCATCCCCGTTCGCGCCTCCATGCCCTCCTTCCGTCTTATCCGGCCGGCGCGCAGAGGCAGCTTCGAGCGGTAGTTCGCGACTGACTCACCGCGGCGCCGAGTCTTCGGTCGAGATATCCCGAACCGGCCAAGGCGGCGGAACTCGCGGTTCCACTGGTTAGAACAAAGCGCGCTTTTTTGCCGGGCGCAACGGCCGAGCTGGCGCGCGGCTCGAGGCCGGCGTGCGTTCGATGCGTCGGCGAAAGCCGCAAGCGGCGCTTCCTTCAGTGGCGCTCTGCGATGTGCTAAGGTTTCCGCTCGGTCGACTGCGGATCCGCGAGGCGGGCGCGGTGCGGGGGAGCGGTTGCCTCGTCTCGTGGGTATCGCTCGAAGCCGCGCGTTACGACGCTTCAGGGAGAAAATCGATGGCGAACGAATTCACACCCGCCGTGCCGGCCGCGATGCCCGCGGCCGCCATGCCACCGGAGCCACGCGTAGTCGATGCCGGTCGCGGCGTCTCCTGGTGGAGCGAAGGCTGGCGCCTGTTCACGCCCGCTGTGGGCGTGTGGCTGCTGAGCATCATCGTCCTCATCGTTGTCCACGTCTGCGGCGCGTTCGTTCCTGTCCTTGGTTCGCTGGCATTGCAGATCCTGTTCCCCGTCTTCAGCGGCGGCTTGATGCTGGGATGTCGCGCGCTCGATCGCGGCAATCCACTGACGGTGGGACATCTGTTCGGCGGTTTCAGTCAACGCACCGGCCCACTGATCGTCGTTGGTCTCATCTATACCGGACTGGCGATCCTCATCATGCTCATCGTCACCGGAGTGATGATTGCGATCTTCGGGGTTGCGATTCTCGGCATGCTGACGGGCGACGCCGACCCCTCGCAGACCGGCGTCGCATTGGGCAGCGTGGTCGTTGCGGTCCTCCTCGGCATCCTGTCTTTCCTGCTGCTGCTTTTGCCGCTCATCATGGCCGTCTGGTTTGCACCAGCTCTGGTGATGCTGGGAGGCTTGAGTCCGGGGATAGCGATGAAGGCGTCCTTCCACGGGTGCCTGCGGAACATCATTCCGTTCCTGGTGTATGGCGCCGTCGGCATCGTGCTTGCGATCATCGCGACGATACCGTTCGGCTTGGGATGGTTCGTACTCGGGCCGGTCGCGATCGCGAGCGTCTACGCGTCGTATTGCGACATCTTCGAGGTCAAGAGCGCCTCGTAAACAGGCGTGGCGGAGCGGCGCGCGGCGCCGCGCCGCAGTCAATTCAGTGGCGCCTGTGTGCCCACAGCATTGCGCACGCGCGCGGCAATCGAGACCGGTGCGCTTTGGCGCACGAACCAGCGCAGATGAGTGGTATCGCCCGCGTGGTCGAAGCCATACGACTTGAGCAGGTGTTGCACCATCGTGCCATAGCGCGATCCGCGGGGGATGCGCACGACCCAGGTTTTCTTTCCCGGCGGCGTGGCAAAAAGTGCATTGAGGAGCGCCCGTCCGTGCCCCTCGCCCCTGCGGCCGAATTCGAGACCGGCGAGCCATAGCTCGTAGCCGTCTTCGAGGGCGCGGAAAAGGCCGAATCCGACCGGCGGCATGCTGCTGTTCCGATCGTCGGACCAGAAAACGTAACCAGGGACCGAGACCGCTTCGGCGCGGCCCGTCTTCGGATCCTCTTCGACGAAATAACCGCAGACCAGCGCCCGCTTCAGCCGGGCGAAGAATTCAACCGCGGCCGGTGTGTCTGCAGCCAATCCGCGATCGAAGCTGCCTTCCGCTGCAGCTTCCCGGATAAGCGTCCGGAGCATCGCTAAGTGACCGACATGAGCCGGAGCAAGCACAGGTATCACCGCAAGAAATAGAAACGCACTGATCAAACTAACGTGCGTTCCCATCGCGCGGGGCTACAAGCTTACGAACGGGCTGCCTTGGGACACGAGCGGTCGCGACACAACGCGTGTCAAGGCGCGTTACAGTCGTGTATACGACAGGCTTCTCACCGCGAGCTAAGGCGCGACCTTCTGGATAGGCTAATGCGCCTGCTCCCAATTCGGTCCGGTGCCCACATCGACGATCAGTGGTACATCAAGGCTCGCCACGCCTGTCATCAGTTGCGGCAGCTCCGCTTTCAACCGTACGACTTCGGCGTTCGGAACCTCGAGCACGAGTTCGTCATGCACTTGCAGGATCAAGCGCGAATTCAGCCGCTCGCGATCGAGCCAGGACTGCACCTCGATCATCGCCAGCTTGATCAGGTCCGCGGCGGTGCCCTGCATCGGAGCGTTGATGGCAGCCCGCTCGGCCGCTTGGCGCCTAGGGCCGCCGCCAGCGTTGATGTCGGGGAGCCAGAGGCGGCGTCCGAACACCGTCTTAACGTAGCCTTGCTTATGTGCCAGCGCGCGGGTGCGCAACATGTACTCCGCGACACCGGGATACCGCGCGAAATACTTGTCGATGAACTGCTGCGCGGCTCCGCGCTCGATGTTGAGCTGCGCCGCCAGCCCGAACGCGCTCATGCCGTAGATCAATCCGAAGTTCACCGCCTTGATGTACCGCCGCTGGTCGGACGTTACCTCGCCGATCGGCACGCCGAAGATCTCGGCCGCCGTCGCCTTGTGGATGTCGGCTCCTCCGGTGAACGCCTTCTCCAGCGATGCATCGCCGGACAGATGCGCCATGATCCGCAGCTCGATCTGCGAATAATCGGCTGAGACGAGCACGTGCCCCGGCGACGCGATGAATGCTTCGCGAATTCGCCGGCCTTCCACGGTGCGCACCGGAATGTTCTGCAAGTTCGGGTCGGTGCTGGCCAGCCGACCCGTCACCGCCGTTGCTTGCGCGAAGTTGGTATGGACGCGGCCGGTCGCCGCATTGATCATCTGCGGCAGCTTGTCGGTATAGGTCGACTTGAGCTTCGACAGCATCCGGTGTTCGAGCAAGAGCTTCGGCAACGGGTAATCGGCCGCGAGCTCCTGCAACACTTCCTCGTCGGTAGAGGGCTGGCCGGTTGCCGTTTTCCTCACCACGGGCAGCTTCATCCGCTCGAACAGGATCTCGCCGAGCTGGCGTGGAGATCCTAGATTGAACGGGCCGCCGGCGAGCTGAAAAGCCTGCTGCTCCAGCGCCAGCATCCGCTCACCGAGCACGCGGCTCTGTGCGGCGAGCAGTGCCGCGTCGAGCAGCACGCCGTTGCGCTCCATGCGGAAGAGCACTTCGCGCGTCGGCAGTTCGATACGCTCGTAGACGTGCGTGAGCTCGGGGTCGGCGACGACGCGCGGGTACAACGCACCGTGCAGCTGCAAGGTGACGTCGGCGTCCTCGGCCGAGTACTCGGCGGCACGCTCGACCGCGACCTGGTCGAAAGCAATCTGGCCCGCCCCCTTCCCGGCGACCTCCGCATAGGTGATCGGCTTGACGTCGAGATGGCGCCAGGCGAGGTTGTCCTTGTCGTGCAGACGATGCGACTCGAGCACGTACGACTGCAGCATCGTGTCGTGTGCGACGCCGGCGAGCGCGATGCCGTGGTTCGCGAGCACGTGCTGGCTGTATTTGGCGTTCTGGCCGAGCTTTTTCGCGCGTGGATTCTCGAGCCAGGGCTTGAGTCGCGCGAGCACTGCGTCCAACGGTAGCTGCGCGGGGGCGCCGGCATAACGGTGCTCCACCGGCAGGTATGCCGCGCGCCCTGGCTCGATGGCGAACGAGATCCCGACGATGCGCGCCTGCATCGGATCGGGACTCGTCGTCTCGATGTCCAACGCGACGAGATCGGCGCGCTCTATTGCGCCGAGCCAGCGGTCGAGCGCGGCCTGATCGAGAATGGTTTCGTACTGGCGGCCGACGCCCGCGCGCGCGGGCCGTCCTTCGGGCACCGCGGCAGCTTCCGACCTCATGCCCGTGTCGGTCGCCTTCGCTGGCATGCCGTCGAGATCCGTGATCCAGCTCTTGAATTCGAAGCGCTCGTAGAGGTTCTTGAGCGCGGCGGCGTCGGCGGGACCGATGACAAGCTCGATCGGCTCGAACGGCAGCGTGCAGTCCGTCTTGACCGTGAGCAGCTTGCGGCCCTGCGGCAACCAGGACAGCGCCGCCCGCAGATTCTCGCCCACGGCGCCGCCAATCTCGTCCGCATGCGTCATGATGTTTTCCAGCGTTCCGTATTGCGCCAGCCATTTCGCGGCGGTCTTTGGACCCACCTTGGCCACGCCGGGTATATTGTCGATGGCGTCGCCGGTGAGCGTGAGCAGATCGAGCAGCTGACCTGCCTGCACGCCGAATTTCGCGGCGACACCCGCCTCATCCAGCATCTCGTTGCTCATTGTATTGACCAGCGTGACGCGCGGCGTGACGAGCTGTGCGAGATCCTTGTCGCCGGTGGAGATCACGGAGTCGATGGCGCACGCTTCACCGCGGCGCACGAGCGTGCCGATCACGTCGTCCGCCTCGACGCCTTCGATCATCAACAGCGGCCAGCCGTGCGCACGGATCAGCTCGTGCAGCGGCGCGATCTGGACCGCGAGATCGTCCGGCATTGGCGAGCGATTCGCTTTGTATTGCGGGTACCAATCGTCGCGAAAAGTCTTGCCCGGTGCGTCGAAGACCACGGCGAAGTATTCCGGGTTGCCGTCCTCGACCAATCGGCGCAACATGGCGACGACACCGCGTATCGCGCCGGTCGGCTCGCCGCGCGAGGTGCGCAGGTCGGGCAGCGCGTGGAAAGCGCGATACAGATACGACGAGCCGTCAACCAGAACCAATCTGGGGCCTCTAACACCGTGAGACGCGTTATGCGCTGGCACGATTTGGGCTCAAGCGCGCGAAGCAAGCCACGCCGCTTGGTGGGCCCCAAGCAAGTGGCTTGCGCCAAAGCGGGTGGGCCCAAATCGCGGCCAGCCCTTCGGGTTGCGGCCCAAACCGTCGCTGGCTTTGTTGCCGGGCTTGCGAATAGGCTCCACTATTCGCTGCGCCCTGCGCCGCGCCAGCGGCGGTTTGTGGCCCGCAACGCATACGTGTATCACGGTGTTAGAGGCCCCTGGACATGATTTTGACGAGCAAGATTCCCGAATTGATCGATGCTCAAGCGATGTACTCGACCAACGGGCAGGAAGCGTGGCGGGTGCTGGGCATTATGGCAGAATTCGCCGTCGCGACCGAGCGCTTGCGCGGCGTGCGGCCCGCGGTGAGCATGTTCGGCAGCGCGCGCATCAAGCCTGATCATCCGTACTTCGAAAAGGCGGAGCGCATTGCGCGGCTCTTGTCCGACGCCGGGTTCGCCGTAATCTCCGGAGGCGGCCCCGGTACGATGGAAGCGGCGAACCGTGGCGCGCACGGCGGACGCTCTCCTGCCGTCGGCCTCAACATCCTGCTGCCGAATGAACAGGCCGGCAACCGTTATCAGGACGTCGGCATCAACTTTCGATATTTTTTCGCGCGCAAAATGATGTTCGTGCGTTTCGCGTCCGCGTACGTCGTCATGCCGGGAGGCTTCGGTACCATCGACGAGCTTACCGAATGCCTGACGCTGGTGCAGACGGGCAAGAGCCGCAAGATTCCGATCATCCTTGTCGGAGGCGAGTTCTGGCGCGGACTCATCGACTGGATGCGCGACAGGCTGGTCAGCGAAGGAATGATCGCGGCCGCCGATCTCGACCTGATGCAGATCATCGAAGAGCCCGAGGCGATCGTCGAAGCAATATTTGACTATTATGAAACGCGCGGGTTCCAGCCCACGCGGACGGAACGCGACAAGATGTTGAACCTCTAAGATTGCATGAGCCTCGCCGCGGGCGCATCCCGCTCTGCTAAAATAGGATTGTGCCTCGGCAAGATCGCCCCATGCGCCACACGCCTGCCTCGGTGTTTGCTGCCTTCGCTTTCAGCCTTGCGCTGACGGCGTTCGCGCAAAAGGCGCCACCGCCGCCCAAGCTCGAGCCCCTGTCTGACCCGCCGCCGGCGCCACCCGAGATCGCCGGCGACCCCGAGCTCGAACCGCAGGTGACCATCGTTCGCCGCGAGAACGAAACCATCGAGGAATTTCGCGTCAATGGACGCTTGACGATGGTCAAAGTCACTCCCCGTCACGGCCGACCGTATTATCTGGTCGCGGACGGCGCCGGGGGCAGCTTCGCGCGCCGCGACAGCCTCGACAGCGGGCTCAGGGTCCCTCTGTGGGTGCTGTTCTCGTTCTGAGCTAGGTCCCGGCATCTCATCGAGGATCGCAGTCGACGCAACGCGGCTCCCGCGGGACGATGTCTGTCTATACCACCGTCACCCCCGACGATCTCGCCGCCTGGTTGACGCGTTACGCGCTCGGACCGGTGCGCGTCTTTGAGCCGATCGCGGCGGGCATCGAGAACACGAACTACTTTCTCACCACCGACAAAGGCCGCTACGTACTCACACTCTACGAGCGGCTGCCGGCGGAAGAGCTGCCTTTCTACCTCAATCTCATGGCGCATCTGGCGCGAGCGGGAGTGATGGCGCCGGCGCCGGAAGCGGACCGCACCGGTGCACTCTTCAGTTTCCTGAATGGCAAGCCCGCCGGATTGGT
>JALYSM010000033.1 GCA_030854785.1 Pseudomonadota bacterium
TGGAAGAGGGCATCGTGAAATCGGGATCGTTTTCCATCGACCGCGGCGTGGGCGTGCGCGCGGTGTCGGGCGAGAAGACGGCATTCGCGTACTCCGACGACATCAGTCTGGACGCGCTGACCAAGGCCGCGACGGCGACGCGTGCCATCGGGCGGCAAGGCCAATCGGCGGTGGCCGCGCTCGACAAGCTCGGCGGCACGCATGTGTTGTACTCGCCCAGCGATCCCGTCACCGCGCTGAGCGACGCCGAAAAGGTCTCGCTGCTCGAGCGGCTCGAACGGATCGCGCGCGCTCGCGACCCCCGCGTCACTCAGGTGATGGCCTCCCTCGCGGGCGAATACGAAGCCATCCTTATCGCGCGCAGCGACGGACTCATCGCAGCCGACGTGCGGCCGCTGGTTCGGCTGTCGCTGAATGTCATCGTCGAGGAAGGCGGCAAGCGAGAACAGGGCATGGGCGGTGGAGGCGGCCGCGTTGACTACGGCTACTTCACCGAATCGATTCTCCAGGAGTACGCCAGGCAGGCGGTTGAACAGGCGCTGCTCAACCTCAGGGCGCAGCCGGCGCCCGCCGGCACGATGACCGTCGTGCTTGGACCGGGATGGCCGGGCATTTTGCTGCACGAGGCGATCGGTCACGGTCTCGAGGGAGACTTCAACCGCAAGGGAACGTCAGCGTTCTCCGGACGCGTTGGACAGCGCGTTGCCGCCAAGGGCGTCACGGTCGTCGATGACGGAACCATCGCGCAACGCCGAGGCTCCCTCAACATCGATGATGAGGGCAATCCGACGCAGCGCACGGTGCTGATCGAAGATGGGATCCTGCAGGGCTACATGCAGGACACCTTGAATGCGCGGCTGATGGGCGTGTCGCCGACCGGCAATGGCAGGCGCGAATCGTTCGCACACATCCCGATGCCGCGCATGACCAACACCATCATGCAAGCAGGCGATTTCGATCCGGCGGCGATTATCGAATCGGTCGCCGATGGCTTGTACGCGGTGAACTTCGGCGGCGGTCAGGTCGACATCACCAACGGAAAATTCGTGTTCTCCGCGGCCGAGGCGTGGAGGATCGACAACGGCAAGCTCACCTATCCGGTCAAGGGCGCAACGCTCATTGGCAACGGCCCGGACGCACTGACGCGCGTTTCGATGATCGGCAACGACTTGGCACTCGACGCCGGCGTCGGAACTTGCGGCAAGGATGGCCAGAGCGTGCCGGTCGGCGTCGGCCAACCCACGCTGCGCATCGACGGTCTGACCATCGGCGGCACCGCCTAGCGCGATAATTATCCGAACCCGGGCGGGCCGGACGCGCTCGGCCCCGGCGGCCTCCTCAACCCGCTCCTGAATGAGATACGTCGCGTGTCGGCCGCGAGCATCGACTCGCAAACCCCCGTCGATCCCCGCTACGCGGGGCCCCTCGCCGGGAGGCTCGCGCCGCTACTCGCAATTCCTCGTCGATCCCCGCTACGCGGGGCCCCGCGCCGGGTAGCTCGCGCCGCTAGTGCAGCGGACCCGCAGGGGTGGAGACGGTCGGCGCCGGCGCCGGCGACGCGTGATGCGAGACCATGCGCCATCCCGACGGCGTTCGCAGAAAGACATTGCTTGCGATGGCGATGCCGCGCGGCGCGGGGTCATCACCGACGGTGACCTGCTCGATCGCACTCTGCAGCGCCATACCCACGGTCTCGAGCACCACGATCTCGTCCAGACGGAACGACAGTTTGGTCTCGCCCGTGAATATCTGTTCCCAGCCGAGTCGAACCGCGTCGAAGCCTACCAAGCGCGGTCCGCCAGGATGAACGCAGACGATCTCTTCGTCCTCGGCCCAGGCAGCCATCATGGCATCGATGTCCTTGGATTCGAAGGCGCGATAAAACGCCGCGGCCGCATCCTGAGGCGTCGTGAAAATGGTCGGTGTGCGGACCTTGGCCATCGGTTCGTCAGATCAAATCGGGCAGCGATCAGGGAAGGTCTTTGCTCGCGCCGAGGCGCGCCAGATCATATACAACATTGGGCGACAGTTCGCGCATGCACTTGAAGTGTCCCAGCGGGCACACGCGCTGAAAACATGGGCTGCACACGATGTCGATGCGGGCGACGCGGGCAAGCTGCGACAGAGGTGGAGTGTATTCCGGGCTCGACGAGCCGAACAGCGCAACCAGCGGGACGCCGACCGCCGCGGCGGCGTGCATCAGCCCCGAGTCGTTGCTGACCACGACGCTGGCGGTGGCCAGAAGGTCGATGGCGGTCCCGAGGTCCGTGCGCCCGCAGGCGTTGCGTATTTCGGGAACCAGCGCAGCCAGCGGGTCCGCGGCAGGCTGATCGTTGGGGGAGCCGATCACCCACACCGCATAGCCCGAGTCGATCAAACGCCGCGCGAGCGTGACGAAATGCTCCGTCGGCCAGCGTTTGGCAGGGCCAAACTCGGCGCCCGGGCAGAAGATCGCCACCGGCCGGCGTGTCGCCAGACCCAGCGCGCGGATCGCCTCGCCGGCGTTCGAGGTATTGGGCACCAGCACCGGTGCCGAGGCCGTCGGCAACCTCTCGCCCGGATTCGCGGCCAGGGCAAGGAATCGATCGACCAGTCGGGGATACGCTTTGCGATCGAGCCTGCGAACGTCGGTCAGCAACATCCCGCGTGCTTCGCCGACATAGCCGATGCGCCGCGGAATGCGGGCGAGCCATGGAATCAGCGCCGACTTGAATGAATTCGGCAGGATGAACGCGCGCGCATATCCGTGCTGTCGCAGTGTCTTTGCCAGTGCACGGCGCTTGGCCAGGCCGAGCTCCCGATGCCCGACCGGGTTCTCGATGACGTTGCGGATCCCGCGCATGCGCTGGTAGATCGGCGCACACCACGGCGGAGCCAGCACATCGACGCTCGGCTCCTCGAGTGGCTCGCGCAGCACCGCGACCAAGGGCTCGGACAGGATTGCGTCGCCGACCCACGACGGCGCGACGATCAGAATGCGTTCGGACATCGAGCTGGCCGCCGGCTAATGCGCGCACCGAAGCACGCTTGGGTGGGACGAAACTCGCGCCCTTTCAGTGGCCCTGCCGAGCCGGGCCGCCGCGCAGCCGGTAGCGCGTGCCGCAATACGGGCACATCGCTTCGCCCGTCGCATCGACATCGAGAAACACGCGCGGATGACTCGACCACAGCGGCATCGCCGGGTTCGGGCAGTAGAAAGGCATGTCGGCCGGCGTCACGTCGACCACGGAGGGCGCGCTGCCGGCAGTCTCGGCCATGATGGGTTCGGTATCCGCCTAGACCGGCGTGAGCCAGGATTTGTATTTCGGATTCCTGCCGTTGACGGCATCGAAGAACAGCGACTGCAGCTTCTTGGTGATCGGACCGCACTCGCCGTTGCCGATCGGCCGGTTGTCCAGCTCGCGTATCGGCGTCACTTCGGCCGCGGTACCGGTAAAGAAGGCCTCGTCGGCGATGTACACGTCATCGCGCGTCATGCGCTTCGCCCGCACTTCGACTCCGATATCGTTGGCGAGCGTAATCACCGAATCGCGGGTGATGCCGACCAGTGCCGAGGTGAGCTCCGGCTCGTAGAGCTTGCCGTTCTTGACCACGAAAAGGTTTTCGCCGGAGCCTTCGGCGACGAAGCCGTCGACGTCGAGCAGCAAGGCCTCGTCGTAGCCGTCCATCGTCGCCTCCTGATTGGCGAGAATGGAATTGGCGTAGGTGCCGGAAAATTTTGCCCGCGCCAGCGTGACGTTGATATGGTGCCTCGCAAACGACGAGGTCTTGACCCGAATGCCCTTTTCCAGCGCTTCGGCGCCGAGGTACGCGCCCCACGGCCACCCCGCGATCGCCACATGCACCTTCGCTCCCTTGGGCGAGACACCCATCTTCTCCGACCCGTAGAAAGCGATCGGTCGCAGGTAGCAGGACTCGAGCTTGTTGGCGCGCACCACTTCGCGTTGTGCCGCCATCAATTGCTCCTTTTCGTACGGAATCTCCATCAGGTAGATGCGGCCCGAATTGAACAAACGCTGCGTATGTTCCGCCAGGCGGAAAATGGCCGTTCCTGCGGCGGTCTTGTACGCGCGCACGCCCTCAAATACCGCGAGACCGTAGTGCAGCGAATGCGTCAGCACATGCGTCGTCGCGTCGCGCCAGGGCACCAGCTTGCCGTCGTACCAGATAAAACCGTCGCGGTCGGCCATCGACATCGCAAAACCTCATGCGTCCTGGAAAAATGCATTTTATCCGATTTCCGCAGGGCCCTCGGCCCACGCACTGCCGAAAACGGCATCCCAAACCGCCGCGACCGCTTCCCGTCGCGGCGTTTGGAGATCGGCCTCGACGCGTGCTTCGCGCGCGCCTTGAAGGCGGACCTGGTGCTGCAGCCGGCGGTACTCGCGATACGCAGCAGCCGCAGCCAGCGCGAGCCTGGAAGGAACCAGGCCAAGTTGTGCGCACATGCCGAGGAGGGCGATGTTGCCCACATTCCTGGTCAACTCGCGCTCGGCGTGGGCATGCGCGAGAACCAGAAACTGGACTGTGAATTCGATATCCACCATGCCGCCCCGGTCGTGCTTGAGATCGAAGAGTGAGCTGCGATTCGGATGCGCCGCGTACATGCGTTGGCGCATGGTCATCACGTCGGCCCGCAACTTGGTCAAGTCGCGCGGCAGGCGCAACAGGGTTTCGCGCTCGACCTCGAACGCGGCGCCGATCGCCGCGTCGCCGGCGACGAAGCGCGCACGCGTCAGCGCCTGGTGCTCCCAGGTCCATGCATGGCCGCGCTGGTAGTTGCAAAAAGCCGTCAAGCTCGACACCAATAATCCGCTGGCGCCGTCCGGACGCAAGCGAAGATCCGTGTCGTACAACCGCCCGGCTCCGGTCATGCTCGTCACCGCGATATTGAGCCGCTGCGCGAGCCGCGCGTAGCGCTGGGGCGCGACCTCGTCGCGATCGTCGTACAGGAATACGAGATCGAGGTCGGAGGCGTAGCCGAGCTCTTTTCCGCCTAGCTTGCCGTAACCGATGATGGCAAACTTGGGCGGCGGCGCGTCCCTGCCTTGCAGCTGCGCCCAGCACAGCTTGAGGGTTGCATCGAGCACGATGTCGGCGAGCGCCGAAAGATGATCGGCCAGCCGCTCGATCGACAGCTTCCCTTCCAGGTCCTGGGCCAGCAAGCGAAACGTCTGCGCCTGCTGAAAGTGGCGCAAGGCGTCGATCTGGCGCTCCGGGTCCTCGCCGTGGGCGGCGAGCTGAACGCCAAGCTCGGTCCGCCAATCCTGCCAATCGGGCTCGGTGAGCAGCGAACTGCTGTCCAGAAGCTCGTCGAGCAAAATCGGATGCCGTGTCAGGTATTCCGCGGCCCACGCGCTTGCGCTGAGCAGGTGGGCGAGGCGCGGAAGCACCGGGGGGTGCTCGACCAGGAGCGCGAGATAGGCGCTGCGGCCGCTGATCGCCTCCAGTAGCACGAGCAGTCGGATGAAAACCTCCTGCGGCTGCCCGGTCTTCGCCGCCACGCGCAAGAGCTGTGGCAAAAGCGCATCGAAACGCTGCCGCGAGGCGGGAGGCAGCTGCAAATAGCGCGTGCTGCTGCGTACTCGCGTGAGCTGAGCAAGTAGCGCGGGCGGATCCGCGAAGCCTGCGTCCTCGAGCAGCGCGCGATGCAGTACCCCGTCGACAGGGTCCCTGCACAGAGCCGCGAACGCATCCTCCTCTTCATCGTCGGCATCGCCGAAAAGAGCGTCAAAATGGCGGTCGACCGTGTCACGATGCCGGCCGAGCGCGGCGGCAAAGGCCGTCGCGTCGGCGAAACCGCAGGCGCGCGCCAACGCAGATCTCGATTCGGCATCTGCCCGCAATGCGTGCGTCTGGGCATCGTCGCGATACTGCAGCCGGTGCTCGAGGTCGCGAAGGAAGGTATAGGCATCGCCAAGCTCGGCCACCGCGGCCGACGGCAGCAGTTCGCGCGCCGCCAGCGCAGCCAACGCCGGCAGCGTCCCGCGCAGGCGCAGCGCCGGCTCGCGCCCCCCTCGTACCAATTGCAAGGCCTGGACGATGAACTCGATCTCGCGAATGCCGCCGGG
>JALYSM010000059.1 GCA_030854785.1 Pseudomonadota bacterium
CCGCGGCATCATTGTCGACGCTGCCGCGACTGCTGCCGCAATCGCCCGGTGCGAACCGAAAAGCGATTGCCCCGTCGTTGGCGGGCTCGTCGGACGCGCTTGCCCTCGCACAATTCGCGACGTCCGCCGCCGAGCGCGGAGAGCTCGTCGCGGTCATTTGCGCGGAGGCACTCGCGGCACAGCGGCTCGCCGAGGAAATCGCCTGGTTCGCACCAGCGTTGCGCGTCGCCACCCTGCCCGACTGGGAGACGCTGCCCTACGATCACTTCTCGCCGCACCAGGACCTCGTGTCCGAGCGGCTCGCGACGCTCTACCGCGCGTCGCGCGGCGAATGCGATGTTCTGCTCGTCGCGGCGACGACCGCGCTGTACCGGCTCGCGCCTCCGTCGCACCTTGCGGCGTTCACGTTTTTCCTCGCCCAGGGAGAAAAGCTCGACGTCGACGCCCTGCGTTCGCAGCTCGCGCTCGGCGGGTACCAGCACGTCACGCAGGTCGTTGCGGCGGGCGAATTCAGTGTCCGCGGCGGGCTGATCGACCTTTTTCCAATGGGAAGTGCGCTGCCCTACCGGATCGATCTGTTCGACGAGGAGATCGAATCGATCAAGAGCTTCGATGTCGACAGCCAGCGCACGCTCTATCCGGTGCCGAACGTGCGCCTGCTCCCGGCACGCGAGTTTCCGCAGGACGATGCGGCGCGCACGCGTTTCCGCGGCCGCTTTCGCGAGGTGTTCGAAGGCGATCCGTCGAAATCGGCGTTGTATCGCGACATCAGCAATGGCATGACGCCAGGAGGCATCGAATACTATCTGCCGCTGTTTTTCGATGCGACCGCGACCCTGGCCGAGTATTTTCCCGCGAACGCGGCGGTGGTCATTCATGGCGACGCGGGCGCTGCCATAGAGCGCTTCTGGCAGGACACCGAGTCGCGCTATCGCCTGTTGCGCGGCGACCCGGCGCGCCCATTGCTGCCGCCGCACGAGTTGTTCCTTCCGGTCGACGAATTCAATGGCGTTCTCAAGCCGTTCGCGCGCGTCGAGTTGCCTGCGTCGCCCCCGTCTGTCCCGGCCGCAGCGGCAACGCACGCACTTTCGTCGCTGCAGGTCGACCGCCGCGCCGGCGATCCGCTGCACGCGCTCAAGCGCTTCGCGACTTCGACCCGCGAGCGCGTGCTGATCGTCGCCGATGGCTTGGGCCGGCGCGAAACGATGCTGCAGTATTTCGCGGAATATGGCTTCAAGCCGGCCATCGTAGGCGACTGGGCCGAATTCGTTCGCGGCGATGCGAGCCCAGCGCTCGCGGTCGGCCCGGCGCATGCGGGATTCGTCTGGCCCGAAGGCGGCATCGCGCTTGTCACCGAAGCCGAGCTCTATGCAGACGTCGCTCGCACTCCCTCCCGGCGCGACGCGCGCCGGACCAATGTCGAGGCAATGCTGCGCGATCTGTCCGAGGTGCGCATCGGCGACCCGGTCGTTCACGAGCAGCACGGCATCGGTCGCTACCTCGGCCTGACGACGCTCGATCTCGGCGACGGGCCGAACGAATTCCTGCACCTGCTCTATGCCAACGATGCCAAGCTCTACGTCCCCGTCGCGAGCCTTCATGTCATCAGCCGTTACAGCGGCGCGGCGCCCGAGGCGGCGCCGTTGCACGAGCTCGGCAGCGGACAATGGGACAAGGCGAAACGCAAGGCTGCGCAGCGCGCGCACGACACCGCGGCCGAGCTTCTGAACCTCTACGCCCAACGCGCCGCGCGCGAGGGACACGCCTTCCGGTTCGACATCCACGATTACGAAGCCTTCGCCGCTGGTTTTCCGTTCGAGGAGACCGCCGATCAGGCGGGAGCGATCGAGGCGGTGATCAAGGACCTCGTCACCGGCAAGCCGATGGACCGGCTGGTCTGCGGCGACGTCGGGTTCGGCAAGACCGAGGTCGCGCTGCGCGCCGCGTTCATCGCGTTGGCCGACGGCCAGCAGGTCGCGATACTCGTGCCGACGACGCTGCTCGTCGAGCAGCACTTCCAGACGTTCTCCGACCGCTTCGCCGATCTGCCGGTCAAACTCGCAGAGCTGTCGCGCTTCCGCACCGGCAAGGAAGCGAAGGCGGTGCTGGACGGGCTCGCCGACGGCCGCATCGATCTCGTCATCGGCACGCACCGGCTGATTCAGCCCGACGTTAAGTTCAAGCGGCTGGGCCTGATCATCATCGACGAGGAGCATCGCTTCGGTGTGCGCCACAAGGAACAATTGAAACGCCTGCGCGCCGAGGTCGACGTGCTGACCCTGACCGCAACACCGATCCCGCGCACACTGGCGCTGTCGCTCGAAGGCTTGCGCGATTTCTCGGTGATCGCGACCGCGCCGGAACGGCGACTCGCCATCAAGACATTCGTCGCCCCGTACGCGCCGGGCCTCGTGCGTGAAGCCGTGCTGCGCGAGCTCAAGCGCGGCGGCCAGATCTATTACCTGCACAACGACATCGCCACCATCGGGACCAAAGCCGAAAAGCTCGCAGCGCTGGTGCCCGAGGCGCGGCTTGCGATCGCGCACGGTCAAATGCCCGAGCGCGAGCTCGAGCGCGTCATGCGCGACTTTTACCAGCAGCGCTGCAACCTCCTGCTGTGCTCGACGATCATCGAGTCCGGGCTCGACGTGCCGACGGCCAACACGATCATCATCGACCGCGCGGACCGCTTCGGGCTCGCGCAGCTGCATCAGTTGCGCGGCCGCGTCGGCCGCTCGCACCATCAAGCGTACGCGTATCTGCTGACACCGCCCGAGGAAGCGCTGTCGACGCAGGCGAAGAAACGGCTGGAGGCGATCCAGCTCATGGAAGAGCTTGGCTCCGGCTTCTATCTCGCGATGCACGACCTCGAAATCCGCGGCGCGGGCGAGGTATTGGGCGAAGAGCAGTCGGGCGAAATGCAGCAGATCGGCTTCCAGCTCTACGTCGACATGCTCAAGGCGGCGGTCGATGCGCTCAAGGCGGGGCGCGAGCCCGACCTGACCGAGCCGCTCCGCGTCGCGACCGAGATCAATCTGCACGTGCCGGCGCTGCTGCCGGAGACGTATTGCAGCGACGTGCACGAGCGGCTCGTGCTCTACAAGCGGCTCGCCAACTGCGACAGCGAAGCCGAGCTGACAGCGATGCAGGAAGAGCTGATCGACCGCTTCGGCCTGCCGCCCGAGCCGGCGCAGGCGCTGCTCGCCTGCCATCGGCTGCGCATCGCCGGCGAGCATCTGGGCGTGGTCAAGATCGACTCGGGGCCCGAGCGCACGCAGCTGCAGTTCGGACCGAAGCCCGACTTCGATCCCGCGAAGCTGATCGCGCTCATTCAGAAGGACGGGCGGCATCGCCTCGCCGGCCAGAACCGCGTGCGCATCGAACGCGCCGCGCCAAGCCTGGACGAGCGCGTGGCGCTGGTGCGCGAGTTTCTCGCCCGGCTAATCTAACGAACCTGGGCTTTCCCGATCCGCGCCCAATTGTCGACGAGCGCCATCGCGTGCGCGGCGTCGGGCACGCTGCGCGCGATGAATCCGGTTTCGCTGCCGCGTGCGCCGTTGAGCTCCGGATGGCGCGCGACGAGCTTTCTCGCGGTCGATTCCCAGCGCTCGTCGAAGCTGCCGTAGGATTGGTGCACAACGCCGAGGTCGCTCGCGACTGCGAGCTGCAGACCGGCCTGCGCCGCGCGCAGTGTGAAGTCGACGTCATAGCCGTGGAAGCCGTCGCAAGTTTTGGCGTCCCAGCCGATGCGCAGCGCGACCTCGCGATGCATCGCGAGGAAAACGCCGTCCATCACGCGGATATCGTGCGCGATCGGTACCGTGCGACTGTACGCCGTGACGCGGTAGCCCGGGGCGTCGGGATAGATGACCGAGCCGTGCAGGAACGGCCATCCCGCGAAAGGCCACGCGGGACCGGTCGCGCGGGTGGCGCCCGCGACGCCCAGCACGTCGCACTCAGCCAGCCGGCGCGCAAGGCGATGCCCGAAATCCGCCGCGAGGATCTCGACGTCGTCGTGAGAAAAGATGAAGATTTCGCCCGTGGCGGCCGCGGCGCCGCGCGTATAGCCGCCGGCAACCGACGTGGCATCGGCGATGCGCACGATGTCGTGCGGCCAGTCGGAAAGCGCCCGTTCGTAGCTCGCCGCCATCGGGGCGAATTGCGCGTCGTCGTCGCTGCAGGTGACGATGCTGATCGGACGGCGTGCCGATGCCGGAACCGCTGCCGGCGCCGCTTCGCCATGCGGCTCATCGGAAATGAGGTGGAGCAGTGCTTTCAACGCGTATACGAGCGTCGGATCGGCGTCGTACGCGCGAACGCAAGCTGCGATCGCTTCGGCGCGGCGATCACAGATTCGCGCAACCGTGACGAACTCGGACCAGGCGCCCTGCGTTCGCGGTGCGTCGTGCAACAGTGCCGCGAGTCGGTCGAACGACGCGACATGATCACCCTTCAGGCCGGCGACGCGCGCTCCTTGCAACGCGTACCTCGGGTCGGACGGGTTGCTCTGCCGCGCGCGATCGTTCCAGGCGAGCGCCGAGTCGTAGCGCCCAGCGTCCGTTTCGAGCAGCGCCAGAAACCCGGCCGCCCTCGCGTCGGACGATTCGCGCCAGATTCGTTCCGCGGCTTGCCGCGCGTCGTCGATACGACCGGCGCGAAGCGCGGCAAGCGCCGCAGAAAGCGCAGCGAGGACGTCCATCGCCGCGATACTAGCGTTTCGCTCCCGCGGGGTCGAGCGTGGCCGGCTTTAAGACGCTCACCACGCAGGTTGGTATGATTGGCCGTCGCGAGGAACACTGCCCGCGACGACCACGCGCGCAAATGTCCGGTATCGCCCCAACGCTTCCACCTCAAGTTCACGTCTTCGTGCGCGACTGGCTGTCGTCGAACAACATCCTGCTCAAGAGTCGCGACGGTCACGTGTTGATCGACTCGGGCTACGCCCGGCACGCGCCGCTGACGCTCGCGCTGCTGGCAACGCCGCAGGGACTCGGCGCGGCGCCGCTGGCGCGCCTGATCAACACAGACTGCCACAGCGACCACATGGGCGGCAACGCGGCGATCAAGGGCGCGGTATCGCCGTGCGGAAACAGCTACGCGTGCAGATGTTGAGTTGCAGATCGCGCAGGGCAGAGGGCGATTCCCGTCCGCTCTCCTCCGATTTACGATTAAAACTCCAAAATCGAATCAGAACGAACGAATGTTATCGCACGGAATACGGCAAACTTAACGATTCATCACATGCTCGGCGCCTGGGCCTGGGCGTAAACGCCAACGCAACGGTGCTTGTTGACCGGCATTGGAACCTAAAGGAGAGAACTAGCATGACTGTCAAAGTCGAAAAGAGCGGGCCCGTCTGGACTGTTATTCACAACCGTCCCGAGGCCCGCAACGCGATGGACCCGGGGAGCGCCGATGCGCTGACCCGGGCTTTTCTTGACTTCGATGCGGATGATGCAGCCCGCGTCGCCGTATTGTATGGCGAAGGCGGCGCCTTCTGTGCTGGCTGGGATTTGAAGTACGTTAGCACGCTCAATAAGAGTTACCCGCTTGGGGAGCTTGATATTCCTCCCGCACGACCTTGTGGCAATGGCGGCGAGATTCCTCGTGGTCCGCTGGGACCATCGCGGCTCGAACTAGATAAACCCGTCATTGCAGCCGTAGCCGGCCCTGCCGTGGCGGGTGGGATGGAACTTGCGCTGTGGTGTGATTTCAGGGTGATGCAGGAAGATGCCTATTTCGGCGTTTACTGTCGCCGTTGGGGTGTACCCTTGATCGATGGCGGAACTGTGCGCCTGCCCCGCATTCTCGGCCAAGGCCGGGCGCTCGAAATCATTCTGACCGGTCGCAAGGTTCCAGCAGAGGAATGTCTCAGAATCGGGCTCTGCGAATATCTCGTGCCGAATGGTGAAGTACGCGCAAAGGCAGAACAACTAGCCCAGGACATTGCATGCTTTCCGCCCGTATGCGTCCGGGCGGACCGGCGCTCCGCAATCAAAAGCCAACGCCTGTCCGTTCGCGATGCACTGATACTGGAGTGGTACAACGGCCGCGAAGCGTTGGTCAAAGACGGCGTCGCGGGTGCCGCGCGATTCAAGAATGGTCTCGGCCGCCACGGTGATTTTACAAAAATCTATTGACGGGGCTATGTCAACGCCGTTATCAGGAGATTTTTTCGATTGGCACCATAACCACCTCAGGATTGCGGCAGCGTGAGTGGTATTGGGGCCGCTGATCCTGTACCCGTTTTAGAACTGCGCGGAGATGGAGTTTTCCGGCTGCAGATCCGCACAGTGCCGTCCACGTGATCCCCGGCCACGGCGAGCCGTTTTCCGATGTCGGCGCCGCGCTCGAGCGCGCCTTCGCGCGCACCGCGGCGTTCGAAGCCGACTCGCTGCGCGTCGCGCGACGTGCGCTCAAGGTGGTCCTGACCTTTGCGCTGCTCGATCAGCGCCGCCTGCCGCTTTCCGGAATGCCGGCATACGTGGACCGCATCGGCATTTACCGCGACTTCAACGCGCGCTTCTTCCGACTTTCGCCGCACGAGCTGGCGGAGCGGCTCGTCGCCGAGCTGGAGAAAGTCCATGCCGCGCGCCGCGAGGACGGATGGCTCGTCCCGGCGTAATCCGCCAGCAACGAAACAGCCGGGATCCTTCACTTTCCGATCTGCGCCGCCGCCTCCCTTATTCCGGTGAGCAACATTTCGACCGCCACTGCCGTCAGCAGCAGGCCCATCAATCGCTCGACTGCGCGCATCGCGCGCTCGCCGAGCAGGCGCTGCAATCGGTCCGCAGCGACGAGCGTCGCCGCGGTCGCGGCCATCGCGCCGGTCAGCGCGGCCGCCCACGCACCCAGGTGCTCCGGCTCGCGCGACGCCATCAACATGACCGTCGCCAGCGCCGAGGGGCCGGCGATCGCCGGGATGGCCAGGGGCACGATAAACGGATCGGAGCCGGGCACGTCGCCGAAGACACCTTCCGGATGAGAAAAGACCATCCGCAGCGCGATCAGGAACAGGATCACGCCGCCGGCAATCGACAGCGCGGTCTCCGATACGTGCATCAGCGTGAGAAACGCGTGCCCGCCAAACATGAACGCGAGCAGCACCGCATAGGCGATCAGACATTCTCGCAGGACGACCCGGGCGCGGCGCGCTGCCGGCGTTGCGGCCAGCGCCGCGGCGACCAAAGGCACGTTGCCGAAGGGGTCGATGACGAGGATCAGCAGGATCGTCGCGGACAGGAGCTCTGCGGCCATCGTGGAAGGTGGCGCTTCGTTCGGCGCAGGCGGCAGTATATCGCCGAACCTTGGCCGCGGCCGCTAGGCACTGGCATAATCGCGCGCTTCGCCACGGTCTTCCCGGAGAGCCAACCCATGCCTTCGTATATTCAGCATTCGCGCCGCGTCGCGGTCACCGCGGCCGTGCTCTGTGTGACCGCTGTCGGGCGTCATTTTTGGCGGGCGCGCCGCCGCCCATCGCAAGGAGCAGCCTTCATGAAAAAATGCATCGTCCTTGCCTGCTGCGTGGCACTGCCCGCAGGAGCGCTCGCGGCCACGCCGCGGTCAACGGGCGACGACGCGGCCTCTGGCATCGAAATCCAATATATCGATCCGCAGGTGCGCGCCGCTGACGACTTCTACACGCACGTCAACGGCAAGTGGCTCGAAACGACCGCTATTCCGCCGGACAAGCCGAGCTGGAGTATCCCGTACGTGCTCCACGAAGAAGTGCAGGAACGTCTGCGCAAGATCATCGAGGACGCCGCCGCGACGAAGTCGGCGGCGCAAAGCAATGAAGCGCGCAAGGTCGGCGACCTCTACCGGAGCTTCATGGACGAAGCGCGGCTCGAAACGCTTGGGTTCAAGCCGCTCAACCTCGAGCTGGCGGCGATCGACCGCATGCAGAACAAGGGCGAGCTCCCGGCGCTCATCGCGCACCTGCAGCAGATCGGCGTCACCACTCCGTTCGACCTCGACATCGATCAGGACAAGCGCAACTCCAGCGCTTACGCCGCGTATCTTTCCCAGTCCGGTCTCGGTCTTCCCGATCGCGACTACTACATCGCCGACGACGACGCGCGCCTCGTCGCCATCCGCAAGAAATACGGCGAGCACATTGAGGCGATGCTCGCGCTCGGCGGCAGCAAGACTGCGAAGTACGATGCCGCGGATATTCTTGCTCTTGAAACCGCGATCGCTCGTGCGCAATGGACCAAGGTGGAGTCGCGCGATCCGGTAAAGACGTACACCAAGGTCGCGACCAAGGACTTGGCCGAGACAGCCCCGGGCTTCGGTTGGAGCGCCTACCTGGGCGCTGCCGGCGTGGCCGTCAAGGTTTCCGATGTCGTGCTCTACCAGGCGAGCTACCTCAAGGACCTCGGCGCGCTCTTCGCGAAGACCCCGCTGTCCGTCTGGAAGGCCTACTTCAAGTGGCAGGTTTTACGCGACTACGCGCGCTTCCTCGACAAGCGTTTCGTCGACGAGCGATTCGCGTTCTACGGCACGACGCTCTCCGGCGTCCCGCAAAACCGCCCGCGCTGGCAGCGAGGGGTCGCGCTCGTCAACGAAGCGATCGGCGAGGCGCTGGGGCGCGTCTATGTCGTAGAGTATTTCCCGCCGGAGAGAAAGGCGCGGATGGAAAAGCTTGTCGCGAATCTACTCGCCGCCTACAAACAGAGCATTGACGACCTCGACTGGATGGGCCGAGGGACAAAGAAGGAAGCGCAGGCCAAGCTCGCGAAGATCACGCCCAAGATCGGGTACCCGGTCAAATGGCGCGACTACTCGAAACTAGTCATCGCGCCAGATGACCTCGTCGGCAACGTCATGCGGGCGCACCGCTTCGAGCTCGACCGAAATGTGGCGAAGCTCGGTAAACCGATCGACCGCGACGAATGGTATATGACACCGCAAACGGTCAACGCGTATTACAACCCTCTTCTGAACGAGATCGTGTTTCCGGCAGGCTATCTGCAGCCGCCATATTTCAATTCCGATGCCGACGACGCGGCCAACTACGGGGGTGTGGGCGCAACGATCGGGCACGAGATTAGCCATGCCTTCGACGACTCGGGGAGCCAATTCGACGGCGACGGCAATTTGCGCGACTGGTGGACGCCGGAGGACCATGTGCGCTTCGACGAAAAGACGAAGGCGCTGGTCGCGCAATATGACGCGTACAGCCCGGTGCCCGGCTACCAAGTCAACGGCAAGCTCACGCTGGGTGAGAACATCGCCGACCTCTCGGGCCTCGCGATAGCCTACAAAGCCTATCGGCTGTCGCTGGGTGGTAAACAGGCTCCCATCATCGACGGCATGTCGGGCGATGAGCGCTTCTTCCTGAGCTACGCGCAGGGATGGCGCAGCAAGACGCGCGAGGAGCAGCAGATCGTCTATCTCAAGTCCGATCCCCATTCACCCGACCATTTCCGGTGCAACGGCACGCTGTCGAACCTCGACGTGTTCTACGCCACGTTTCGCGTCAAGGAGGGCGATAAGATGTACCTCATGCCAACTAAGCGTGTGTCGATCTGGTAGCTACCATTCTTTTCTAGTGACGTAGCCCGGGATGACCCCGGACTTGATCCGGGGGAATCCCCGGAGATCCCGGGTTTCGCGCTTCACGCTCAACCCAGGCTACGGCTGTACGCACTACTAGTGACGTAGCCCGGGATGACCCCGGCCTTGATCCGGGGGAATCCCGGGACTCCCGGGTTTCGCGCTTCGCGCTCAACCCAGGCTACGGCTATACACGCTACGTAAGGCCGCCGTCAGTGCAGTTTGACCCGCGGCTCGGTTCGCCTCCGCAGGAAGCGGCCGATGGTGTCGAGCGCGACGCCGGCGTAGCCCAGTATCGAGGCCTGGTGCAGCTTGTAGAGCGCGGCGTACATCCAGCGGGCGATCAGACCTTGAATCAGCAGGCTGCCGCCCAGGAGCCGGCCCATGAGATTGCCGACGGCCGAAAGCTCGCCCAGCGAGACGAGCGAGCCCAGATCGCGGAAATGAAATGTCGGCAGCGCCGCACCCGAGAGCCGCGCCTGCATCGACTTGACCAGGAGTAATGCCTGCTGGCGCGCGGCCTGCGCGCGCGGCGGCACCAGCGCGCCCTCGCGTCCGGCCTCCGGCCAGGGACACGCCGCGCAGTCGCCGAAGGCGAAGACGTCGGCATCACGCGAAGTCTGCAGTGTCCTGCTCACGACGAGCTGGTTGCCGCGCGCGGTCTCCAGGCCGCCGAGGCCCGCCAGCCAGTCCGGTGCCTTGATGCCGGCGGCCCAGACCACGAGGTCCGCGGGATACACGGCGCCACTTGCGGTGTGCACGCCATCCTCGTCGACAAGGGTGACGCGCTCGCCGGTGCGCACTTCGACGTCGAGCTTCTTGAGTAGCCGGGTCGCGGCCTCGGCCACGTGCTCGGAGAGCTGGGGCAGGATGCGCGGCGCGGCCTCGACGATCGTTTGCCGGATGTCTTTTTCCGGGTCGAGATAGTCCAGACCATAGCTTGCGTGCGCGCCGGTCGTGTGCCGGATCTCGGCCGCCAGCTCGACGCCGGTCGCACCGGCGCCGATGATCACGATGTTCACTCCGGTTGGCCGGCCCGCGGCTCCTTCCGCATCCGCGCGCACGCACGCGGCGAGGAGCCGGCGATGGAAGCGCTCGGCGTCGGGGAGCGCGTCGAGCGAAATCGCGTGCGCCGCGATGCCCGGCACGTTGAAGTCGTTGCTCACGCTGCCGACACAGAAGATCAGCGTGTCGTAGCGCAGCGTGCGGCGCGGGAGCATCAGCGCGCCGTCGTCGTCGTAGACGGCATCGAGCGTAAGCTCATGGCGCGCGCGGTCCAGGCCGGCGACGGCTCCCTGCCGGAACCGGAAGTGATGCCAATACGCAAGGGCGAGATAATCGACGCCGTGGACGTTGGCATCCATGCGCCCGGCCGCGATTTCATGCAGCAGCGGCTTCCACAGATGCGTCTCATAG
This sequence comes from Pseudomonadota bacterium, assembly GCA_030854785.1. GTDB lineage: Bacteria > Pseudomonadota > Gammaproteobacteria > Burkholderiales > Casimicrobiaceae > PALSA-1003. The sequence continues at coordinate 10,975 of JALYSM010000059.1, forward strand.
CGGTCGACCAGAGTGATCTCGGCCCGCCCGCGACGTCCCAACTTGTCGCCCAGGCGCGCCGCCAGCGGCAGTCCCCCCGCGCCGCCGCCGACGATGATGATGCGGTGGCGCGTCGGCTTCGGCGGATCCATTGGCGTCACTCTTCCGGCGGGCGCGCCGGCGCCTCGAGCTCTCTGATCCGCAGCGCGTGCGACTTGAGTGCGTAATCGAACAGGGCGAGACGCTGCTCGACGAATTCGCCGGTAACCGATGCCGGACTCGCGGGGGCGAGCTTGAGAAACGCGTCGGCGTCGCCGGTATCGACGCAGATCTTCATCCCGAGCTTGCGCGCGATATGCATCATCGCCGCATTCTCGGCGAGACAGTACATGAACAACCGAGTCACGAAACGGTTGCGTACGTGCTCGGCCGCACGCGCGAGCAGCGCGCTGCCTAGACCGCGACCGCGATGCGCCGGCAGGACCGACACACCGAGCTCGGCCATATCCCCGGTGAACGCGACATGCGCAACGCCCACGAGGGCGAGCTCTTCATCGTGGACACCGAATACGGCGTCGGTGTCGAAGTCGATACGCTCGACGTACTCGGCGATCGACGCCGCCGGGATCGTTATCCCGAAGCGCAGCCGCACATCTTCGCGGTCGAGACTCAGGAAATGGCGTGCAAGCTCAGGCCGCGAGTCCTCCGTAAGCCGCTGTACCCGCACGTTGTTCGCGCTCATGCAGTTCCGGCCGACCGACCGTCCGGGCTCCCGTTCGCTTCCGTTTCGAGCCGTCGACCGGGCTCAATCGCCCGCCGCAGTGCCCTCGCGGCGCGGATCCGCGCCGCCTATCCAGCCGCTCCGGGTGCGCACGATCGCCTGCAAGCCGCTCGTATGCTCCATGACGCGCGTCTCATGTCCCAGCGCTTTCAGCTTTGGTTCGAGCGCTACGACCCGGGTATCCTTCTCCAGCTCGGTTGGACCGTTGCGGCTGCCGACGTTCGGCAGGTCGATCGCCGCCTGGGGGTCGAGACCCCAGTCCAGCACTCCGATGAGCGTCTTCGCGACGTAGTTGATGATCGCGCTGCCGCCGGGCGATCCGGTGACCATGTACACCTTGGCTTTGCCGTCATAGACGATCGTCGGCGCCATCGACGAGCGCGGCCGCTTGCCCGCCTCGACGCGGTTGGCGACCGGTTTGCCCTCGTCGACAGGCGCGAACGAAAAATCGGTGAGCTCGTTATTCAGCAGAAATCCGCTCTTGGTCATCAGGCGGCTGCCGAACATATCTTCGATCGTCGTTGTCATCGCCAGAGCATTGCCGAACTTGTCGACGATCGAAATGTGCGACGTCGACGGAAATTCGAGCGCGGCACCCGCCCCGAAGTTGTGCAATGCGGCTGCTTTCTTCTGCGCAGGCTGCCCAACCGCGGGCACGCCCGCCTTGGCCCGGCCCATGCTCGCATCGATCTTGATCAGCGCGGCGCGCTCGTGCAGATACGCTGGATCGGTCAGTCCCGCCGGCGGCTTTACGAAATCCGGGTCGGCGAGATATTGATTGCGGTCCGCATAGGCGAGCCGGCCGGCTTCGGTGATGAGGTGCACGCTGAAGAGCGAGTTCGCACCGAGCGCCTTGATGTCGAAAGGCTCGAGGATGCCGAGAATCTGCAGCACCGTTATCCCTCCAGAGGATGGCGGCGGCATCCCGCACACGTTGTATGCGCGGTAGCGGCCGCACACCGGCTCGCGCACCTTGACCTTGTAGCCGGCGAGATCGGCCTCGGTCAGATCGCCCGGATTGGTCGGGTGCGAGCGCGCGGTCTCGACGATGTCGCGCGCGATCTCGCCCTGGTAGAACGCGTCTGCGCCCTCGGCCGCGATGCGTTTCAACGTCGCCGCGAATGCCGGATTCTTCAGCGCATGCCCCACGGCCAGCGGGGTGCCGTCGGGATTGTAGAAATACGCCTTGGCGCGCTCCTGCGTCAGATATTTCTCGCCCGCGATGTTAATGTTCAGCCGCGGACTCACCGCAAAACCCTGTTCGGCCAGCGCGATCGCCGCCTCGAACAGCGCTGCCCAGGGCAGCTTGCCATATTGCCGGTGCGCGAGCTCGAGCAGCCGTAACGTGCCGGGCACGCCGACCGACTTGCCGCCGACGACAGCGTCGTAGAATTTGAGCGGTTTGCCTTCCTTGTCGAGGAATCGATCCGGCTTTGCCGCGGCCGGTGCGGTTTCGCGGCCATCGTATGCGGTCAGCAATCCGTTGCGGCCGTTATGAAAGAGCATGAACGCGCCGCCGCCGATGCCTGACGACTGCGGCTCGACCAGGTTCAAAACCATCTGCACGGCGACCGCGGCGTCGACGGCGCTCCCGCCCTGCTTGAGTATCTGATGACCGGCTTCAACGGCCAGCGGGTTCGCCGCGGCGACCATGTCGTACCGCGCGCTGACCGGCTTTTTCGGAGTCCAGCCCGACGGCAGCTCGGGGGCCTGGTTCTGCGCCAGCGCGAAGGGGCTGGCGGCGAGCGCAAAAAGAGCGACGATGAAGCGGCGTTGCATGCGGGACTCCGGGACGGTCGACACCGAGGCGATTGTACCTCACGCGCAAGACCCGCTTTGTCGCTCCAGGCGTCCGCTTCTTACATCTCGACGCCTCTCTAGGTCGCTTTGTAAGCGGCTGCATTGCCGGGCGACCAAGCGCCGTGAGCGTGATCACGCCACGGCCCCCGGCCCCACGCCGGGATCGACAGAAACTCCAACCATGGAAGGAAAGATACGATGAATATGAAGCAAGCCAGCCGTAACCTGACGTTCGGTGCACTGCTCGGCATCGCCGCGCTGTCGTCGCCGGTATTGGCGGCGGATGGCGATGCAATGGCGACCCGGGCGGAGATCATGAAGATGGCGAACAAGGACGGCATGATCTCGAAGAAGGATTTCATGGCGATGATGGAAAAGAAGTTCGACGAAATGGACAAGTCCAAAAAGGGAATGTTGTCCACCGACGATGTCATGAGGATCTACGGTCGCTCGGACAAGGGTCAGTGATCGATCGCTTTTGACGCCGGCCGGACACGCGACAGATCGTTCGCGGCCCGGCCGGCGTTTCATTGGAGACAAGGCTTATCTTCCAGCGCTGCCGCAATGCTGGCGCTTCGACGGGGTTGCCAAGCACTGCGTTCCATCGCATCCTTGGGCCGATGAGCCGTTCACTCCTTCCCGAAGCCGTCGAGCGCTATGTCACTCAGGACATCGCGCGCGAAACCGCGGTCCAGAAGAAGCTGCGCGCGGAAACTGCGCGGCTTCGCCAGGCAGTCATGCAGATCGGCGCCGATGAGGGCGCGCTGCTCGCGCTCCTCGTGCGAACCATCGGCGCCAAAAGCGCGATCGAGATCGGCACCTTCACCGGCTACAGCGCGCTCGCGGTCGCGGCCGCGCTCCCTGCGGGCGGCAGGCTCGTCTGCTGCGACATCAATGCAGAATGGACGGCGATCGCGCGCCGCTACTGGAAGGAGGCGGGCGTCGCCGACCGCATCGAACTGCGCCTGGCGCCGGCGCTGCAGACGCTCACCGCGCTGCAGGACGAGAACGGTCCCGGTGCGTTCGATTTCGCCTTTATCGACGCCGACAAGCCATCCTACGATGCGTACTACGAGTCTTGCCTGGTCCTGATCCGACAGGGCGGCTTGATCGCGCTCGACAACACCTTGTGGAGCGGCAACGTCGCCGATCCGAACGTTCACGATCCCGACACCGATGCGTTGCGCGCGCTCAACGCCAAGATCCGCGACGACACGCGCGTCGACGCGTGCCTGCTGACGGTCGGCGACGGGGTGATGCTCGCGCGAAAGCGCTGACGGTATCTGCGTAGCCCGGGTTGAGTGCAACGAAACCCGGGATAGCGTTAAGATGAGCGTTGTTCCCGGGATTCGCCTGCGGCTCATCCCAGGCTACGTTTTCTACTCGACCCGCTAGGCAGCCTTCAGCCTCCGAAGCGCGCGAGCAGCGGCACGATCATCAGCGCGACGATGTTGATGATCTTGATCAGCGGATTGACTGCGGGCCCTGCCGTGTCCTTGTACGGATCGCCCACGGTGTCGCCGGTGACGGCGGCCTTGTGTGCGTCGGAGCCTTTGCCGCCGTAATGCCCGTCTTCGATGTACTTCTTGGCGTTGTCCCACGCCCCACCCCCCGTCGTCATCGAGATCGCGACAAAGAGACCGGTGACTATCGTACCCATCAGCAGGCCGCCGAGCGCCTTCGGGCCCAGCACCAGCCCGACGATGACGGGAACGAGCACGGGCAAGAGCGACGGGATGATCATCTCCTTGATCGCCGCCTTGGTCAGCATGTCGACCGCGACGCCATATTCCGGCTTCGCGGTGCCTTCCATGATGCCCGCGATCTCCTTGAACTGGCGGCGCACTTCGACGACGACCGCGCCCGCGGCGCGACCCACGGCCTCCATCGCCATGGCGCCGAACAAGTACGGGATCAAGCCGCCGAGGAACAGACCGACGATGACCATGTGATCCGACAGATCGAAGCTGCTATGGATGTTCGCGCTGTCCAGCGCGTGCGTGTAATCGGCGAAAAGCACGAGCGCGGCCAAGCCCGCCGAACCGATGGCATACCCCTTGGTCACAGCCTTGGTCGTATTGCCGACCGCGTCGAGCGGATCGGTGATCGCGCGCACCGAATCCGGCAAATCCGCCATCTCGGCGATGCCACCCGCGTTATCGGTGATCGGCCCGTAGGCATCGAGCGCGACGATAATGCCCGCCATCGACAACATTGCCGTAGCAGCAATGGCGATACCGTAGAGTCCGGCGAGCCAGAACGAGCCGAGGATCGCCACGCACACCGAGAGCACCGGCCACGCCGTCGACTTCATCGAGACGCCCAGGCCCGCAATGATGTTGGTTGCATGCCCGGTCGTCGACGCCTGCGCGACATGGCGCACCGGCTTGAATTCGGTCGCGGTGTAGTACTCGGTGATGACGACCATCGCCGCGGTCAGCGCCAGGCCGATCACGCCCGCACCCCAGAGCTTCCAGACGGTGAGCTCCGGATGCGTCGCCGCAATCCCACCCATCATGTAATCGGTGATGAACCAGAAGCCGATCGCGGAGAGCGCGCCCGCCGCGATCAGGCCGCGATAAAGCGCATTCATGATCTTGCCGCCGGCCCGCGCGTTGACGAAGAACGTGCCGACGATCGAGGCGAGAATCGAAAACCCGCCCAGCGCGAGCGGATACGAGACTGCCGCGAGGGCGTCGTCCCTGAGCAGCAACGCGCCGAGCAGCATGGTTGCGATGATCGTCACCGCGTAGGTTTCGAACAGGTCGGCCGCCATGCCGGCGCAGTCGCCGACATTGTCGCCGACGTTGTCGGCGATCACTGCGGGGTTCCGCGGGTCGTCTTCCGGGATCCCGGCCTCGACCTTGCCGACGAGGTCGGCCCCGACGTCGGCGCCTTTGGTGAAGATGCCGCCGCCCAGCCGCGCAAAGATCGAGATCAGCGAGCCCCCGAACGCCAGCCCGACGAGCGGCTGGATCAGCGTATGCAATCCCTCCTTCTGCGCATTGGGCGTATACGGCCCGGCCTGCGTCAGAAACCAGTAGAAGCCGGCGACACCCAACAGTCCCAGGCCGACGACGAGCAAGCCGGTGATCGCGCCGCCGCGAAAAGCGACGGCAAGTGCCTCGTTCAAGCCGGTGCGAGCAGCCTCGGCGGTGCGCACGTTCGAACGCACCGAAACGTTCATGCCAATGTAGCCCGCCAGCCCGGACAGGACGGCACCCACCGCGAACCCGCCCGCGGTTGTCGCGCCCAGAAAGATCCAGATGATGACGAACAGGATCGCGCCGACGATGCCAATCGTCGTGTATTGGCGATTGAGATACGCCTGCGCCCCGGCCTGAATGGCGGCGGCGATTTCCTGCATCCGCGCATTGCCGGCGGGTTTGTGCAGGATCCAGTTGATCGACCAGGCGCCGTATACCAGCGCGGCAATCGCGCAGACGAGCGCGAAGACGAGTGCATATGACATGACATCCCCTCGAAACGTGGCTTGAGACCGTTGTTATCCGGTTCGGGTGCCGCCGCCGGCGGCGTGCGACGAACCGGTCGATTCCTGGCGCGAGAGCGGCAACTCGAAGTTGTCGAGCGCCGCAGCGCCGAATCGTACGCTATTCTGCCAGCGCCCGGGTCAGAAAGTCGAGCCGATCCTGGCCCCAGAACAGCTCGTTGCGATAGACGTAGGTCGGCGCGCCGAACACCTGGCGGGCGATCGCCTCTTGCGTCAAAGCGTTGTAGCGCGTGCCGATCTCTGCGCTCGCCGCGCGCCGGCCCAACGCGGCGGCGTCCAGTCCCTGTTCGCCGGCGATTTCGCGCAGTGTCGAATCGGCCGCGACATCGCGTTCCTGCTCCCAGATCGCGCGGCCGACCGCACCGGTCAATACCAGCGCCTGAGCGCTACCCTGCTCCTCCGCGGCGAGAATCCACGCAGCCGCGAGATCGCCGTTAACGGGGAAGAATTTCGGCTGGATATTGATCGGCATGCCGAGGTGTTCCGACCAGCGCTTCAATTCGACCAGCCGGTAGGCTTGGCGTTGCGGCGCTCGCTTCGAGAGCGGCAGCCCGCCGGACACCGGGAAAACGTCGCCCAGATTGATGGCCTTGACCGCGATCGTCGCGCCATGTTTGCGCGCCATGGCGACAAACCGATCGTGGCCGAGATACACGAATGGCGATACCGGCGTGAAGTAATAGTCGATGAGTTTGCTCACGGCACTGCCTCCGCACCACCCGAGTCAGAGCTTGAACTCCGTCGCGAGCTTCTTCGGCACCGCGACGTTTCTGAGGCGGACGTAACTCGGTAAGCCGTCCTTGAACGGCGGGAAGTCCTCGCCGCGCACGAGCGGCGACAGATATCTGCGTGCCTTGGCCGTGATGCCGAAGTTATCGGCGCTGATGAAATCGCGCGGCAGCTTCTTCTCGACGTTGGCGACGCGGTCGAGAGGCGCAACGCCAATCTTCCAGCGGTAAGGCTTGTCCGACGTGCGCACAATGGCTGGCATGACCGCATTGCGCCCTTGAAGCGCGAGCTCCACGGCCGCCTTGCCGACGGCGTACGCCTGTTCGAGATCGGTCTTCGACGCAAGATGCCGCGCGGAGCGCTGCAGGTAGTCGGCGACCGCCCAATGATATTTGTGGCCAAGCCGGTCCTTGACCAACGTGGCGATCAACGGACCGACGCCGCCCAGTTGCGCGTGTCCGAAGGCGTCGCGCGTTCCGGCCTCGGCGAGCAGCTTCCCCTCGGGATTCTGCAGACCTTCGGAAACGCCGATGCAGCAGTAACCGAAGCGTTTCACCTTGGCGTCGACCTCGGCTAAGAACACCTTCTCGTCGAATCGGATCTCCGGAAACAGCAGCAGCAGCGGAATCGGCGTCTGTTCGTCGTCGGCCAGTCCCACCCCCGCGGTGATCCAGCCGGCGTGGCGCCCCATCACTTCCAGCACGAAGACCCGCGTTGAGGTCTTCGCCATCGACGCCACGTCGAACGCGGCTTCGCGCATCGACGTCGCGACATATTTCGCCACCGACCCGAAACCCGGACAGCAATCGGTAACCGCAAGATCATTGTCGACGGTCTTGGGCACGTGTACCGCGATCAGCGGATACCCCATGCGCTCCGAGAGCTGCGATACTTTGAGACAGGTATCGGCCGAGTCGTTGCCGCCGTTGTAGAAAAAGTAGCCGATGTCGTGCGCCCGGAAGACCTCGATCAGCCGTTCGTACTGGGCGCGGTCCTTGTCGAGACTCGCGAGTTGATACCGACAGGAGCCGAATGCGCCCGCGGGCGTGTGCTTGAGCGCGGCGATCGCCCGTGCCGGCTCCCTGCCCGTGTCGATCAGATCCTCGGTCAGGGCGCCGATGATGCCGTTGCGCCCGGCATAAAGGCGTCCGATCCGCGCGGCGTGGGCGCGGACAGTTTCGATGACGGCGCAGGCCGTCGTGTTGACGACGGCCGTCACACCGCCGGACTGGGCATAGAAGGCGTTGCGTTTGGACACGCTCGAACTCGAAGCGGTAATGGCAGGCGCCGATTGTAGAATGCCTGTCGGGCAGCGTCCAACCGGATTCCCGGGGAGGGACACTTGACGGGCGGGCAGGCGACAATGAAGATGGAAGAGCTTCGCGGCGCTTACCTCGACCTTCTTCGCGATTGCCTCACGGGGCTCATCTACGACGATCCGCCGCTGGACTGGTCGGGCGCAGGACTGCGTCCGTTCGACCGCAAAGTGCGCGAGGGCGGCATGGATTGGCCGGCTCGCGCGCACTCGATGATCGGTCACCGGCGCATGCTGCAGCTGCAGCGCGCAGCCGAATTCGTCATCGACAACAACATCGTCGGCGATTTCATCGAAACCGGGGTCTGGCGCGGCGGCGCGTGCATCCTGATGCGGGCCGTCCTTAAAGTCCGCGGCGTTACCGACCGCCGCGTGTGGGTAGCGGACTCGTTTCGAGGCTTGCCGCCGCCGAATCCCGAGCGCTATCCCGTCGATCGTGGCGATCACCTGCACACGATTCGCGCGCTGGCGGTTTCACTCGACGCGGTGCGCGACAATTTCGCGCGCTACGGCATGCTCGATGATCAGGTCCTCTTTCTGGAAGGCTGGTTTCGCGACACCCTGCCGACAGCGCCGATCGAGCGGCTCGCCATCCTGCGCCTCGACGGCGACTTGTACGAGTCGACGACCGATGCGCTCTCTGCGCTCTACGACAAGGTTTCGGTCGGCGGATTCGTGATCGTCGACGATTACGGTGCCTATCCCAGTTGCCGCGCGGCAACCATGGAC
>JALYSM010000040.1 GCA_030854785.1 Pseudomonadota bacterium
GCCTGGTTCGGCGCGCGCGCGGGTTTCGGCGTCGCCGCGCTGGTTTGGGCGTCGCTCGCGCTCGCCGCCGACGACGCGACCCGCTGGCTGCAGCAGGCCGCGAACGCCGCAAGGCAGCTCAACTACGCGGGCACGCTCGTCTACCAGCACGACGGACGCGTCGAAACTTCACGCGTCATGCACATGGTCGACGCGACCGGCGAGCACGAGAAGCTCGTCAATCTCGACGGGCCGGCGCGCGAGGTCATCCGGAACAACGAGCAAGTCCGCTGTTACTACCCCGACGCGAAGATCATCCGCATCGAGCCAAGAACCTACCGCAACGCCTTCCCTTCGCTCCTGCCGCAACAGCTCGATACGCTGACGACGTATTATTCCTTCCGCAAGGCCGAGATCGCGCGCATCGCCGGACTCGAGACGCAGGCGTACATCTTCGAGCCCAAGGACGGCATGCGCTACGGCCACAAGCTGTGGGCGGATCTCACTTCCGGCCTGCTGCTCAAAGCTCAGCTCCTGAACGACCGTAACGTTCCGATCGAGCAGTTCGTCTTCACCGATATCCAGATCGGCATCAAGATCGAGCGCGACACGGTTCGGACGAGCTTCAGGCCGCCGCCGGCGGATTGGGAAATGCGCGAATCCCTGCCGGGCGACGTCGTGCAGCAGGATACGGGCTGGCTGGTCAAGGAACTTCCGCCGGGATTCTCCAAGATCGTCGAGGGCTACCGCACGTTGCGGGGGAAGGTGGCACCGGTCGCGCATCTGGTCTTCTCGGACGGCCTCGTTGCCGTGTCGGTCTTCGTCGAACCGATGCCGCAGGCGCCGCAGCCGATCGGCCTGTCGCAGCAGGGCGGCATCAACGTCTACAGCCGCCAGCTCAGCGATCATCTGGTGACCGTGTTGGGCGAGACGCCGGGCGCCACGGTCCGCCAGATCGCATTTTCCGTCGCTCATCGCTAGCGGCGGCGCGTGCCACGTATCCGGAGCGATGTCAGGAATTAGAGGGAAGGGGCTACATGAAACTAAGCATATGGACGGTCATCGGTGCGCTCGTCGGCGCTGTTTCGTTCGCACCGGCGTCCGCGGCGCAGTCGAGCCGCGGCTTGCCGGACTTCACCGAGCTCTACGAGCAGCAGGGGCCGGCGGTCGTCAGCGTCGACGTTACGCAGACCGTCCGCCGGTCGCAACTCCCGGATTTGTCCGAGGACGATCCATTCTACGAATTCTTCCGCCGCTTCGGCCAGGTCCCGCGTGGCCGCGAGCGACCGCGCGATCTCGAGCAACAGTCGGTCGGATCAGGCTTCATCCTTTCATCCGACGGCTATATTCTGACCAATTCGCATGTCGTCGACGACGCGAGCGAAGTCATGGTCAAGCTCAGCGACAAGCGCGAATTCAGGGCCAAGGTCATCGGTGTCGACAAGCGCACCGACGTCGCCGTATTGAAAATCGATGCGACCGGGCTGCCCAAGGTGACGATCGGCGACCCCGAAAAGCTCAGGGTTGGCGAGTGGGTCGCGGCCATCGGCAAGCCGTTCGGGCTGGAAAACACGATCACCGCCGGCATCGTCAGCGCCAAGGGCCGCGAACTGCCGAACGAGAACCTCGTGCCGTTCATCCAAACCGACGTGCCGATCAATCCCGGCAACTCCGGCGGCCCGCTGTTTAATATGCGAGGCGAGGTCGTCGGCATCAATTCACTGATCTACAGCCGTACCGGCGGGTACATGGGGCTCGCCTTTGCCATCCCGATCGACGTGGCGATGAATGTCGTCAAGCAGCTTCAGGACAAAGGCCGAGTAACCCGCGGCCGTATCGGCGTGCAGATCCAGGAAGTAAGCAAGGAGACCGCCGACGCGTTCGGGCTGACGAAGGCCGGCGGCGCGCTGGTCAATTCGGTCGAGAAGGGTGGCCCCGCCGACAAGGCCGGCGTCGAATCCGGCGATATCATCGTCAAGGCCGACGGCAGGACAGTGGGGTCGTCGTCCGAGCTTCCGCGCATCATTACGCAGGTCAAGCCGGGGACGAAGATTCCGGTGCAGGTGTGGCGAAAAGGCGCGACCAAGGAACTGACGGTCACCGTTGCCGAGCTCAAGGACGACGAGGCGCCTCGGGCTGCCCGGCGAAGCACGCCGAGCAAGGAAAAGGCCAAGCCGAACCGGATGGGCCTGGTGCTTTCCGACCTCACCGACGATCAGAAGAAAGAGCTCGAGATCAGGAATGGCGTGCTCATCGAAGACATCAGCGGCAGCGTTCGCGGCAACATCCAGGCCGGCGATGTGATTCTGGCGGTGATCAGCAAGGGCGCGACCATGGACGCTAAGAGCGCCGATCAGGTCAACGCGCTGATCGCCAAGCTCGACAAGGGCGTCGCCGTGACGTTTCTTTTGCGGCGCGGCGAAGGGCAGTTCTATTCGAGCGTCAAGGCCGGCAACGTCGGCATAGACTGACGCGCAGGCTCCTAATGCGGCTGACGCTGCTCACCCGCGCCTACTGCCACCTCTGCGAAGAGATGCGCGCCGAAGTAGCGCCGCTCGCAGCAGCGGCTGCGGTTCCGGTCGACGAGATCGATGTCGACGGCGATCCTGCCCTCGCAGCGCGTTGGGGCGATCGCGTGCCGGTGCTGCTCGCCGGAGAGCGCGAGTTGTTCCATTATCGCGTCGACCGCGCGGTGCTTACGGCCTGCCTCGCACCCGCGGCGCGCTGAAGCGTCGGCCGATGGGCCGGCAAGCCGGCCCTCCGCGCTGCTTGCCGGATCGCGGCTATGTCATCGATGTCGCGGCGGGCCTCATCCCGAAGCCGAGGTAGAGCGCAACGATGGCGATGGCGACGTGCAGCACCGAGTCGGCAGTGTTGTTGGCGATGATGCCGAGCAACGGCTGATCGCCGTAGTAGAACCCCAGTACCGCGACCAATCCGTAGATCACGCCGAAGATCTGGAAGAAGATCCGCGCTCCCTTTTCGCCCGAAACCCCGGCGATGATGGCAACGATCCCGGTCGCCAGGTGAACGAAGTTGTGGGCTGGATTGACGTCGAACAAGCCCAGCAGCTTGCCGCCCGGGTTGGCCGCGGGAACCCAGCCGCACGCACCGACGACGACAAAAACGACACCGAAGATAATGGCTATCTGTTTGAGCGACATTTTTCCTCCTCGTGGGTTGCTCCAGTCACCTGGCCCGGCGTGCGCCGATCCGGTTCGCGCCGGTCTATGTCCCGCAATGCTGCCGTCAAGGGGCTCGGCTCGTCGGCAAGTATCCGGCGCGCGGGTGCCCGGCATTTTGCGCTGACGCGCGGCGAACGCAAATGGGTGGTCGCGCGGCGCCCGGATTTCGGCTAAAATTCGCGTCAATTCAACATATTCCGCCGCGGCTCGAGCCGCGGCAGTCGAGGCCAGTGAGGGCGACCGAGGGCACCGGTGCGGTGCCCTTCGCGTTTCATGCAGAACGTACGGAACTTCTCGATCATCGCGCACATCGACCACGGCAAATCGACGCTGGCGGACCGCTTCATCCAGCGCTGTGGCGGCCTGTCCGAGCGCGAGATGGGCGAGCAGGTGCTCGACTCGATGGACCTGGAGCGCGAGCGCGGCATCACTATCAAGGCGCAGACGGCGGCGCTGTTGTACACCGGACGCGACGGCCAGACCTACAACCTCCATATGATCGACACGCCGGGCCACGTCGATTTCGCCTACGAAGTTTCGCGCTCGCTCGCCGCGTGCGAGGGTGCGCTGCTGGTGGTCGATGCCTCGCAGGGCGTCGAGGCGCAGACGGTCGCCAATTGCTACGCGGCCATCGAGCAGGGCATCGAGGTCGTGCCGGTGCTCAACAAGATCGACCTGCCGGTCGCCGAGCCGGAGCGCGTCATCGCGGAAATAGAAGACATCATCGGTATCGATGCGAGCGATGCGATCCGGGTGAGCGCGAAGACGGGCGAGGGTGTCGACGACGTGCTCGAGGCGGTGATCGCGCGCATTCCCCCGCCGCATGGCGATCCGGGCGCGCCGCTGCAGGCGTTGATCATCGATTCCTGGTTCGACAACTACGTCGGTGTCGTCATGCTCGTGCGGGTGATGCAGGGAACGCTGAAGCCGAAAGACCGCATCCTGCTCATGGTGACGAACGCGGCATACAACTGCGAGCAGGTGGGCGTGTTCACGCCGAAGGCGGTGGCACGCGACGAGCTCGCGGCCGGCGACGTCGGATTCGTCGTCGCCGGCATCAAGGAGCTTAAGGCGGCTCGGGTTGGCGACACGGTGACGCTCGTGGCGCGACCGGCGAAGGAGTCGCTCCCCGGGTTCAAGGAAGTCAAGCCGCAGGTGTTTGCCGGGCTGTATCCGGTCGAGGCGAACCAGTACGAGGCACTGCGCGACGCGCTGGAGAAGCTGCAGCTCAACGACGCGTCGCTGCACTACGAGCCCGAGGTTTCGCAGGCGCTCGGATTCGGCTTCCGCTGCGGCTTTCTCGGTCTCCTGCACATGGATATCGTGCAGGAACGGCTCGAGCGCGAGTACGACATGGACCTCATCACCACCGCCCCGACGGTCGTCTACCAGGTGTTGCTGCGGGACGGTACGGTGATCGAAATCGAAAATCCGGCCAAGCTGCCGGACCTTTCGCGCGTCGAGGAGATCCGCGAGCCGATCATCACGACGACGATTCTCGTGCCGCAGGAATATGTCGGCCCGGTGCTCACCCTTGCCACCGAAAAACGCGGCGTACAGAAGAACATGCAATACGTCGGCCGCCAGGTCTTGCTGAGCTACGAGCTGCCGCTGGCCGAGGTCGTCATGGACTTTTTCGACCGGCTGAAGTCCGTGTCGCGCGGCTATGCCTCGCTCGATTACGAATTCAAGGAGTTTCGCGCGACCGACGTGGTCAAGCTCGACATCCTGATCAACGGCGAGCGCATCGACGCGCTGTCGGTGATGGTCCACCGGGCGAATGCGCAGTATCGCGGCCGCGAAGTCGTCGCCAAGATGCGCAAACTCATCCCGCGGCAGATGTTCGACATCGCGATCCAGGCAGCGATCGGCGCCCAGATCATCGCCCGGGAGAGCGTCAAGGCGTTGCGGAAGAACGTGCTGGCCAAGTGCTACGGCGGCGACGTCACGCGCAAGCGCAAGCTCCTCGAGAAGCAAAAGGCCGGCAAGAAGCGAATGAAGGCTGTCGGCAACGTCGAAATCCCGCAGGAAGCGTTCCTCGCGATCCTGCAGGTCGGCGAGAAATGACTCGATGAACTTCGCCCTTATCCTGTTCGTGCTCACGGTCGCCACCGGCGTCATCGCTCTCGCCGACCGGTGGTACTTTGCCAAGCGGCGCCGCGCCGATGCGCCCGAGCCGTGGTGGATCGAATATCCGAAGAGCTTCTTCCCGGTACTGCTGATCGTATTCCTGCTGCGATCCTTCGTCGCGGAGCCGTTCAAGATCCCTAGCTCGTCGATGCGGCCCACGCTCGAAGTGGGAGATTTCATCCTTGTGAACAAGTTTGCCTACGGCATTCGCCTGCCGATCATCGAAAAGAAGATCATTCCGACCGGTGATCCGCAGCGCGGCGACGTGATCGTGTTCCGTTACCCGGTCAACCCCTCGCAGGACTTCATCAAGCGCGTGATCGGGCTGCCGGGAGATCAGGTCGTCTACCTGGACAAGAAACTGACGGTCAACGGCGAGCCGTTGCCGCAAACTCGGGACGGGACGTACGGATACCTCGAAGGCCTGACGTATGTCATGACCGAACGGCTGAGCGAGCGCTCGGGCAACCACGAGTACACGATCGCGGTGAACCCGGCGGCGCAGCCCGTGTATCCGTTGAACGTAAGGTCGTTTCCCGGCAAAGAGAACTGCGTTTACAATGACCGCGGGTTCAACTGCAAGGTCCCCCCGGGGAACTACCTGATGATGGGCGACAATCGCGACAACAGCGACGACAGCCGCTACTGGGGCTTCGTGCCCGACGATCACATCCGCGGGAAGGCATTCTTCATCTGGTTCAATTGGGACGACATCAGCAGCCTTGCTTTCAAGCGGGTCGGCAGCGGCATCCGCTGACGGGGAGACACCATGCGTACACGGACGGGACAGTCGGGCATCACGATCATCGGTTTCATTTTCGTTGCCGCCATCGTGCTGACGGCCGCCATGATTGGTTTTCGCGTGCTGCCGTCGTACATCGAATATTTTTCGGTTGAGAAAACACTCAAACAAACGCTCCTTGGCTCCCGCGACGGCGTGACGCTGGCGGAGTTCCGCAAGGATTTCGACCTCAAGGCGAGCGCTGATTACATCGACTCGGTCCGCGGCTCCGACGTCGAGCTACAAAAGCAGGGCAACGCACTGATTGCGACCGCCACCTGGAGCAAGACGCTCCCGCTAGTCGGCAATGCGAGCATCCTGCTCGACTTCCAGGCTTCGGCGAGCAAGTAGGAGTCAGGAACCTGGTTTCCTAATGCCTTCGGACGCCCGCGCCGCGGCGCTCGGTCACGTCTTTATCCATCCGGAGCTGCTGCACCAGGCGCTTACGCATCGTAGCTTCGCGGCCGAACACAACGAACGGCTCGAGTTTATCGGCGACGGCGTGCTCAACTGCGCGATCGCCTTGCTGCTCTACCAGCGCTTCCCGCAAGTGTCCGAGGGCGATCTATCGCGGATGCGTGCAGGGCTCGTCAATCAAGATGCGCTGCATCGGCACGCCGCGGCGCTCGGGCTCGGAGCGACGATCCGCCTGGGCGAAGGCGAGGCGAAGAGCGGCGGCGCGTCGCGGCCGTCGATCCTCGCCGACGCACTCGAAGCCTTGCTCGGTGCAATCTTTCTCGACGCCGGCTACGCCGCCGCCCATGCCGCGATCGAGCGCATCTACGCCGACGACATCGCGGGCGCCGATACCGATGCGATCGCCAAGGATCCCAAGACGCGGCTGCAGGAATGGTTGCAGGGCCGGCGGCTGCCCGTGCCGGAATACGCGATCGTCGCGATCCGCGGCGAGGCGCACCTGCAGACCTTCGAGGTCATATGCCGCATCGCGGCGCTGGACATCGCGGCGACCGGGACGGGGGCGAGCCGGCGGGCTGCGGAACAGGCCGCGGCGACGCAGGCCTATGGGCAAGCCACGCGCTCCTGACGGCGCCGCGGCGGACGCGTTCCGCTGCGGTCAGGTCGCGATCGTCGGCCGGCCGAGCGTCGGCAAGTCAACGCTGGTCAACGCGCTGGTCGGTGCCCGGATCTCCATCACGTCCAAGCGACCGCAGACGACGCGCCACCGCGTGCGCGGCATCCTGACGACGGCGACAGCGCAATTCATTTTCGTCGACACGCCCGGCTTTCAGGCTCGTTACCGGTCGCGCCTGGACGAGCGCATGAATCGCGCCGTGCGCGACAGCCTCGCCGACGTCGACGTCATCGTCGTCGTGGTCGACGCGGCAAAGCTCACCGAGGCCGACCGCGACGTGCTCGCGTTGCTGCCGGATGGCGTGCCGGTCATCGCGGCCGTGAACAAGGTCGACCGGCTTCCGGACAAGTCGCGCCTGCTGCCGCTCCTTGCAGCGATCGGCGCGGCGCGCGACTTCACGGCGATCGTTCCAATCAGCGCGGAGAAAGGATGGCAGCTCGACGCGCTGACAGCCGAAATCGCCGGCCGGCTGCCTCCGGGGCCGGCGCTGTATCCGGCGGACGATCTAACCGACCGCGACGAGCGCTTCCTCGCGGCGGAGTATCTGCGGGAAAAGATTTTCCGGCTGCTGGGCGAGGAACTGCCGTATGCCGCGGCGGTAGCGATCGACACCTTCGCGCACGAAGCCAACCTGCGCCGCATCCACGCCACCGTCTTCGTGGAGAAGGCGAGCCAGCGCGCGATCGTGCTGGGCGAGGGCGGTGCGCGCATGAAGGCGATCGCGACCGCGGCGCGGCGCGACATGGAACGCATGTTCGGCGGCAAGGTATTTCTCGAGGTCTGGGTGCGGGTGAAATCCGGCTGGGCCGACGACGAGCGCATGCTGAGCCGGCTCGGCTACTGACAGTCTTGAGATCGCTCGACCGATGAGACAGCCACGCGAGCGGCGCGACGAACAGCCGGCGTTCGTCCTGCACACGTATCCCTATCGCGAAACGAGCGTCATCGTCGAAGCGCTGACGGCGGCCCACGGGCGCGTGGCGCTGGTGGCGTGCGGTGCGCGGCGCCCGCGATCAGAGTTGCGCGGCGTGCTCCAGGCTTTTCAGCCGCTCGCGCTCTCGTGGTCCGGAGCGGGCGAGCTCAAGACACTCATCAAGGCGGACTGGCGCGGCGGCCTGCCGCGGGTCGGTGGCTCAGCGCTCTTGTGCGGCTTCTATTTGAACGAGCTCATCCTCAAGCTCCTCCCGCGCGAGGATCCGCACCCGCAGTTGTTTCGCGATTACGAAGCGGCGCTCGTCGAGCTCGCCGGGAGCGTGGAACAGGCTCCGCTGTTGCGACGTTTCGAGTTGAGGTTGCTCTCCGAGCTCGGCTACGCGCTGCCGCTCACGCATGAGGCGGACACGGGACGGCCGATCGATCCTGCGGAGCGGTACTATTACGCGTTCGATCGTGGCCCACGCCTTACGGTTGCGGAGCCGGGGCGGCGGTATCCGCAGGTGCGCGGCGCGACACTCCTTGCGCTCGCGCAACACGACTTCAGTGCGCCGGAGGCGGCTGCGGAAGCCAAGCAGCTCATGCGTGAAGTGCTGGACCACTATCTGGAGCAGCGCACGATTGTGAGCCGCCGGGTCGTGCGCGATCTGCAGGCCATGGAAGAAACCGGAGATGACGGCACCCATGATTGAGCTCGGCGTCAATATCGACCACGTCGCGACCTTGCGCCAGGCGCGCCGCACCTACGAGCCCGATCCGGTGTGGGCGGCCGTCGAGGCACATCTGGGCGGCGCCGACGGCATCACGGTGCATTTGCGCGAGGACCGGCGCCATATCCAGGATCAGGACGTGCGGCGGCTGCGCCAGCTTGTGCATATCAAGCTCAACCTCGAAATGGCGGCCACCGACGAAATGGTGGGCATCGCGTGCGCGCTGAAACCCGAGATGGCGATGCTCGTCCCCGAGGGCCGGGAGGAGGTGACTACCGAAGGCGGCCTTGACGTCGCGGGTCAGGAGGTGCGGCTCAAAGGCGTCGTCGCAGCGCTGGCCGCTTCCGGCATCGTCACCAGCGTCTTCATAGACGCGGAAACCCGACAGGTCGAGGCTGCAGCACGGATCGGCGCCAGGGTTTGTGAAATCCACACCGGACCGTACGCGCATGCATTTCACGCCAAGGGCCGTGATCCGCAGAGTTCCGCCGTCGTCGACGAAATCGCCCGCATCCGCGACGCAGGCGCTGCGGTTATTGACCTGGGCATGCGTTTCAACGCCGGCCATGCGCTCAACTACTTCAACGTTCAGCCGATTGCGGCGCTGCCCGGCGTGCGCGAGCTGCACATCGGCCACGCTATCGTGAGCCGCGCCGTCTTTGTGGGCTTGCGCGAAGCCGTGCAACAGATGAAGGCGCTGATTCGGGAGGCCGCGGCGTGAGCCGGGAAGGAGGAGCCCCGGCGCGGAGCGCTGGGGCTCCGACCAGGCGAATCGACGCTGGAGGCCGACGCGCAGCGTCGTATTTTGCGTTACCGTCCAAGGAGGCCTCGGCGTGAACCGGATCGATCGCGGGCCGGTGATGCTCGACGTTGCTGGCCTCGAGCTGACGGCGGCGGAGCGCGAGCGCATCGCCCATCCGCTGGTCGGTGGGCTCGTCCTATTCGCGCGCAACTATGCCGCGCCGGATCAGCTCAAGGCGTTGACCGGCGCGATCCGTGCGTTGCGCGAGCCGCCGCCGCTCATCGCGGTCGATCACGAGGGCGGGCGCGTCCAGCGCTTTCGCAACGGCTTTGCGACGCTCCCGGCGATGCGCACGCTGGGCGAGCAGTGGGACCGCAACGCAGCGGCGGCCGCCGCCGAAGCGCAGCGCATCGGCTCGCGCATCGCGGTCGAGCTCGGTGCGCATGGCATCGATTTCAGTTTCACTCCGGTCCTGGACCTCGATTACGGCCACAGTGCGGTGATCGGCGACCGCGCCTTGCACCGCAATCCGAACGCCGTGGCGCACCTTGCGTGCGCGCTTTGCCGGGGGTTGAGCGACGGCGGCATGGCCGCGGTTGGCAAGCACTTTCCCGGGCACGGTTTCGTCAGCAGCGATTCGCACGCGGAGATACCCGTCGACAGAAGGCCGCTCGCCGTCATCGAAAAGGCCGACCTCGTCCCGTTCGGCGCGCTCGTGCGCCTCGGCATCGAAGGCATCATGCCGGCGCACGTCGTCTTTTCCGCGGTCGATGATCGGCCTGCCGGCTTTTCGTCGATCTGGCTGCAGGAGCTGTTGCGCAGGCGGCTCGGTTTCGCCGGCCTGATCTTCAGCGACGATCTGTCGATGGCCGGCGCGCAGGGCCCCGGCGACATCGTCGCGCGGGCCGAAGCGGCTTGCGCAGCCGGTTGCGACATGGTGCTCGTGTGCAACGATCCGGGCGCCGCCGATGCCCTGCTGTCACGCTGGCGCCCGGACCCGCAGCCTGATCTCGCGCTGCGTTGCGCGCGCTTGGCGCGCCGCGCGGCGGCGCCGAGCGATCATCACATGTCGGGTCGCCAGCGCGACGCGCAGGACAAGCCGGCGTAGACTTCTCAGCCCGGAGCCGTCGGCCGCGCATCGCGGCTATGCGCGCGAGGGCTTCCACGAACGCAACACAAGGAGAACGGTTGCATGGCGGATGCGGATGTTTCGACGCTGGGCGCGCTGACCGCGCCCCATTCTGCAGCCGAGTTTCTGCGCGATTACTGGCCCGACAAACCGTTTGTCGCGCACGGCGATCCGGCGCGGCTGCCGGCGTTCCTGCGTGCGCCGGAGCTCGCCAGCGTCGAAGCCCTCTCTCGCGTGTACCGAGGCAACCTGCGCTTCACCCGAGGACGCAAGTACCAGAAGATGCTCGCCATCGATCAGGTCCAGGCGGCGTCACTCTACCGGATGGGGCTGACCGTCCAGTTCGAGGACATCTCAGCTTTCGTCGCGGCGACCGCTCCCGATCTCCGGCAGCTCGAGGCGGAGCTGGGCATCGCCAGGGGCGCAGCGCGAGCAAGCGTATTCTCCTCGCCGCTGGCCGACGGTCTCTCGGTTCATTTCGACGCGCAGGATTTGTTCTCGATCCAGCTCAAGGGGACGAAGAGCTTTCGCATCGCACCGGTGCGCGAGCTGCGCTATCCCTGCGGGACGCAATTCGTCCCGGACACCGAGCCGTTCGACTTCCTGTATCCGCAGGTTGCGGCGGGCTTTCCCGATCCGGCAAGCGCCGACTTCACTACCGTGGAGCTGCAGCCCGGCTCGGTGTTGTACCTGCCGCGCGGCACGTGGCATGCCACCGAGTCCGGCGGCGATTCGCTTTCGGTCAGCATCGGAATTTATCTCCCGTCCGCCGCAGACTGTGTGCTCGAGCAGCTGCAGCTGCTGCTGTTGCAGGATTCCGATTGGCGTCGCCCTCTCTACGGCGGCTGGGGTGAGGGCGCCGTTCGCGACGCGGCTGCGGCGCTACTTTCGAATTTGCTTGCGCGGCTGCCGCAAGATTGTATGGGACTGCGGGTCGAGGACGTGCTCGCGGGGCTGCGCTTGCCTGAGGAGCGCCTGGCGGCAATATCGCTCGCATCGCGCTTCCAGAAGACGCCGCATACCCGCCTCGAGATCGACCCGGCCCCGGTCGCGCGCGGTTATGCCTACGAAGTCGTGCGCGTCATGATCGCGGATCCGAATTACGGTGAGCGCATGTCGACGCGGATGGAAGTTGCGCCCGAAGCGGCGGCCGTGTTCCGTTGGATGGCCGACAGCCGTGCTGCGTTTTCTGCCGGCGCGCTGGCCGAGCGCTTTCCGATGTTCCCGTTCGCGCAACATCGTCAAATGCTCGAAGCGGCTTCGCGCTCGGGGCTGATTCGCATGCTCTGGTTCCCGCCGCTGGCGCCAACGGCATCCGATTCGGCATAGCACGGACTTGCGCCGCGCGCGGCTGCAGGCGGAACGCAGCAGCGGGAAGATCGGCGCAGGATTCAGCGGCGAAGCCTGTCCGCCCGTCAGGCATTCGCCGCTGCCCAGGACGCGGTGCCAGCGCACGTCGCGTACGTCGTCGTTTGCACGCCGCTGGGAGACGGCGAGCCGCTGGGGCGCAAGCGCGTTGTGGCGCAGTCGTCGTAAGCGGGTGGCTTGTGCGCGGCTACTCGTGGGTTGAGTAGCCGCCGCAAGCCGGGTACCCGCTCGACGACACGCCTTGCGCCACTACGCGCCTAGCACAGCCCGCCGCCATCGAACGCGATGCTCGCCTTCCGATCGACGAGGACACCATTCAATACGGGTGCGGCCAGCGTCCGCCGAGGTGCCGCGTGAGCTCCTCGGCGATGTGCGCGACGATCGGGCCGAGCTGCCGGACGCGCTCGTCGGACAAACGCGCCGACGGGCCGGCAATCGAGATCGCGCCCAAGGGCTCGGCGTGCTCGTCGTAGACCGCTGCGCCGACGCAGCGCGTCGAACGCGCGTGTTCCTCGTCGTCGAACGAGTAGCCGCGCTGGCGGATGACCCGCAGCGCCGCCCACATCGTTTCCGGGACGACGATGGTGTTTTCCGTGATGCGCGGCAGCCCTCTGACTTTGAGAATCGCGTCGATCTGCTCGTCGGCCAGCGCGGCGAAGAGCGCCTTGCCGACACCCGAGGCGTGCAGCGGAACTCGGCTGCCAAGCTTGACCAGCGTGCGCATCATTTCGTGGCACTGCACCTGGGCGATGAACACCGCCTCGGTACCGTCGAGGATCGCCAGGTTCGCGGTCTCGCCTGCCTGTTCCATCAGGCGATGCATTGACGCATGGCTCTGTGCGACGAAGTCGCGGTTGGCGAGGAATGTCGTGCCGACCGTAAACGCCTGGAGTCCGACGTACCACAGCCCGAGGTCGCCGGCCTGGTAGACGTAACCCATCCTATCCAGCGTCGACAGGAACCGGTGCGTGGTCGATGCCGGCAACTGCACGCGCTGGGCGACGTCGGTCAGCGTCAAGCCGACACCGCTCCTGGCCAGCGCCTCGAGAATGGATAGTCCGCGCGTCAAGCTCTGTACTTGGCCGACGGGCGCGCCGGGCTTGTTCGGCGCGCGGCCGCGGCGCGGCGGGGTGGAATACCGATGTGACATGAAACGCTCGCGACTGGATGCCGATTCAGGTTAGCTTAGAGCCTCTAACACAGTGAAACACGTGTGCGTTGCTGGCCCAAACCGCCGCTGGCGCGGCGCGGGGCGCGGCGAATAGTGGAGCCTATTCGCAAGCCCGGCAACAATTTCACTATGTTAGAGGCTCTTGAGCTGCGGCGTCACCGCAAACAACACGCCCGCGATGTCGACCTCGAATTTCGCCGCGAGGAGCGTCTCGTCGGTCAGGATCCGCTCGGGACGGACGTAGCCCATGGCGATCGCGCGGCCGTGCTTGCGGCTGTAACCCGCGGACGTCAGCTCGCCGACGTTCGTGCTGTCCATGAGTACCGGCTCGCCTCCCCAGGGAAATGCCGAGGGGTCGTCGAAGGTCAGGACCACGAGCCGCTTGCGCAGGCCTTCCGCCTTCTGCCGCTGCAGCGCTTCGCGACCGATGAACGCCGCGGGCTTGTCCAGTTTGACCGCGTAACCCAGGCCCGCTTCCCACGGCGTTTCGTCCGGGCCGAGCTCAGCACCCCAGGCGCGGCGGCCGGCTTCGATGCGCAGCGCGTCGATCGTATAGTAGCCGGCGTCCCTGAGACCGATATCGGAACCAGCCGAGCACAGCGCCTCGTAGAGTGTCACGCACAGGTCGGAGGGGACGGTCAGCTCGTAACCCGGGCCGCCGACGTAGCTCATGCGCGCGGCGCGGACGCGCGCGTAGCCTACGTCGATCTCCCGCGTCATCGAGAACGGCATGCCGGCCCTGGAAAGATCGTCCGGTGAGAGTCGCCCGAGCAGCGCCTCCGCCTTGGGCCCCATCACTGAAAGGACCGAGTACGCGGAAGTAACGTCGACAAGCGCGGCGAACTCGCCGTCGTCGATGTGCCGTTCGATCCAGTCGGCGTCGCGGGCGGCCTGCGCCGATCCAGTCAGCATGAAAAACGCGTCGGCGCCAAGGCGCGTGATGGTGAGATCGCTCTCGAAGCCACCACGATCATTCAGCATCGCGGTGTACACCATTCGTCCGACCGGCACGTCGATCTCATTGGCGCACAGGCGTTGCAGCACGGCCAGCGCATCGCGACCCTTGAGCACGAGCTTGGCGAAAGAGGTCTGGTCGAACACGACGACGTCCTCGCGGCACGCGCGCTGCTCCTCGAGCACGTAGGGAAGCCAGCCGGGCGTCGCCAGCGTCGGCGGCGGCTCCGCGGCTCCGGACGGAAGAAAATAATTCGCGCGCTCCCAGTTTAGCTTGCTCCCGAACACCGCGCCTTTGGCCCGCAGGCGATCGTAGAGCGGCGAGCGGCGCAGCGGACGGACCGTCGAGAGCTCCTCGCGCGGCCAGCGCATCGCATAGTGCAGCCCCAGCGATTCGGCCGTGCGGTCGAACAGGTGCCTGCGGTTGGCATGGAAGGGCGCAAAGCGCCGGATGTCGACGTCCCAAAGGTCGAGCGGTGCCTCGCCGTTGACGATCCACTCGGCGATGAGCTTGCCGGCGCCGCCGGCATTGGCGATGCCAGCGGAATTGAATCCCGCACAGACAAAGAAGCCCCGCACAGCCGGCGCCTCGCCGAGGATGAAGTTGCCGTCCGGAGTGAAGCTTTCCGGACCGTTCAGCAGCATCTTCACTTCCGCGGTTTCCAGGCATGGCGTGCGATGGATCGCGTTCTGCATCAGGATCTCGAAGTGGTCCCAATCCTCGGGCAGAAGCTGGAATTCGAACTTGTCCGGTATGGCGCCGACGTTCCACGGCTTGGCGACCGGCTCGAAGCCACCCATGACTAGGCCGCCGACTTCCTCCTTGTAGTAGATATAGCCGTCAGGGTCGCGCATGACCGGCAGGTCGGCGTGCACGCCCGGGATCGGCCGGGTGACGAGATAGAAGTGCTCGGCGGAGTGGAGCGGCACGTTCACGCCCGCCAGCAAACCGAGCTCGCGCGCCCATTGTCCGGCGCAGTTGACGACGGTCTCGCAGTGCATCCGGGCCTCGGCGTCGGGTGTGCGATAACGGAGTCCCGCGACGCGGCCGCGCTCGACGACAGGCGCGATGACTTTCGCGTCCTCGACGATGCGCACGCCGCGCATGCGCGCGCCCTTGGCGAGCGACTGGGTGAGGTCGGTGGGGTTCGCCTTGCCGTCGCCCGGAATCCATACGGCGCCGGCGAGATCGTCGGTACGCAGGAGGGGATAGATCTTCCCGGCTTCTGTGGGTGAAACGAACTCGAATTCGATGCCGAAACTTTTCGCCCGCGCCATCTGCCGCCGGAAGAGCGTGAGCCGCTCCGGCGTTTTCGCCACGTTGAGGCTGCCACACCGCTTCCAGCCCGTGGCGAGACCGGTCTCCGCTTCCAGCGTTGCGTAAAGTTCGATGCCGTAGCGGCTCATGCGCGTGGCGTTGCGCGTGGCGCGCAACTGGCCGACCAGGCCTGCGGCATGCCAGGTCGTACCGCAAGTGAGCTTGCCCTGCTCGAGCAGCACGACGTCGGTGACGCCGAGCCGGGCCAAGTGGTACGCCGTGCTTGCACCCGCGATGCCGCCGCCGACGATGACCACCTGCGCGTGACCGGGAATCGTGGGCGTCATTGCACGATGAGCGGGTTCATCACAGCTTCAGCGCCGCGATGCCGAGCACGACGCTTACCGCCCCGGCAACCCGCGGCAGGCCGAATTTTTCCTTGAGCCACAACGAGCCCATGACTGCCGCGAAAAGCACCGAGGTTTCGCGCAGCGCCGCCACCGCAGCGACCGGCGCGCGCGTCATCGCCCACAGGACGATACCGTACGCGGCGAGGCTCAACGCGCCGCCGACGAGCCCGCGGATCGCGCTGCTCCTCAGGTAGCGCACCGCGACCTGGCCGCGTCGGGAGACAACCCACACCAGAAACGGCAGGCCCTCGAGGAAGATCAACCACGACACGTAACTCGCAGCGTTGCCCGATGCGCGTACGCCCGTCGCGTCGACCAGGGTGTAGATGGCGATCAACGCCGCGTTGGCGAACGCCCAGTACGCCGCGCTCGGGGGATGTTTCCGATGCTGCACGAACGCGATGCTGACGATGCCGAGCGAGATGAGCAGGATTCCCAGCGCCATCGGCACGGTCGGCAGCTCGTGCAGGAAGGCGATCCCGAGCAGCGCAACGATGAGCGGCGCCGTGCCGCGCATCAGCGGGTAGGCGAACGAAAGGTCGCCGGTGCGGTACGCTTGCGCCAGCGTCAGGTAGTAACCGAAATGGATCACGGCGGACATGGCCATGTACGGCCACGCCGCGGCGGCGGGGAGCGGCACGAACGGAACGACCGCCAATCCCCACAACGAAGATCCGGCGACTACCGTCGCGGTGTCGAGCAGGGCGTCGCCGCCCGGCGAGGACTTCAGCAGCGCGTTCCAGCCGGCGTGCAGAAAGCCGGCACCCAGGACCGCCAGCGTGATGCCGAGGGTGAGCTCCACGTTTAGCCGGCTGCCTACGCCGTGCGCGGCTTGGGCTTTTTCCAGCCGTCTTCGGCGGCGGCGTCGCCAGGCGGCGCCGCCGGCGTTTGGGGGACAGGCGCAGGCGATTCCCTGAGGCGCGTTTTCGCCAGTACCCCCGCCTGCTCCAGGATCGGATAGGCAATCGAACAGATGTGCGAGTTGATGCGCTTGAGATCGCTGATCAGGTCGAGGTGCAGCGACGAGGTCTCGATGCTCTGGGCGGTGTTGTCCATCAGCCGCGTGATATGCGAGTCGGCGTAGGAGCGTTCCAGGTCGCGGAACAGGACCTTTTCGGCGAGCAGCTGTTGCGCGCTCTTCAGGTCGCCATGAAGGAACACGCTCATGCCCAGGCGCAGGTTGGCAACCAGACGACTGTGCAGGTCGCAAATTTCCTGCATCCCCGCAGCAGAAAAGCTGCGTCCTTTGTCGATCTTCTTTTCCTCGAGATCGAGGATGATGCGCTCGATGATGTCGCCGACCTGCTCCATGTTTATCGTGAACGAGACGATGTCCGCCCAGCGGCGGCCCTCCTTCTCCTCGAGCGCCTCGCGGCTGATCTGAGTGAGGTAGAGCTTGATCGCGGTATAGAGGTCGTCGACGATGTCGTCCATCTTGCGCAATCGCTCCGCGAGGGCGCGGTCGTTGGTCCTGAGGACGGTCAGCATTCCGGTCAGCATCTGCTCGATCACGTCGCCGATCCGCATCGCCTCACGCGCGGCATTGCCGATCGCGAGCGCGGGCGTGGCGAGCGCCGATGGGTCGAGATAGCGCGGCTTGCCAGGATCGTGGACGTCGGGCTTCGCCGGCATCAACCGCGTCGCGACGCGGGCGATCTGCTCGGTGAAGAACACGAACGCGACGGCGATGACGACGTTGAAAACCAGATGGAAATGCACGACCAGCCGGTTTTCGGAAGGGTCGATCGCGGCGAGCAGCGTTTCCACGTGGTTGAGGAAAGGTGCGAAGGCGATGCAGCCGATCAACTTGAACAGGAAATTGCCGAGTGTCACGCGCCGCGCCTCGGGCGGCGCGTGCAGCGTATTCAGCATCGCCATCACGCCGCTGCCCAGATTCGCGCCCAGCACGAGTGCGAGCGCGACATGGATGCCGATGACCTTCGACGCCGCGAGCGCCGCCGTGAGCAGGACGACGGCGAGGCTGGAATACGACAGGACCGCGAACACCACGCCGACGAGCATGTCGAGCAGCACATCGCCGGTGAGCGAGGCGAAGATCACCTTGACGCCCGCGGCCTGCGTGATGGGCTTCGTCGTCAGCACGATCCACTGCAAGGCCATGATGATCAGGCCGAGCCCGACCAGGATGCGACCGAAGCGGCCCACCTTGCTGTTCTCGCGGCGCAGGAACAAGACTACGCCGCTGAAGATGAGGAAGGGCGACAACCACGACAGGTCGAACGAGAACAGCAGCACCATCAGGCTCGTCCCGACGTCGGCGCCGAGCATCACCGAGAGCGCGGGTGCCGTCGCGATCAGGCCTTGGCCGACGAACGATGCGACGATGAGCGCGGTTGCGGTGCTGCTCTGGAGGAGCGCGGTGATCGCGAGCCCCGCGCCGAATGCCGTGAAACGGCTGGCGACGCTCTCCCGCAGCACGCGGCGGAGGTCGCCCCCGTAAAGGCGCAGGATGTCGGTGCGGACGATGTGCGTGCCCCAGACGAGCAGGGCGACGCCGGCGAGCAGGTTGAGGAGAATCTGCACCGGCTAAGGAACCTCTGAATAAGTCCCGCGTGGCCGCGACGGCGGCTTTCCGGGATGAGATGCACGAAGCGACGCGAAGCCCATGGCAGGCCCCCATGGGCGAGCGGCGCGACAAAGCAGATCGCCCGCGCAGGTGGC
>JALYSM010000078.1 GCA_030854785.1 Pseudomonadota bacterium
GCGTTGTAGAACGCCACATGCGCAAACGCGGCCGGATCGAAATCGGTGCCCAGGAGCGCGTTGACGTGGTTGAGGACGTTGCGGTTGAAGGCGGCGGTCACGCCGAGCGAATCGTCGTAGGCGGCGGAAAGCCGCGCCTCGTCCTTGGGTGCGTCGACGCCGATGAGAAGCCCGCCGCGGCGGTCGCAGAGCTTGCGCACCTGGGCGAGCAGCGCGAGCGCCTCGTCGGGAGCGAAATTGCCGATGCTCGAGCCCGGGTAGAAAAACGTTGCCGGTCCCGCGTCGAGATCGGCAACAAGGTCCAGCGTACGCGAAAAATCGGTGATGACGCCGGTGAACTCGACCTCCGGATGGGCCGCGGCAAGCCGCGCCAGAGCCGGCTCGATCGCCGCCGCGGCGATGTCCACGGCGATGAAACGCCGGGGCTGCAGGGAGGCCAGCCAGGATTCACCCTTGGCGCAGTTGCCGGCGCCGAGATCGACGAACTGCCGGTTACGACCGACGACCGCGGCGATCGTCTCGCGATGCGCCATGAAGATGGTCCGCTCGATGCGGGTGAGGTAATACTCGGGCAGCTCGCAAATCGCTTCGAACAGCGCGCAACCCAAGGCGTCGTAGAAATACTTCGGCGGAATCGCCGCCGGCTCCGCGAACAATCCGTCGACCAACGCGGCCCATTCCGTGCGCGCCTGAGGGCGCAGCGGGCCGATCATGCGGTTGACTAGATGGTAACCGCGCTCTTTCGCTCGTTCGGCACCCCGGTACGGGACCGCTGCCCATTGCGCCATCGCTTACCCTCCCTTATCCCCGATGATAATCGTCGCCACGGCCTTGAAAAACTTACAATGGTGGCGACTCCAGCCTGACTTGTTTACGATGCGCCGATACTGTCGCAACGAACGCTACGATTGCCAAGGCGGCCCGCAGAAGTCCGACCGGCGGCGTTCGTAGGAGTTTCCGTGAACCGCGATTTCGCAAATACTGTGCCCGAGTCTGAGCCCCCGCGCGACCGCGCCGCGTCGCCGTTCGAAACGCACATCGGCCTGTTCGCGGGCACGGATTTCCGCCTCGCGACCGGTCGCTGTCTCGATTGCGCGGCGATTCCGCAGGCATTGTGGTACTTCGCGGACGAAACCATCGCCACGCCGCGCCCGGGGTTGCCCGTGGCGGGTTTCACGCGCGGCGTCATCGTCTGGAAGGACCTCGAGCAATGGGCCGCGACGCATCCGCCGGGGACGCCGATCGACGCGCCGCCGCTCGTCTGGATCGGCTCGCCCGAGATCGTGCGCGGCGCGAGCCTGTCCAGCGACGGTGCGACGCTGACCGCGGGCCAGGAGCGCTGGTCGTTCACGATCGTGCCGAAGATTCCCCTCAACCGTTCGTATTACAACGCCGCATCGACCGCGTATCTGGCGCCGCGAACGCTGACGGTGCGCGGCAGCAGCCGCGATGGCGTGTTCACGGCACGCACTCTGTGGCCCGAAGATTTTCGTCTGGATAGCCGCGCACCGACGCAGCGCGTCGAGGCGACCCCCGAAGCAGTGCGGGCGCTGGTGCGTGCCGAGCCGCGCGGCGGCGCGCAGAGTCCGTTCGCGGCGATCACGCTGTGGGAGCGCTCTCCCGGCTCGCCACGCCGCTGGGAGGGCGCGCCCGTTCTCGCCCTCTTGCTCAACGGCGCGCAGGGCGATGACGACGAAGCGCACGGGGGTCATTTCGCGTTGGTCACGGGACGCGTCGGCGCCGCTGGCACGCCGGGAGGTCCGGGCGCGATCAACGACTGGATCACCAATAATTTCTACACGCTCGACGCGGAGAGCGAAAAGGGCATCATTCCCGCGATGCTGCCGCTCGACAACTATCTCGCCGACCTGAACAGCGGCCAGGCCTGGTATCGGCCGTCCTACCTCATCGTCGCGGTGCTCAAGCGCGAGCGCGTCGCAAGCCAGGTGCAAGGCGCGCTCGAGCGAACGTACAACCAGTTCTATCGGCACCAGCTCCTCTACGACCATCCGACGATGAACTGCACGAGCATCAGCGTCAGTGTGCTGCGCACGCTGGGCTGGAACATCCCCGCGCGCGGCGCGACCAGCTGGACGCTTGCGGCGCTGGGCTTCCCTTACTTCGCGCTGCGCGAACGCCGTCTCAACAATAACGTGCAGAGCTTCGACTACCTGACCGAGGACCGGACGCGGCTCTTTCCGGCCGCGGGATTCGAGGAGATGGGCGCCGACCTGCTCCGGCTGGCGCACGGCCGGCCCGCGCGCACGCCAACGCCGATCGAGGCCATGCTCGCCGACGACCTCGAGGCGCTGGTATTTCTGCGCGTTCCGCAGCTACCGTCGTCGCGTGCCTGGGGCGATTATCCGGTCATGAACGCGTGGGAATACCGGAAGCGTTATCCGAGCGACCGCGCCAAGCTGCAGGTCATTCCCGTTCCCTCGCGGCCATTCCCGGATCACCTGCGCGACGCCGATCTCCTGACGCCTCCAGGCAACCGCGGACAGGTCGCCCTGTCGGTCTGGGCCGTGCTCAGCGTGGTCGGGATTCCATGGGTCCTGTGGCGCTGGTGGCAGCGCCACAGCGCGGATCGGCCGGCGTCCTCGTTTGGTAGATCTCGTACTCCGGGTTGAAGCGTACCGTCGTATCGGCGTGTTTGGGGTTCAAGCCAAACAAGACCGCGGCGTCGAAGTTAAGCTTCGCGGAATGGCTTGTGCGGCCGCAGTTGCCCGGCGAGTACGGCGGCAAGTGCGCCTGCTGCGCTCAGTGCGCGCCAGGCATCCTCCTTCTTGGTTTTCCCCATAGCCTCATGCCGATGACGATCAGCGTGCCGGTGACGACGTAAAACAACACCTGGATCCCCGCCGGGCGCGCGTCATAGCCGATCAGCGCGTGCAGCGTCTGTCCCAGCAGCGATCCATCGGAAAGCAGCGCCGAGGTATCCCAGAGCCGCGAACCCAACGCGGGCAGCAAATCGGCCTGAACGAGAAATCGGGCGCCCTGGGAAGCCATCCCGGCTGCAAGCAGCAGGAGCAGCCAGTTGGTCGCGGTAAAGAAGTGACGAACGGGAATTCGCAGCAGGCCGAGGTACAGCGCGAGCCCGGTTGCGAACCCGCCGGCGACGCCGAGCGCGATGCCGCCGGTGATATCCGCCCAGTCGGATCCGCCCGCGACCTGGGCGAACAGGAACAGGACGACCTCGGAGCCTTCGCGTAGCACGGCAAGGGCGACGACGAGCAACAGCGCCACGAGCGGGCGGTGGCCGACCGACACCTCCGAGCCCAGGGCCTGTAGCTGCAACGCGAGCTGCCGGCCGTGAGTGGCCATCCAGATCGCGTGCCACGCGATCATCGCGACCGCGGCAAAGAGAACCGTGGCGTTGAACAGTTCCTGACCCATGCCGGCAGCCGCGTCGGCGATGACGCCCGCGGACAGCGCGACGGCCACCGACCCGATCACTCCGGCAGCGATACCAGCGCCGATCCAGCGCTCCCGCAGGGGCACGCCGCGCGTCGCCGCGAACACGACGCTTACCACCAGCGCCGCTTCGAGGACCTCGCGAAAGACGAGTATGGCGATGCCGAGCACGATAGCCGCCTATTTCGCGATCAGTACGCCCTTGGCCGTTTCCTTGTGGAAATCGCCGAAGAACGGATAGTGGCCGGGCTCGAGCGGACCGACGAAGATCGTGACCCTCCCCTTCGGCGGCACGACCTTTTCGCGTTTGAGCTCGGAGCTTTCGAATTCTTCAGCCGTCGCGTCCTGATTCTCGATGACGAGCTTGATCTTCTTTCGCGCCGGAACGGTAAGCTCGGCGGGCTCGAACTTGTGCTCGCGGATCACCAACCGTACGTCGGTGTCCTCTGCCGCCGCCGGCAAGGCTCCGAGCACCAGGCCGCAGGCAAGGACGAATGTGGATATTCGCATCGATGGCATAAAGGCGATCTCAAGAGACTAATGCTAATAGTAATGATTCTCATTAAGGAATGCAAGCCCTGTTGAGAGGGATCGATTCCCTAGCACGGGGCTGGCTCCTTATGCACTAGCGGGCTTAAGTCGCCGCCAGGTATGCCTGTTACTGCGCCGCCGGCGTCCGCTAGAATCTCCACTTTCCGCCGGCCCAGGCATGAGCTCGAGCGGCCCCAAGGCGCGCATACATTCCCCCATTGAACGATCGCATCGCGTTGCTCCTTGCCACGCGCAAGCGGCCCGACAAGTTGCTCCGCGCGCTCGAATCCTTCGGCGCCCTGGCGGCGCGCGTGGACAAGCTCGTTGCGGTCATTGGGATCGACGACGATGACGAGGAATCGATCGCCGTTGCGCGGACCTATGCCGGCAAGACCGGCGTGCTGTGGTCGATCGCACCGCGCGAGCTCACGCTTGGCCACCTCTGGAACCGACTTGCCCGCCTCGGCCACGCCTGCGACATCCTGGCGCTGTCGGTCGACGATTACGTTATGCGCACCGAGGGCTGGGACGAGGGCTACCGCTCGGCCGTATCGCTGATGCCGAAAGGATACGGTACGGCGTTTCCCGCCGACCCGTTGCACCCAGGTCGATGCACGTTGCCCGTGATTACGCGCCGGCTCATGGATCGCATGGGCTTCTTTGTGCCACCGTGGTTTCCGTTCTGGTTCCACGACTCGTGGCTCGGAGAATTGGGGTCGTATATCGCGTGTCTTCTTCCCGTGGCGGTCGCGGTTGACGCGCCCGACGGCAGAGGAGCCACGAACAATATCCGCGACCTGGCGTTCTGGAGCGAGCTCTTCGAGGCCACGCGGCCAATGCGAGTCGATGTCGCGAAAGGATTGATCGAGGAGATGTACGCCAACCAGCCCGGGCTCTTGATCAACGTGTTCAACAACATGCCGGGCGTCGTCATGCATCACGTCGCGGTGCGCCAGCGCGTGATGCTAAAGTGGGCCAAGGACCGGAAGCTCGACGAGATCGCGTCGGTCGACGTATCCCCGCGATACCGCGAGGCGAAGCGGCGCGCGGAAGGGCTTCTTGCGCAGTTGCAGCGTCCGGCATGACGACTCTGGTCGCCGGTGCGGGCGGCTTCGTCGGCAACGCGCTCGTGGCGGAGCTGCTTAGCGCCGGGCATAGGGTGCGGGCCGCGGACATCAAGCCGTTCCAGGCGTGGCAGCGAGTACATGCCGGTGCCGACAATCGGGTGCTCGATCTGAGGGACCTCGACGATTGCCGCGTCGCGGTCGAAGGGGTCGACAGCGTCTTCAATCTCGCCTGCGACATGGGCGGCATCGGGTTCATCGAAGCGCACAAGGCGGACTGCATGCTGTCCGTGCTCATCAACACGCATTTGCTGCTGGCGGCACGCGATGCGCGCGTGCAGCGCTATTTTTTCGCGTCCTCGGCATGCGTTTACTCCGTCGACAAGCAGTCACGCCCCGACCTTGCGCCTCTCAGAGAGTCTGATGCGTATCCCGCTCAGCCCGAGGACGGCTATGGCTGGGAAAAGCTGTTTTCGGAACGCATGTGCCGCCACTTTCGCGAGGACTTCGGCATCGCCACTCGCGTGGCGCGATACCACAACATCTACGGGCCGTATGGCGCCTACGACGGCGGCCGCGAGAAGGCGCCGGCCGCCATCTGCCGCAAGCTGATCCAGGCCAAGCTCTCGCGCAACTACGTCATAGAAGTGTGGGGCGACGGTAAGCAGACGCGAAGCTTCACCTACATCGACGATTGCATCCATGGCACGCTCGCCGTCATGACGAGCGACGTAGAGGCCCCGATCAATCTCGGCTCGTCCAAACGGGTGTCTATCGATGAGTTGATCGATCTCGCCGAGGCGATTGCCGGCATCGAGGTGCGGCGCATCTATAACCGCGACGCACCCGGCGGAGTGCGCGGACGAAGCAGCGACAACGCACTCATCGAGAAGGTGCTCGGCTGGCAGCCGCGCATCCGGCTGGAGGACGGCCTGGAAAAGACCTACCGCTGGATCTACGACGAGATGGTGCAGAAACCTTAGCCCGCTACGGCCGGGAGGTCAGCAAGCGGCACGCCGCGCGTCGCGATGTCCTCGCCGAGGACCACTTTCGCCGCATGCTTGATCGCCGCGACGAGCTTGCGGCCCGGAATAATGCTTCTCGCGAAAGTGTATGCTTGGCGCTCGGGCCGCGCCGCCGTCGCCGCGCAATCGGGCTCGACCCGGCTCCAACGATACGACAACCACGGAGGAATTACATCCGTACTTTCCACTGGGGATCGTCGACGATCGCCGCCTTGCTTTTCGCTGTTCCAGTCTTTGCGCAGGCGCCGCCACCGGCTCCCGTGCCCGACGCGATGCCGTTCGACATCCCGTATGGCACGCCGATATCACTCGAGCGCGCGAAGGCAGTCGCCGAGGCGGCGATGGCCGAGGCGAAGAAGCGACACTGGAAGAATGCGATTGCAGTCACGGATCAAGCAGGCGACTTGGTTTACTTCGTGAAAATGGATGGGACCCCGTACGCCTTTAGCAAGATCGCCGAACACAAAGCGCGCGCAGCGGCCATTTTCCGGCGTCCGACCAAGACTTTCCTCGATGCGATGGAGAGCGGGCACCCGTATGTCGCCACGCTCGACGGAGTGATCGCATCTGACGGCGGCCTGCCGCTTATCGAAAGTGGCAAGGTCATCGGAGGGATCGGCGTGAGCCGCGGCACCGGCGCGCAGGACGGCGTCGTGGCGAAGGCGGGTGCCGACACGGTGAAGTGACGCGGATGCGTAGCCCGGGATGAGCGCGCAGCGCGAATTCCGGGAACACGACTGCGCCATCGGGTCGCGGCAATCGGAACCCGATGCGTCATCCCCGCAGAAGCGGGGATCCAGTGTCTTGTGACGAACGACGCTGGTTCCCGCGTTCGCGGGAACGACGAATCACACGTCATCCCGGGCGAGCGCGCAGCGCGAGACCCGGGATCCAGTGTCGTTGGACGATCAGCGGTGCTTGAACTCGGGCTTCCGCTTGTCGACGAACGCGCGCATGCCCTCCTTCTGATCGTCGAGCGCGAACGTCGAATGAAACTCGCGCCGCTCGAACAGGAGCCCTTCCGCCAGTGACGCTTCGTACGCGCGATTGATGGCCTCTTTGACTTTCAGCACCACCGGCAGCGAATAGCCCGCGATCCTGGTCGCCACCGCTAGCGCTTCGTCGAAAAGCTTGTCCGCCGGCACGACACGGGCGACCAGCCCCGAGTGCTCGGCCTCGGCGGCGTCGATCATGCGGCCCGTCAGGCACCAATCCATCGCCTTTGCTTTGCCGACTGCGCGCGGCAGCCGCTGTGTGCCGCCCATTCCCGGCATCGTCCCGATGGTAATTTCCGGCTGGCCGAACTTCGCCGTGTCGGCAGCGATGATCAGGTCGCACATCATGGCGAGCTCGCAGCCGCCGCCCAATGCATAACCGGCGACGGCGGCGAGCACGGGCTTGCGCGTGTGCTTCACCGCTTCCCAGCTCGAGATGTAGTTGTCGGCGTAGACCTTCTGGTAGCTCCACTCCGCCATCGCTCCGATGTCCGCACCCGCGGCGAAGGCCTTGTCGTTGCCGGTAATGATGATCGCGCCGATGCCTGGATCGGCGTCGAACGCGGCAAGCGCCGAGGCCAGCTCGCCAGCGAGCGCGTCGTTGAGCGCGTTCATGCGCTGCGGACGATTGAGGCGGATCACTCCGACGCGGCCCTGCGTTTCGACGATGATGTCTTGGTAGTTCATCGAGTCTCCGGTTGCCGGGTTATGCTCGGTTTCGCGACCACATCCTCCCGCGCTGCCGCCATCGCCGCGCGGAGCACGCCGAGATCGCCGATATGGTTCGCCAGCAGCAGGATCAGCTTGGCGTTGACCAGCGCGCTCTGCTCGTCGGTCAGGTCGCGATGCAGCTCGATCAGCTCTTCGTAGAAATCATCAGGCGAAGCGATGTTCGAATCGGTATTGAGCATGATGAGCGAGGTCAGTGAAGGTACTGGCCGGTCGCGCGGGCGAGCGCCGCGCGCACCTGGACCAGATCGAATGCGCGCCAGCGGGCGCAGACGTGCTGGTCCGGGCGAAACAGATACGTCGTTCCCTCGCGCGCGTCGTAGCGCTCCGAGAGCATCCGCGATGCGTCCGCGACGCGGCGAATGCCCGCCGGCAGCGTGCCGCCCGTACCGCCGACCAGCACGCTGCTGCAGCCGACGGGGTCCTTGCCGAGCGCGGTGAGGTCGCGCACCAGACCTTCCGCCGGGACGGCCTCGGTGAAGACGACCAGAGTGAATCCGTTGCAGAGGTAATCGAGCAACCACTGGCCGCCGTCGCCCGCCAGCGGCGCGTCGATCGCCGGAGCGCCCGGCGCCATGCGACCTGCGAATGTGTGCGTGTCGGGCGTGTTGAGCGGCGAATCGGCAAGCATCGCGGGTACCGACAAGCGCCCGCTGTTGACCAGCCGCCGCGCGAAGCTGTGGCGCTTGGCGAGCATCAGCACCGCGTCGCGGAAAGCGCGGCTCGCTCTGCTCTTCGGCGTGATGAAGTCGGTGCTGCGCGTCGAGTTGCGGATATTCTCGTCAGCGGCGGATATGCGCTCGCTGTCGTAGCTGTCGAGCAGCCGCTCGGGCGCCTGGCCCGACAGGACGAGCTCCAGCTTCCATGCCAGGTTGTCGACGTCCTGGATGCCGCTGTTCGCGCCGCGTGCGCCGAACGGCGAAACCAGGTGTGCAGCGTCGCCGACGAACAGCGCGCGGCCGCAACGGAACGAGCGCATGCGGCGGCACTGGAACGTGTAGACGCTTGCCCACTCGACATCGAACCGCGCGTCCTTGCCAAGCATCGCTTGCAGGCGCGGCAGGATTTTTTCCGGCTTCTTCTCCTCCTCCGGATCGGCGTCCCAGCCAAGCTGGAAATCGACGCGCCATACGTCGTCGGCCTGACGGTGGAGCAGCGCAGACTGATTGCGGTGGAACGGCGGATCGAACCAGAACCAGCGCTCGGAGGGAAAATTCGACGTCATGTGAATGTCGGCGATGAGAAACCGGTCGCGAAACACCTGGCCTTCGCTCTCCAGCCCCAGCATGCCGCGGATCGCGCTCTTCGACCCGTCGGCGACGATCAGCCAGTCCGCCTGGACGCCGTACTCTCCGTCCGGTGTCGACACGCGCAGCGCGACGCGGTCGCGCTGTGGCGTCACGCCGATCACCTTGTGGCGCCAGCGCAGATCGATGCCCGGCAGCTCGGTCGCCCGCTCGACCAGGAACTGTTCGACGTAATACTGCTGCAGGTTGATGAAAGCCGGCCGCCGGTGCCCCGGCTCCGGCAACAGGTCGAAGCGGTAGACCTGCTCGTCGCGGAAAAAAACGCGGCCCACATTCCAACGAACGCCCTTCTGCACCAACCTCTCGCCGCAGCCCAGCCGGTCGAGGATCTCCAGCGTACGCTTCGACCAGCAGATCGCCCGCGATCCGACGCTCACCGTGTCGTCCTCGTCGAGCACGAGCACGTCGATGCCGCGCAACGCGAGATCGATCGCCGCCGTCAATCCCACCGGTCCAGCGCCGGCGACGATCGCCGGCCAATGGTGCGGCGAGCCGCTGAGCTCCGCCGGCTTGGTATACGGATAGACCGGCTGGCTGTACGTCTTCACGGTGCAGCTAACCCTCCAACGCTTCCCACAGCTCCTTGTCGCGTTGCGCGGTCCAGATGCGTGGGTCGCGATACTGCGTCGCCTCGTCGTACGCGCGCGAGACATCGAACGGCAGGCAATGGTCAAAGATGACCCAGTGCCCGAAGCGCGGCTTGAGCGCCGCATAGGTGTCCTTGTAGACCGAACGCAGATCCTTGCCGGCGGCGGCGCCCTCCTTCACCGCGCCGAACATGGCCGTGACAAAGGCGCGCGTGCCTTCCAGGCCGGCTCGCACTGCCTCCGGCGTCTGCAGCGACGCTCCGCGCCCGGGCACGAGCTTTCGCGGCTCGAGCGCGGTGATCGCGTCGAGCGTCGCAGGCCAGTCGGTCAGATAAGCGTCGCCCGTGTACGGTGTCGCGTCGTACTCGACCAGATCGCCGGAGAAGAGGATTTTTTCCTGCGGCAACCAGACGACCGTGTCACCTTTGGTGTGGCCGCGTCCGAGCTGCATCAGCTCGATCTGCAGCTTGCCCAGCCAGATCGTCAGCCGCTTTTCGAATACCAGCGTCGGCCAGGTGAGGCCCGGCACCGACTCGACCGCCTGGAAAAGCCGCGGAAAGCGTTCGATCTCGCTTTTCATGTCGGCCTCGCCGCGCTCCGCAATGAGATCGTAGGTGTCGCGGCTGGCGATGATGTGCTCGGGCTTGTAGCCCGACGCGCCCAGCACCCGCACGGCGTGATAGTGCGACAGCACGACATA
Organism: Pseudomonadota bacterium; assembly: GCA_030854785.1. GTDB lineage: Bacteria > Pseudomonadota > Gammaproteobacteria > Burkholderiales > Casimicrobiaceae > PALSA-1003. The sequence goes on from JALYSM010000078.1 coordinate 10,353, forward strand.
CTTGATCGGCTTGTCGGTAACCGCGCGGATGCGGCGGATCACGTCCTGCGCCATCACCGGCGTCGCCTGCGTGTCGATGACCATCACTGCGTCGTCGCCGATCACGATACCGGTGTTCGGGTCGCCCTCGGCCGTGTACGCATACGCGTGCTCGGAGAGCTTGTCGAAGCTGACCTGTTTCTCCTCGAGGTCGGCCTGCGATGCGAATTTCTTTTCTGCCATGACTCTATCCTTTGGGCCGTCTGTCGACGACCCGCTTGGCCTTGCCGAGCGAGCGTTCGATGCCGCCGCTCTGCACCACGCGCACCTCCGCGGTGACGCCGATCAGGCTCTTGACGAGATGGGCGAGCTGCGCGCCGGCCGCGTCGCCGTCGACGCCGCTCGCGCCCGGCGCGCGCTCGACGAGCACCGTCAGTTCGTCGAGAACCGTCGGACGCGTGACCTCGAGCTGGTAGTGCGGCGCGAGCGCCGAGTGCTTGAGAATCAGCTCCTCGATCTGGGTCGGAAACACGTTGACGCCGCGGATGATCAGCATGTCGTCCGAGCGACCGGTGATTTTCTCGATCCGTCGCATCGAACGCGCGGAAGGCGGCAAGAGCCGCGTCAGATCGCGCGTGCGGTAGCGAATGATCGGCAGCGCTTCTTTCGTCAGCGAGGTGAACACGAGCTCGCCCTTCTCGCCGTCGGGCAGCACCTCGCCGGTCTCGGGATCGATGATTTCGGGATAGAAGTGATCTTCCCACACCGTGAGACCGTCCTTGGTCTCGATGCATTCCTGCGCGACGCCCGGCCCGATCACCTCCGACAGTCCGTAGATGTCGATCGCGTCGATGTCGAGCTTTTCCTCGATCGAATGGCGCATCGTCGGCGTCCATGGTTCGGCGCCGAAAATACCGATTTTGAGCGAACAGGTTTTGGGATCGACGCCCTGCCGCGCCATCTCCTCGGCGATGGCGAGCATGTACGACGGCGTCACCATGATGATGTCCGGCTTGAAATCGACGATCAGCTGCACCTGCCGTTCGGTCATGCCTCCCGACATCGGGATGACCGTGCAGCCGAGCTTCTCCGCGCCGTAGTGCGCTCCCAGGCCGCCGGTGAACAATCCGTAACCATACGCGACGTGAACGATGTCGCCCGCGCGTCCGCCCGCGGCGCGGATCGAGCGCGCCATCACCGTGGCCCAGATATCGATGTCGTTCCGCGTATAGCCAACCACGGTCGGCTTGCCGGTGGTGCCCGACGAAGCATGAATGCGTGCCACCTGCTCGCGCGGCACGGCGAACATCCCGAAGGGGTAGTGGTCGCGCAACTGCGTCTTGGTCGTGAAGGGCAGATGCGCGAGGTCGGAAAGCGACCTGATATCGTTCGGGTGCAGTCCGGTCGCCTCGAACGCTGCGCGGTAATGCGGCACGTGGTCGTAGGCGTGCCGCAGCGTCCACTGCAGGCGTTTGAGCTGCAACGCCTGCAGCTCGTCGCGACTCGCGGTCTCGATCGGCTCCAGCTCGCCGGGGGCGGGTTTGCGCGAAGTCATGCCTGCTCCCGCGCTTGCGGCTCTTCGACCACGTGTCCCTTGATGCGGTACGACCTGCCGCGAAAGTAGGCAACCGTTTCGCTGCGCTGGTTCGTCACCTCGATGTCGTAGATGCCCGTGCGACCGCTGACGCTGCGCTCGCGCGCCATTGCGGCCAGCACATCGCCTTCGCGCGCCGGCGCGACGAAATCGATCGCGCAGCCCGAAGCGACTGTCGTCAGGTTGTAGCTGTTGCACGCGAACGCGAACGCGCTGTCCGCGAGCGTGAAAATGAAGCCGCCGTGGCAGATCGCGTGACCGTTGAGCATATCGGCGCGCACGGTCATCGTCACCTCCGCATGACCCGGACCCACCCGCTCGACGCGGATGCCGAGTGCCTGAGTCGCGGGATCGCGAGCGTACATGGATTGGGCAACGCGTTCGGCCAGCGTCTGCGGATCGACCGTCGCCGTCGCCAAGCGGTCGTTATTCACGCAACGACCCTCCCGTGGCGGCGCGGCGCGCAATGAGCGGTGAAGTGCGATAGCGATCCTCGCCATAGTGCGCTGCGAGATTGGCGAGTGCCGTGCGAATCGTCGTCGCGCCGATCGCATCCGCCCATTCCAGCGGGCCGCGCGGATAGTTGACGCCCTTCTGCATCGCGAGGTCGATCGCCGCGGGCGCGGCGACGCCTTGGACGACCGCTTCCGCCGCTTCGTTGGCGAGCATGGCAACGATGCGTAGGAC